>CAIWJG010000900.1 GCA_903912925.1 uncultured Verrucomicrobia subdivision 3 bacterium | reverse complement strand
GCATGGGGTCATTCTTGCGCGCGCGCGCGTAATACGCAAGAACATATGCTATATTCTTTTCAAAATATATATCCGAATTCCTCAGGAATTAGAGGCTATGTCAGGAGGTCTGGAGGTCAGAGGTTGGGTCCGCCCTCCGCAGTTCTGCTACGGAGGATGGGCTGCGGAGGACGGAAATAAAGAATGCAGAATGCCCGCGGTTACCGTTCGTCCTTGGCTTTCGGGGAGCGGATCGGCGTGAGGGGGGCCGCTGGAGGCGTATTTATGTCCTTGGTGCGGAAGGCGGAGCGCAGGAGCCAGTGACGCTTGAGGCCCTGGATGAAGGAGTCGGCATTGACGATCGCCCGGGAGATCTCGCCCAGGATGTTCGTGTTCACCTGCACCTGGCTGTTCAGGTTGCTGGTCAGGTTGGCCAGGTTGTCCAGCGAGCGGCCCAGGTTTTCCGCGAGCACGGTCAGGTTCGTGTCGGCACTGGCGAGGGTGGCATTGGCGGTCCCGAGCGCGCCCTCGATCTGGCGGTTGATATTAGTGGGCAGCAGCCATTCCCCGAGCGCGCCGGGCCGGTCCAACTGCGCGGTGAGCGTCGTCAGGTTGCTGACGGCTGGGCGCGCGTCGAGGGCGACGGCGTTCAGGTTCGAAGTGAGGTTCGCGGTGTTGGAGAGCACCGTCAGGAGCTGGTTCGTCAGTGCCAGAACGTGCGGCAACGCCTGTTCGACCTGGGCGATCAGTTCTTCCAGCCGCTCGGTGACGGCGGCCGATTCATCGGGCAGGAGCTCATATTTGCTCTGCCTGGTGCAGGCGTCGTAGCGGCCTTCCCGGTCATTCCAGATCCCCGTCATCAGCTTGTGCTGCTCGCTGGTGTTCATGATGAGCAGGTTGGTGCAGCCGGTGGCCGCTATGGCGGTGAGGTTGGTGAACGGAGCCTTGGCTTTGGCCACCAGGTTCGTGCCGGTCTGGTCCCAGACCTCCTGCGCCAGCAGCCAGTGGGACGAATCGGCCAGGCTGCGCGCCTCAGCGAGGCTGACCTCGCGCAACGGGTAGAAGACGTAAGTCGGGTAGCCGCCGCTGCCCTTGGTGACTTCCAGCACGCGTTTGCCCAGCAGGTCGGCCGGGGCGAACTTGGCCCGCGAGCCTTCCGTCCAGAGATAACCGTAGTAGGGGTCTTTGATTTGGAACTCGACGTAAATGTTATGGTGGAACTCATCGGGCGGCATCGGCTCCATCCGGGTGATCTGGCCCACAGCCAGCCCCATCAGCATGACCGGGTCGCCGAGCTTGAGGCCGGTCGCCCGATTGGCATAGGTGTAGTAGGGGGCCTTGGTGAGGAACCAGCCCTTGTTCTCGGCGGTGTGATAGACGTAATAGACGAAGCCAAACGCCAGCAGGGCCATCGCCAACGCCACAAACCAGCCCACCGCCCGTTCCATGCGGCTGAGACGGGTGCGCAACTGCGGCGTTAGATCTTGCAAGGCCATTAGAACAGCGGAGGGATGGAGTAGTGGAGGGTTGGAGGGTTGGCCTGCGGCATTGCTCCGTCTCTCCACCACTTCATTACTCCGTTTCCTCTCATTCCATTACTCCGT
The DNA here is from genome assembly GCA_903912925.1 of uncultured Verrucomicrobia subdivision 3 bacterium. Classification (GTDB taxonomy): domain Bacteria; phylum Verrucomicrobiota; class Verrucomicrobiia; order Limisphaerales; family UBA8199; genus PALSA-1440. The sequence goes on along the minus strand of CAIWJG010000900.1, from coordinate 15,067 downwards.
TTGACTTGGTTCCGTCAATAACTCCCGCACGAGTTCCCCACTCGCGGCTTTGAGTTGTTCCCAGGCGCCGAGCACGACGAAGCCGTGGTTCCTTAGGACCGCGAATTGCCGGGCGTGGCCTTTCCAGGGCCGGATGTCGGCGGTGGTGACCACGAGCGTCAGCGGCCGGCCCTGCATCAGGGGGTGGCCTTTGGCCAGTTGATCCAGGAAGCCCAGCCACCATTTCACGTGCCGCGGATCCAGGCCCGCGAGGGGACCATCCACCAGCAGGACTTCCGGCTTGAGTGCCAGCGCGCGCGCCAGGCCGACGCGTTTCTGCCAACCGCGCCCCAGCGTGCCCGGCGTGCTCTCCGCCCAGGGGGCGAGTTCCGTGCATTCCAGCAGTTTGCTCACCGTCGCTGCGGCCTGGCTCCGGCTTAGGTTGTAGTGATAGCGCAATGGGAGCGCGATGTTCTCCGCCACCGTGAGGTGGTTGAACAACTGCCCGCCGTCGAACACCAGGCCCAGGCGCAGCCGCTCCTTCAAACGCGCCTCTTCGAAGATGGGCATCGCTCCTCCGAAGAACTGGTAACGGCCCTGCCGGGGGGGCATCAAGCCGCCGGTCAACATGAGGAAATCGCTCTTCCCCGAGCCATGCAGCCCGGCCACGACCCAGTATTCGCCGGCGTTGACCGTCCAGTTGATCTGCTTGGCTACGATCGTGTCCGGGTCGCGCATCGCGCCGACGGCGACGTCGGTCATCTCGATGGCCGGCGCACCGGCCGGGGCTGGCAGGTGGCCGGTCATGTCACGAGGTAGATGATGATGAACAGGGCATCGATCAACACGCAGGCGATGATGCTCTGCGCGACGGCGGCGACCGTGGCGCGGGACACTTCCTCCAGGCGCAACGGCTGGGCCAGGCCGTGATAGCAGGTGACCAGCGCAATGATGGAGCCGAAGGCGAGGGTCTTGACCGCGAGCAAGGCGAAATCCAGCCCGCTCAGGGCGCTGGCCAGTTGGTGGAAGTAATCGCCGGGCCGCAGCGGAACGTCTTGCACGAACGCCCACAGGTAACCGCTGAGCAGGGCGCCGAGAATCAAATACACCGTGAGCGCAAAGACGCCCAGCGCCATGCCGATCACCCGCGGCACGACGAGATAGTGGATCGGGTCAATGCCCAGGGCTTCCAGCGCCTCGACCTCGCCCATCGCCCGCGCGGTGCCCAGCTCGATGACGTTGGCCGTGCCGATGCGGGCCAGGACCAGCAAGGCCGTCGCCAGCGGGCCGAGTTCGCGCACCACCACAATGACCATGACCGTGCCCAGGAAATCAATGGCCCCGACCGGCGCCAGCCAGGAGACGGTCTGGCCGATGACCACCAACCCCAGCGCCGCAGCCATAAACAGAAACATCGGCAGCAGCCGCAGCCCGGCGCGAGCCGCCTCCTGGAATATCCTGGGTCGAATCACCTCCCGCGCGGCGCCGAACCGGGTAATCATCACCCCCAGCGTGATCAGGGCAAACGCGCCCAGCCCTTGCAGCGTGAGCAGGAAGTGGAAGAGCCCTCGACCCAGGTAACTCGTCAGCGCCGGCAGACGCGGCAGGAGACGCGCCCGGGGCGAACTAAGTGCGCTGGCATTTCCCGTTTCCACGCGGGCAGCGTAGGTGCGGCGCCCTGGCAGGTCAAAGCAATCCGGCAGTCATGGCGGGGCAGCGGGTCGGCCGGGTCGGACGGGGAGCGGAGCGTCATGATCCAGGGCTGCTCTAAAGTCGGTCCGGGCCATTCCAAACCCGAGATCCGAAGACCGAAGGCCGAAAGAAACCCGAAGGCCGAGGTCCGAATTGATAGCCACCCCGTCGGAGCAGCCGCCAGTCGGCTTAGGCCATTCTCGGAATTCGGATTTCGGCCTTCTTTCGGGTTTCGGCCTTCGGTCTTCGGATTTCAGGGCTGCAGAACAGGATCTTCCCTCAACTGGCCGGACTTTAGAGCAGCCCTGGCCATGATCCACCCGCCACGCTTGGTGATTGGAAAGCGAACCCAAAGGTGTTAGGGATGTGCCAACAAGTATGATTGCCCGCGTCACCCTGGAAATCGCGCTCCGCAAGGAGTTCGATTACTTCATTCCGCCCGAGCTGGCGGACCAGGTGGACGTGGGCAGCCGGGTGCAGGTGCCCTTCGGTTCGCGCAAGGTGCTCGGATGCGTGACCGGACTGGCCGAGGAGTCAGCCCATGCAACCCTCAAGCCCATCCTGAAAGTCATCGGCGCTCAGACGCTGGTCACGCCCAAGATCCTCAAGCTGGCGCGCTGGATCGGCGAGTACTACTGCTGTGCGCCGGAGACAGCGCTCAAGAGCGTCCTGCCGGAGGCCGTCCGCCACGAGCAGGCCAATTGGCGGGAGCGGTTGCATGTGCGCGCCTTGCCGGTCACGGGCGAGTTGCCGAAGTTGCCCAAGCGGCAAATGGAAGTCTGGCGCATCCTTGAAGCACGGCCGGAGCTGCCGCTGAGCGAATTGCTCACGCTGGCCAAGACCACGGCGGCGACGGTCCGCCATTTGGAAGACCGGGGCCTGGTCTCGGTCGCCGCTGAAATCTCCGAGCGCGACCCTTATGCGCGCGAGCAGATCCTGCCGACGCAGCCGCTGCCGCTGAACTCGGCGCAAGCCAAGGCGCTCGCGGCGATCATTTCAGCTATGGATGGAGGTCCGAGGCCAGAAGCCCCTCGTTCCTTGACATTCCTGCTGCACGGCGTCACCGGCAGCGGCAAGACGGAGGTCTATTTGCAGGCTATCGCCCATGCCCTGGAGCAGGGCAAGGGCGCGATTGTCCTCGTGCCTGAAATCTCGCTCACGCCGCAGACCGTCGAGCGCTTCAAGGCGCGGTTCAGTTCCGGTCGGCTGCAAACGCTGGTAGCCGTATTGCACAGCCATTTGTCGGCGGGGGAGCGGCATGACGAGTGGCACAAGATTCGCCAGGGCCGCGCGCGGATTGCCATCGGCGCCCGCTCCGCGATCTTTGCGCCCGTCGAGCCGCTGGGCCTCGTCATCGTGGACGAGGAACACGAGCATTCCTACAAGCAGGAGGAAGCGCCACGCTACCACGCGCGCGACGTGGCGATTGTGCGCGGTCAGATGGAAGGGGCGGTGGTCGTGCTCGGCTCGGCCACGCCGTCGCTGGAAAGCTACTACAACTGCGGCAAGGGGAAGTACACGTTGCTGCAGTTGCCGGAGCGGGCGGACGACAAGAAGATGCCGGTCGTGCGCATCGTTGATATGCGCCAGACGGTGCGGCCGGGCAAAGCGATTCCCATCTTCTCGCCGCAGCTCAAGGAGGCCATCGCTCAGCGCGTGGAACGGAAGGAACAGGTCATCCTGTTCCTGAATCGCCGGGGCTATTCCACCTCGCTGCAATGTCCTCTCTGCGGGTTCGTGGCCGAATGCCCCAATTGCAGCGTCTCGCTGACTTACCATCGCCAGGAGAACAAGCTCTGCTGCCATATCTGCTCCCATGTCGCTCCCGTGCCGACGGTCTGCCCCAATGAGAAGTGTCGCAACCCGGCCATCCGCTTCTCCGGCCTGGGCACGCAGAAAGTGGAGGCCACCCTGGTCAAACTCTTCCCGCAAGCGCGCATCGTGCGCATGGACTCTGACTCACTGAAGCGGAAGGAGGATTACCGCCGCATCCTGGGCGACTTCCGCGTGGGCAAGATCGACATCCTGGTCGGCACGCAAATGATCGCCAAGGGCCTGCACTTTCCCAACGTAACGCTGGTCGGCATCATCTACGCCGACCTCGCGCTGCATCAGCCGGACTTCCGCGCCGGCGAGCGGACTTTCCAGTTGTTGACGCAGGTGGCGGGACGCGCGGGCCGCGGCGACATCGAAGGCGAGGTGTTCGTCCAGGCCTTCACTCCCTTCCATCCGGCGATTCAATTCGCCCGCCGGCACGACTTCGAGGGCTTCTACGAACAGGAGATTGGGTTCCGCGAGCAACTGAAATACCCGCCCGCCGGCCGCATCGCATTGCTGACGCTCAAAGGCCGCAACGAAGAGAAGGTGAAATTCTCCGCCGACTACCTGAAGCGCGAATTGGAAAAGGCGGTGGGCGACATCAAGGACCTGGTGATCGTGGGGCCGGCACCCTCGCCGCTGCTGCGTGCCGAGACCTATTACCGTTACCAGATCATGCTGCGCGCGCAGCGCATGGCGGCGCTTAGCCAGCGCCTGGCGCTGCTCATCCGGTCGCTCACCCTGCCGCAAGACGTGTCGCTGGCGGTGGACATTGATCCGGTGGATTTGAACTAAAACGCGAGCGGCAGGTTCGCTGGCACGGTTACCCGAAGTGCAACTGATTTCATACTGACACCTGTGGCCTGCTTGCTTGCGGGGCCTGGACGAACAACGGGCGGGTCACTTTCGCCACGGCACTTGTTCTCTGATTGCGGGTTGCAGCCACCGCAGCACAAAGGCAACTGGAATGCCAAAACTGACCGGAAATTGAAACTGCTTTCGCTTTCCGCTCATCGTCCAGAAAGGGGTGTTTTGGGGCTTACCGTAATCATGCCCCGCCAGGTTTCCCGGTCGAAGTGGTGAGTGTCAAACCACATCCAGTAGAACCGGTTGGCGTTGACGAAGGTGTAGCCGTCCCGCACATCGTCATACCAGTCATAGGGGTCGGCCAGGATCAACACATCGTCCCACGGATCCTCGTTTTGGCGGTCGTCATAGCCCACGGCGACCGCCCAATGCCCGCCCAAATCAATCCAGGCCACCAGGGTGGGGATGCCCCTGCGGATGTTCTCCCGCAATCGGCGCAGCGCCGCGCCGTCATCCCCGGGCTTGGCCTCGAATTCGAGCTTCGCCTCGAACCCGTTCTTTTCGAGCCAAGCCACCATTTCTTCGGGCTTCGTGCCCAATTTGCCGCCGGGCGGGAGACCTTCAGGAAAGCGCGTGCCGGCTTCCTGGGCAATGCGCATTTCCGTCGCCGCGTCCTCGGCGATACCGCTCCGGTGATAGAACCGCGCCACCGACAGCAGCGCTGCCGGGCCGCAGGTATAGTCCGTCGTCTGCTGATAGCCGCGCAACCCTGGAATGAAATCCACCCCCGGCCGCGCGGCCAGGCCGGCGACGTCCGCGCCGGGAAACCACGAGCCTCCGCCGACGCGCGGCGCCGACGGAGGATGGGTGCAGCCTGCCGCCAGGCTCAGGACGGCCAACCCCAGCGGCTTGATCCAAAGCAGGAGGCGGTCAAAACTGCTTGCCCTTTTCCTAACCTGGGTGGCGGCTGTCGGACGGAATGGGGCATTACCCTGGCGGGGACTCCGGGTGGTCGTCATCTGCGATGTCCGCGGCTGAGCGAAGCTGCGGAGCATGGGCCTTCTCGGGCTGGGAAGACATCCACGTCCTGAGTTGTGCCCGGGAAGCCGAGCAAGATGGCACCACTCTTGCCGATGAACAGGTTTGATGCGCACTTCCAGCGGGCGCTGCAGTTGGCGACGGCATGGCTCGCGGAATTCTTCCGCTGCCTGCGCTTCATTGTCTATCATGGCCAGCTATCCTTAGCCGAACCCCAGGAAGGTATCAACGTTTACCCAGTGGATTTGGCATAGGCGTTTGGGAGATTGCGCAATGCCGGATTTAGTCCAGAATTGCCCTGCCTATGAAATCGAACTACAACCGCCGTGAGTTTCTTGCCACCTCAACCGCTCTGGCCGCCGGGCTCGGCTTCGGCCTGGGCGCCGTTCCCGTCCGCGCCCAGGAGAGTGCGCCTGCTTTCAAGACCAAGCTCCACAAGGCCCTCATTGTCGGCAAGCCGTCAGAAGACGAGCTGAAGCGGTTTAAGGACGCCGGCTTCGACGGCGTCGAGGCCGGTATCGTGCCGCCGCAGGAGGCGGAGGCCTGCCGCAAAGTCGCAGAGAAATGCGGTATGCGCTTTCACTCGGTGCTGCGCGGCTGGGCCGAGTTCAACAGCGACGATCAAAGCAAAGTGGACAAGACGATTGCCGTCACCGAGGACGCTTTGCGCGCCGCGCAAGCCTACGGCGCGGATGCGGTGCTGCTGGTGCCGTGCCGGATCGGCGGGATGAAGATGCCCTCGCCGCGGCAGTTCGCCATCGAGTTTGATCCCCAGACCAATCACCTCACGCGGGTTGTCGCCGGCGACAACGCCCCTTACGCCGACTACCTCAAGGCCCATAATCACGCGATTGATACCTCGCGCGAGGCGGTTAAGCGGCTCATCCCCGTCGCCGAGAAGTGCGGCGTCGTCATCGCGCTGGAGAACGTGTGGAACAACCTCTGGGTGCAACCAGCGGTCTTTCAGAACTTCGTGGCCTCGTTCAACAATCCCTGGGTGAAGGCCTACTTCGACATCGGCAACCACGTGAAATACGCGCCGCCGGAGGAATGGATTCTCACGCTGGGCAGCCTGATGGCCAAGGGCCATGTGAAGGATTTCAAGCTCAGCGAGAACGACCCCGGCAACGGCAAATTCGTCAACATCCGCGACGGCAGCGTGCGCTGGCCCGCCGTCCGTGCCGCGCTGGACAAGATCGGCTACAACGGCTGGCTGACGATCGAGGGAGGAGATCTCTCGACGGCGGAGAATAGCCGGCGGCTGGACCTTATCATTGCCGGAAAGTGAGACCGCCGGAGCAGAGGTTGACCACCCGGTGTCCTCCGTGAAACCGAAACTTCTAGTGGTAGAACTTTGGGGCCTGGGTGATCTGATCATCGGCACTCCGTTCCTGCAAGCCGCCGGTCAACGGTATGAGGTGACGCTGTTGGCGAAGCCCTATGCGGTAGATCTGCAGCAGCGATTCTGGCCGGACGTCAGGGTGGTGCCGTTCGTGGCGCCGTGGACCGCGTTCAAGCACAAGTATCGGTTGTATGCCTGGCCGTGGTGGCGAATGCTCCGCTTGCTCAATGCCGTGGCTGTGGAGCGGTTCGACTTCGGCCTATCGGCGCGAAGGGGGGCAGATGGGGGCGGCGATCCGCGCGATCACCTGCTGTTGCTGCTGGCCGGCGCGAAGACCCGTTTAGGTTTCCCGCATCTCGGCAGCGGGCTTATTCTGGCCAAGCCCGTGGTCCAGCCGGAGCCGCAGGCACATCGTTACGAAAACTGGCGCGTCATGGCACGGGCACTGGGTTTCGACATGCCGCCGCGCGAGAGCCTCGCGCTGCCGCACTCCCATCCCGCCGGCGAAATCCTGGTGCATACCGGCGCGGGTCAGTCCGTGCGGGTATGGCCCCTGGAAAGGTATCGCGGCTTAGTCGCGTGGTTGCGCCGCAAGCACTACCGCGTGCAGGTCGCTTGCGATCCGGACCAGCGGGATTGGTGGCTGGCTTCGGGCGAGCCGGACGTTGCGACGCCGCGCACGGTTGCCGAATTGCTCGTGCTGACGGATCGCGCGGGTGCTTTCATTGGCAACGATTCCGGCCCGGGCCACCTGGCCGCGTTTTGCGGCGTGCCCACCTTTACCCTGTTTGGCCCGCAAGTGTCCGAGTGGTTTGCGCCGCTGCATCCGGCCTCGGAATGGCTGGAGGGCAAGGCCTGCCCGTACCGGCCCTGTTCCGACTACTGCCGTTTTTCGGTCCCCTGTTGCATGACGAATTCAAGCGAGGAGGAAGTGTGCGCGCTGGTGGCGTCATTCGTGGCGCGGACCCTGCCTGCCGGTAAGCACGGGTGATTTTGTCTGGCAAGCCGGCGCTTCCGAAAGGCATGCCGCCGCTAAGCGCTGTCGTGGTGTGGTGCGTCCCGAGGTGCGCCCGAGGTGCGCAATCGGCTTGACAAAGCGCTGGCACCTGATATAAGAATAGCAGCGCATGGAAGCGTGTAGTGCAGGCCCAAGCACAACAGATCACCGTAACAAACCGAGACGGGAGCCTAGGCTCTATGAAGATTCTCCATATAATCCATAGTACAAGAGTTTTCCTCAAACAATCACTGGACGGAAGAGCCCCCATCCTGAAGCCGAGGTGCAGGCTTCCGCACCAACGGTTCGTCGTTGGTATGCTGGCGGCGCTCGGGATTTTCTTATCCCTGGGCAGCACGGCCCAGGCAACCGTGGTCGTTAACAGTCCGCCGACCAGCCAAACCGTTTGCGCCCCGTCCGACGCCACGTTCACGGTGGACGCCACGGCGACGGTTGGCAACTTGATAATCCAATGGAACGTGAGCACGGATGGCGGCAACGAGTGGAGCGCTGCCCCTGATGGCGGCAACAATCTCAGCACCACGCTCTCGCCCACCTCTGTGAGTCAAAGCGGATGGCAATACATGGTCCAGATGCTCGACGATGGTGACGATGGCTTTCTTTATCAATCCGACCCGGTGACGCTGACCGTTACGGCGCCGGCCACGGCCAGCGCGGGCGCCAACCAGACGATCTGCGCGAGCAGCAGCACGGCGGGGTTGGGCGGGTCCGTGGGCGGCACCGGCACGGGCGGCCTCTGGTCATCCTCCGGCACAGGCAGCTTCGTGCCCAACAATACCACACTGAACGCGACCTATAGTCCGTCGGCAGCCGATAATACTGCGGGCACAGCGACCCTGACCCTGAGTTCGACGGGCCAGGTTGCACCTTGCCCGCCAGCCACGGCGCAAGTGGTCGTGACCATCCGCGCAGCGGCTACGGCCAGCACGGGCGGCAACCAGACGATCTGCGCGGGCCACAGCACCGCCGGTCTGGGCGGCACGGTGGGCGGCGGCGCCACGGGTGGCACCTGGAGTTCTTCCGGCACAGGCACCTTCGCGCCGAACGCGACCACCCTAGACGCGACCTATACCCCATCCGCTGCCGATATCACCACGGGCACGGTTACATTGAGCCTGACGGCGCAACCTTGCGGCGACGCCACAGCGCATTTGACTCTCACCATCAACCCGGCAGTGGCCACGCCGACGACAATTGGGGGCAGCCGCTGCGGCCCCGGCGTGGTGAACCTGAGCGCGAGCGGCAGCGGTGGGACCTTGAAATGGTATTCGGATTCAAGCCTGACCACGCAGGTCAATACCGGCCCGGTCTATGGGCCTACCGTCAGTTCCACGACAACCTACTACGTAAACGAAACCAGCGGGCTAGGGTGTGTGAGTGCAGCCAGCCCGGTCACAGCCATGGTTTACGACGGCCCCCCTACCGCCAACGCCGGGACGAACCAGATTGTTTCTTCGCTCGCCCCCGCAATCCAGTTGGCCGGGAGCGTGGGCAATGTGGCGGGTTGCGCCTGGAGTGGCGGTTCCGGAACCTTCAGCCCGAATGCCAGCACGACCAATGCCGTCTATACCCCCTCGGCTGCTGAGCGAGCCGCAGGCTCCTGGGCGCTGACCCTGACCGGCACTTCGCCTTGTGGCACCGCGTCGAGCACCATGAACCTCACCTTCATGCCGGAGCTTACCCTGCCGGTGGACACCAACACCTCGACCCTGCAAATCGATCTTTGCCTCCAGCCGTACGCGGCCGGTATCCCCTTCCTTCCCCAGAACCAGTGTCAGCGCCCGAGCAGCGCAATTAAGGGCTATATGGGTGTCGAGCTTGACGACCCCAGTCACCCAACCCAGATCACCTTGCAGGACTTTCAACTGACGGCTATGAGTTCCTATATCCTGAGTTATTCCTGGACCTTCCCCATTACTCTCCAGGCGAGTGTTACGATCGGCACCCTGGACCAACCCGCCAGCATACACGATACCTACCCGGGCACCGGAACCACAGCTCCTATCAACCCTGACGGTTCATTCACTTTAGCAAATGTGCCTTTAACGAGTTCCGGCCTCGCCTCTTATTTTTACAATCTCTTTGGGACGAATAGTGGCAGCGGCAGCACGGGCTTGAACGCTCAGACTACTGTTCCCACCTTGCTGGGCATGATCCATGTCACCAACGAAGTGGCGACCCTCCATATGGAGTTTTCCTTCGCGACGAACCTGGACATCACCACCAATATTAGCGGCATAGATGTCAGGCTCGTGGCTGACGGCTCGGTCAACGGTGTCGTCAATGCCGTCGGCGGGACAATCATGCCCCGGTATATGATCTGGAACAACGGCGCCGGCACCGGCAACTGGAACACCAGCGACCTCAATTGGAATAATGGCTCGGCCAAGTGGGAAGACCGCCGAGGCCCGACCGACTGCGCCATCTTCGGGGCGACCGGGATCGGCACAGTGCATATGAGCCAGCCGGTCACCGCCAGTTCGCTGTGTTTCCGGAGCCCGGGCTACACGATCACCGGCAGTTCACTGGCGCTGGCAAACGCGAGCGCCATCACCAACGATGCCGACGCGGTCATCTCCGGTGCGATCATCTCGGGCACTCTGAATAAATGGGGTCCCGCCATGTTGACGCTCTCCGGCGTGAACACCTACGGCGGCGGCACCTTTGTCAACGCCGGCACGCTCCGCATCTCCAGCGACGCGGCGTTGGGGGCCGTGCCGGGCATGCCGGCTACTAATGTCACCCTGCGTGGCGGGCAACTGCTCAACAACTCATCACCGTCACTGGCCGAGAACCGCACTATTTTGATCGAGACTGGCGGTGGGTTCATCGAGGCGGCTGGAGGTCAGGCCTTTGCGATCAATGGCGCGATTACCGGGCCTGGCGCCCTGGGCGTCGTCTGGGATAGCGGCACTGTCGTCCTGAGTGGCGTCAATCACTACGCCGGAGCCACTATTATCGGCGTCACTGGAAACGCATATAACAACAGCCCGGGGGCCAATCCCATCCTGCAACTGGGCAGTTCCACCGCCCTGCCGGGGACCGATTTGATCTTTGGCACCAATGCAAACAACAACACGGCGACGCTGGACTTGCATGGGTTCAATGGCACCGTCGCTGCGCTCACCGGCGGCGCCAATGCGATCGTGGATATCTCGGGCGGCGGCGCGGGCTCGCTAACTGTGGGGAACAACGGCGCCAGCAGCACCTTCAGCGGCGTCATCCGGAACACCGGGGGGACGGCTTCCCTCACTAAGATTGGCAATGGCATACTCACGCTCTCGGGCGCCAACACATTCACCGGCACCGCCACCGCCAGTGCGGGCACGCTAGCCTTGAGTAGCAGCGGTTCGCTGGTCGGCCCGGTCAGTATTGGCGCGGGCGGCACTTTTGACGTGACCGCCGTTGGCGGCGGCACCTACAGCCCGCCCAGCGGTGTCGCGGTCATGGCGAGCGGAACAACGAGCGCCGCCAACCTTAGAGGTGCTCCCGGTGGCGCCGTGAATCTGGGCTCGAATCCCATTATCCTCGGCTACGATGGCTCTGATCCCGCCCTGACCATTTCACAAGGCGCTTTGTCATTGAGCAACAACACCATCACCGTGAACTCCCCCGCCACTTTGGGGGAGGGCACTTACCCGCTCATCCAGGTAACCGAGGGCACCCTCGTCACGAACGGGACTTTCAAGGTTAACGGCACTGCCATTGCCCATGGGTATCGCGCTCGCCTCTCGGTCAGCGGCGGTCAACTACTCGTCAACGTGGTTCAAGTCTCGACGCCTTCGACCACAACGGTGGGCCCTTTTGCGCCCTCGCAGACCTACGGCTCTGTGAGTCTGGGCGCCACCGTTTCCCCTGCCGATGCGACCGGCGCAGTCACGTTCTACGACGGTAGCACCCCCGTGGGCACCGGGAGCTTGGATGGGACCAGCGGAGCCGCTGTCTGCACGCCCGTTGCCAGCCTGCTTCCAGTGGCCGGATCGCCTCATCACATTAGCGCGGCGTACGAGGGCGACGATAATTATGCTGGCAGTTCTTCTTCCGCGAGCTCCAATCTGACCGTCACGGCCAGGGCGGTAACGCTGGGTGGCAGCAAGACCTACGATAAGACGAAGACTGTAACGCCCTTGCAAGGTTTGTCCCTGGTAAACAACGTTGACGGAGCGGATCTCTCTTTGTCGCCCTCGTCGGGCAGCGCCTCGCTGACCGGCTGGAATGCCGGGGCAGAAGACATTGTCTCGATCATAACCACGAATGGTCCGTATTATCACACACCTGCTCGCGTGCAGACCGCAAGCGGTGACGGTGGCACATGGGGCTACAACTCGACTGGTTCATTCACCGTGACCTTGGGTTCTATTCCCGGGAACGGAAGCACCTTGGTCGCGTTGATCACTACGGACGGAGGCGATACGCCGACGATAAACACGATTTCTCAAACCGGGGCGAGCTGGCAACGTCTGGCACATGCAGTGCAGACTGGCACCATTCAGGGTGCCCAAACTGAACTCTGGTATGCGCCAAATGTTTCGGGCGCGGGAACAACCGTCACAATAACTTTGAAGAAGAACACTCGTCTCCTTTGGCTTTATCAGGCCGCTGCAGTCGTTGCGGAATATACCAATCTGGCGGCTGCCCCGTTGGATGTGGTTAATCAAGCTAATGGTAACAGTGGCACCTTCTCGACGGGCAGCGCGTCAACCAGTCAGGCGAACGAATTGTGGGTCGGCGGTATCGGCATCGAGGCATTCTCGGGGTCGGCCCCGACGGTGTCGGATCTTACTACTGGGTGGAGCGCGTACAACTCCGCAAGCGCCAATGCTACTATCCTCGGTTACGGCATTTACACCACGGTCTATGCGTTTGAGGACGTGGTGACCTCACAGGGCTCAGCCAGTTGCAGCGGCAGCCTCAGCCCGAGCTCGCCTTGGGCCGGCGTCCTCGCGACCTTCAAGGCGGCCTCTTACTACACTTACACCACGAACCTCGCCCTGGCCGGAGCGGCGGCACCCAATTACACGCTTACGCCAAGCGGCACCGTGACGATCAACAAGCGCCCGGTCACGGTGGCGGCCGTGAACGCCACCAAGACGTATGACGGCACGACCACCGCGCCTGGAGCCGCCACCGTCTCCGGGTTGGCGAGCGGCGATACCTGCAACCCGTCTTCTCCGGGCCAGTCGTTCTCCTCGCGCAATGCCGCCGCAGGCAACGCGGTCATTATTCCAGCCACCGTCACGATCTCTGACGGGAATGGTGGCAACAACTACAGCGTAATCTACAGCAATTGGACCACAGGCGTGATTGCTCAGACCACCCTGATGATGACGGCCGCCTCCAACAGCAAGACGTATGACGGCACGGTCACCGCCGCAGCCGCGCCCACCATTTCCTCGGGCCACATCCAGCCCGGCGATACCGCGGCCGTTTGGACGGAAGCCTACGACAACCGAAACGTGGGCACGGGCAAGACGCTGACACCGGCTGGGTTGGTTAGTGATGGCAACGGCGGAGCGAATTACAGCTACACCTACACGCCAGCGACTACAGGAGTGATCGCCCAAACCAACCTGACGGTGACAGCCGCCACCAATACCAAGTTCTATGACGGCACAACCAACGCCGCAGCGCATCCCACCATCACCGGGGGCAGCATCCAGCCTGGCGACACCGCACCGGTCTGGACGGAAACCTACGCCAACCAGAACGCAGGCACGGGCAAGACGCTGACCCCCGCGGAGCTGACAGTAGCTGACGGCAATGGCGGGGCGAATTACAACTATACTTACGCGCCAGCGTTCACCGGTGCGATTAACGCCCTGTCCACCTCAACGCTCCTCAGCTCAGCTAGCAACCCCTCGGGGCTTACGACTAACGTGACGTTTACCGCCACGGTGAGTGGAGTGCCGCTCGCGGCCGACCTCCCGACGGGGGACGTGATCTTTGCCGCCAATGGCACGCCGTTTGCCACCAACGGGCTGATCAGCGGGAGCATCACCGCCAGCACCGCCTCCCTGCCGGCGGGCACCAACACCGTCACGGCTCAGTATGTGGGCGATGGGAATTTCGAGGCCAGCTTGTCCAGCACGCTGGCTCAAGTGGTGACGAACAGTGTGATCTACAGCCAAACCAACCTGGTTCTTTCCCTCGTCAACAACCGCAACGGCACGTTCACCCTGAATCTGCGCGGCACGCCCGGCGCGCAGTATTACCTGGCGGCCAGCGGAAATGTCAAAGCGCACATGGCGGACTGGATACCGGTGGCGGGTAGCACCAACATAACCGCCGACTCGGAAGGCAAGTGGTCCTGCTTGGTGAGCAACCCTGCCCCCGCCTACTACCGGTCGATCGCGGTTAAACCAGCTCCGTAGAACAGCGGCGTGCTCAAATAGTCTCTCGCTCTACTGCGGCCGCCCTTTGGGCACGAACTTGTGGGGCAGCACGTCGGGCACCACACGAACCTGCGTCGTGAACTTGAACGGCGGGGACGAGTTGCCGTTCGGGAAAGTCAGCTCGACAAAGAACGCCGTCCAGCCATTGGGCGGCTCGGGAACCTTCCCGATATAGACGCCGCCGCCCTGATCGGTGAGCGTGCTGCTCTTATACGCCGGGCCAATCATATCGAGCCGGAAATCACGCGCCTCGGGATTTGTCGCCTGCCAAAGCTTCACCTCGGTGGGCGTATCCTTAGTGGTCACGCGCATTGAGCCGTCCTTTTCCAGCGTCCATGAGAATTGCGGCAAGGGCGAGTTATTGAGGACCGCGCTGTAGCAGGCCTGCAGCGTCTCGTAGGCATCGCTGCCTTTAAGCGAGTGATCGGCGTTGGGTACGTAGCGAAGATATTTCACGCCCGGCAGATCGTTGAAATAGAACTGCGACGAATCCGGCAGGAAAAACTGGTCGCCGGAGGCATTCACGATGAACTTCGGCATCGTCAGGCGCTGCCGATACTGGTACGGCTCGACGATCTTCATCAGCGCCTTGTATTCCGGCGTGCCATTCCATTCCATGATCCGGAACACCGTATAGTCACCGATGGCCGGCGCCCAAAAGCCGTAGGCGCCGTAATGGTGCAGCATGGAAGGCTCCATGTTAAGCAGGTCAATCACGCACGGAATAATCGCCACCACGCGCTTGTCAACCGCCGCGGTCGTCCAGGTCGTCCAACCGCGCTTGGAACCGCCGGACACGACAAAGCCGTCCACCTTCACATTGCCCCCCTCGCTACTGCCGCAGAAGGTGGTTACCGTATCCATCGCGCGCACCGCCGCTTTGGTCATCGGCAGCCGGGCAGGCCATTTGGCGTCCCCGGTTCGGAGAAACTTGTCCCAGGTATAAGCAATGAGGGAATCCTCCTTTCGGCCTTTGGTTTC
>CAIWJG010000899.1 GCA_903912925.1 uncultured Verrucomicrobia subdivision 3 bacterium | reverse complement strand
TCCCAGGTCGTGGGGCTGTTGAAGAAATTATACCAGGGCAGTACGCCGCGGACGATGAACGCGGGTTTGCGCACGATCGGGCTGACCGGCAATTCGGCAGGCAATTGTCCAGGCTGCGTCTCGCTGCCGAGGAAGAAGCCGAAGCCGGCCTCCCGCAGCAAGCCATAGACGGCGTTGACGGCCCCTTCGGGTTGCTCGCCCGCAGCGACAATCACGCGCCGGGAAGCCACGGTTTCATTGGCCAGGCAGTAGCCTTGCGCCCCCAGCGCGTGCCGATCCAGGGCAAGCGAAGCCAGGATCGGGTTCGATTGCGGTGTGCCAACGATGATGGCGGGGCGCGCATGTTTCCGCCACGCAGCCGGGCTGATCAACGCCGGCACATCCCCCGTGACCTGCGCGATGTAGCGTTGCAGGTCAATCAAGGCCAGGCGCTCGGGTTCCGAACCTGCGGCCGCAACAATGGTTCTCCAGGGGCTCGACGATGGCAGGGCTGCACCTGGGCCGGGGACGGTTTGTGGCGGCGTCTGGCATCCGATCAGGGCAGCCATCAGGACGCAAAGAACGGCCAATCTCAAACGCAGAGTCTGTGCCGGGCTCATGGGTGTGAACGTTGACATTGCATCGGCCTAGTATGGGCCGAACCCCTGGGGATTCAAGGGTTCGCATTCCGAATTTCCTAACAGCCCTCTACAGTGCCAACTCCATGTAAACGCCCGGCTGCAAGGACTGGATGGCTGTGATGATTTCGGGCGTCTTTGCTTTTACCTTCGGCCAGCGGTTCGTTGAAAGCACCAGAATTGCCAACCGTCGGCCTGTCAGATTCTGCTGATACTTGAGCTGCTGATCGGCGGTCAAAAACACATCGAACACCCCCTCGGCAAGCTTGCGCAAATCTCCGTTCTTCGTACGCCCCCAGCCCATCTCCTGCGCCGTGGAAATCTCAAACTCCGCCAGACGGCGGCGCAGCGGCAGCGGCATGCATTCGTCAAAGAGGATTTTCACGCCGGAACGAGCAATTCGCTCTTGCTGTATTCAAGCACCGCGATGGCGTCTTCGCGCCGCACTGTTGGAAAACAGTCCAGAAATTCGGCCAGCGACAGATTGTCCTCCAGATACTCGAACAGCGATTGCACCGGCACGCGTGTTCCGAGAAACACGGGCGCGCCGCTCATGATTTCCGGGTCAATTTCAATCGGCAGATTCGCTTTCATGTCTGAAAGTTAGGCTTCTTGCCGCAAGATGCAAAGCAAGACCTGATTTGCTTTTCGCGCGCCCGCGCGGGCTCAGCGCTATGCGGGTGATGGAGAATTGATTATTGGGCTCACCAAGCAAGGTGTTATTTTATCAAATGGCCGTTGCGAGGCAGCCCCCGGTTACACTACTGGGTGATGGTGGTCAGGAAACACGCGTCGGCGGCCTCGGCGACACGACGTTCCGGGTTCTTGTAAACCCCCCTGGGCTGGCTGGCGCGCAACCATCTAAATTCATACCAGGGTAGTCCTGACAGAATTGGCCGAGCCGATTCTAAAGTAACGGCACCTCGGCAGCCTTGCCTCCGGGCTGCTTGAAACGCAAGACCTGATCCCCGGGCCTGGCCTCGATCTTGCAGGACCGGGCGAGGTCCGCCGTTTCCTTTGGCGCGGTCTCGACAAATAGCACGGCAACGCGATGCGCCACTTCCTCGCCCGCCTTGAACTGTCTGGGATGATCGGAATAAGAGCCATATAGCGAATCCGCGCATACGGAAATCCCTGGCGCATACCCGGAGGCCTGGACATAAGTCATGCCCGATC
>CAIWJG010000898.1 GCA_903912925.1 uncultured Verrucomicrobia subdivision 3 bacterium | reverse complement strand
GTCACCGTGTAGGTCGTCGTCGAACCCGGCGACACCGTGATCGAAGCCGTCGTCGCCCCGCCCGGACTCCAGAGATAGCTCGGACTGCTCGCACCGGTCGTCGCCGTCAGCGTCGCCGAACCGCCCGCGCAAATCGTCTCCGAGTTCACGCTCACCGCCGGCAGCGGATTGACCGTCACCGTGCCGCTGCCACTCTTCTGGCAGCCCGTCACGCCGTCGGTCACCGTCACCGTGTAGGTCGTCGTCGAACCCGGCGACACCGTGATCGAAGCCGTCGTCGCCCCGCCCGGACTCCAGAGATAGCCCGGATTGCTCGCGTCGCTCGTCGCGCTCAGCGTCGCCGAGGCGCCCGCACAGATCGTCTCCGAATTCACGCTCACCGCCGGCGGCGGGTTGACGGTCAGGGCCGCCAGCGTCGAAGTTACGTCGCTGCACGGGGTGCTGCTGATGACGCAGGCATAGCCCTGGGCGGCAGCAACGCCGTCCGCCGCGCCCACTGCGCTATTGGTCAGCGTGGCCGTCGTGGTGCCCGTAAAGTTGTCCACGCCTTCCACCAGGTTCGTTCCGTCCCGTTGCCAATGGTAGGTCAAGCCTGTGCCGGTCGCTGCTACCGACCACGTCACCCGTGCGCCCGCGCACACGGTCTGATTCGTCGTGTCTATGGTCACCGTCGGCACCGGGTTGACCGTCACCGTGCCGCTGCCACTGTTGGCATAGCTCGTCGTGCCGTCCGTCACCGTTACCGTGTAGGTCGTCGTCGCAGACGGCGTTACCGTGATCGAAGCCGTCGTTGCCCCGCCCGGACTCCACAGATAGCTCGGGCTGCTCGCGCTCGTCGTCGCCGTCAGCGTCGCCGAGCCGCCCGCGCAAATCGCCTCCGAGTTCACGCTCACCGTCGGCAGCAGATTGACCGTCACATTAGTCGTATTGCCGGCCTCCGCGTTGCCGGCCACGTCCACGCTCCAGAAAGTGACGGAGTGTGTCCCACCGCCGCTCACCGTGAACGGAGCCGAGTACGTCTGCTGCGCTCCGCCGTCCACGGTGTAGTACGTGGCCACCACGCCGGAACCACCCGTATCGGTCGCATTCAGCGTCACCACGGCACCGGCCACCGAAGCCGTCGTCGCCGGATTATGCTGGTCGATAGATACCGGGCCGAAGAAGGGCCACCCCGGGTTGCCGTTTACGTCATGAGGTATGATGTGGAGGTAGTAGTCCCTGCCCTCGACCATGGTGCCGCTCCATGTGAAGCTGCCGCTGGTCGCAGAACCGTAGGCAGTGACATCGTAGTCATCTTGCCAGCCCGGATTGGAGCGAACCCCCAAAAGTGTATCGGTGAGTCCCACGTCGTCCGAGCATCCCGACCAGACCCAGGTGACGGCGCTCGTGTTGACCCAACGAGGCGAGGTGCCGTTCCACGACACCGATGTCGGGCCCGTCGGCGGAGTCGTGTCCATGCCGAACTTGATGGACTCGATCTTGCTCAATCCAGTGCCCAACTGGTTCAGCCTCAACTTATCTATCGTGACGCCGGACGATGCTCCTTGAAGCTTGACCACATAATCCCGCATTACCGTGTCGTAGGGGACTACGGGAATATCGCCAAGCCAATACCAGTTGCCTGAGCCCGTATCCATATACTCCACATAATCCTTGTCATATTGGCTTCTCGAAGTCTCGTTCTTCATCCTGAGCTTCAGGTAGTTGATGCTCGTCGCGGGCACCTTGAGCGCTGATGGGGAGTAGAGTCGGCCGGCTGAACCATCACCTATAGGATTGTTGAATACCAGCGCGCCGTCGGTAATCCGCATTGTGGCGCCCTGATCGTGACACCAGCCGACCGCCTGCCCATCAAGGTGCGGCCTGAATTGATCGCCCGGGTCCGGCTGGGTGAAGTTCCACTCGAGCGCGCACGTTACCGGCAGGCTCGCGGGCCCCAGATTCCCCGACGAGTCGTAGGCCTTGACGGTATAGGTATCGGTGGATGAATAGGGATTCGCGATAACCGGCGTGTCGTACATCGGGAATCTCACATCACCTTCTTCGATGCCGTTCCGGTATACCTTGTAGCCCTTGACCCCGAGGTCGTCCCAGGGCTCATTCCATGTCAGCGTGAGCTTGTTCGCCACGCCGGTTGCCATGCGGTCGACTACGGCGAGGTTCAGGGGCTGACCGGGTGCCACGGTGTCCGGCTGACCGACGACGAAGATGCGGTCAGCATCACCCGCAACCGTGCTGATGGGAATCGTGACCGTGCCGCTTCCGGTGGTATAGCTCTGAGCGGTCATGCCATTCTGGTCCACCCGATAAACATTGAAGTTTGCATCGGGCGTCGCGGAGATCGGTATCCAGCTCGGCATGGTGGCGACCAGGTTGCCGCTCACGCTGCCCGAGCTCGAGGTCTTGATCATGACGACCAGGACCCGATTCTTACCCACCAGGAGACGCGCGGTCGTGCCGGAGGGGCATGTGACCGCACTGCTGACATCGGAGTAGGTGACCAGATCGCGAACCTGGCTGAGCTCGCGGACAGCCTGCCGAGCGCCCGTTGCCCGGTTCTGATACGCCGTAGTCTTGGTAAACCAGTTCCCGTCTGTCGGCACATAACCGCCGTACTTGAAGAAATAGATTGACTTCGCGCCGTACATGATCTGGCCCCAGAACTTCTCCGTGATAGCGTAGGCCGTGGTGCCCGATTGGTCGTAGTCGGTCCAAGCGACCATCCGGGTCGGCTCGCAGTTCACCTTCAGCCAGTTGGCGTTCGCCGCGGTGGCGTCGCCGTAGTTATCCTGGCAGACGATGTCCGATATCCACCCGTACTTGTTGAAGTACTTGACCTGCTGCGCGAAGTTGATGTGGGTCGGATGATTGACGTCGTTCGCCAGAATCGTGTTGGCATACCGAACCTTGTCCGAACACCCGTTGCCCGCGCTGGTGGGGCCGTTATCCATCTCCTCGCCGATGCCCCAAGCGTAGGTCGAGAGGTCGGTCCAGTCCACAAACCCATTGTTGCCCACGGTGTAATTGTAAGGGGTGACGTTCTTGTCAACCGAATCCTTCCAACTCTGGAAACCCCACTGGGCGATTGCCTCCTTCGTCCTTCCGGGATTAGCGTCGCCGAAGTTCAGGTCAATCTGAAGGTCTTTGGCATTTCGCAGGCCGACGTAGTTCGCAGCCGTGACCTGGCTGCCGTTTTCAAGTGGCTCGTCCATCCTCGAGCTCCAGGTGGCGATGGAGAACCACGGGACCAGGAGCCTGACGGGCGCCGCCACCGATTTATCGCCGGAGGTGGTCTTGGTCGCGATGATGCGAACCGCGTAGGGCGTCAGCGCCACCCGGGCGGTGGCAAAGGGAACCTCGATGACCCCGACGCCGTTCGCGGCGACGGTGGTACCGCTAACGAAAGTGCACTGGCTCGTGACCTCGGTGTTGAGGAAGACATTGTTGATGGTGCAGGGGGCCGTATCCAGGTTCCGCACATAAATCGTGACCGTCTTCCAGTCCGGGCTGGGAATCACGTTGCCGATCCGCAGCGTGGACGTGGTGAGGACCACGCCGCTCGCGCTGGCGCCGACGGCTCCGCCGTCCACCAACACGTCGATGCTGACCGTCGCGCCTTCGCCGATCGGGGTGTTCGTGTTGTTGGCCGCGTTTCCATGGATAAGCACGGTGGCGACTTCGCCGGGCTGCAGCGTGTAGGGCCACGCCCGCCACCACTCGTAGGTGCCGTTCACCTTGGTGGTGCCGTTGATCTTTACCCCCGTGATGGTCTGCGCGGAACCGGTGTCGTTGCGGACGACGACCATGATCGTGCCGCTGACGGCGCTGCTCCCCTGCGCCTTGGTGAACGAGATCTGGTCAATCACCAGCGCCTGGGCCGCCGAAGGCGCGATCAATGCCGACAGGCAGACCAGCGAAAGTAACGTCGTAAAGCTGATTCTCTTGCTCATTGGTTTTTACTTCTTTGAATTGATATTAATAGTTTGCGTTATTTTCCATAACGTTGGATCCATTTAAGCAGATGTGGTGCTTTGTGCTTAGTCTGAGGATGTCCCGAGGGGTGCCTCTTTTGTCCTTAGTGTTTCGGGACATTTGCCACTACCGGCCAGCGCTTCGTTTTTCTTAATTCACGGGCAGAAGGGCCGGGGTAAGAGGGAAGCGTGCGCTCGTGCGGCGCAGGATCGGCGTGTGGGTTTAGACGCCCGGCGAACGCCCGGGGCCTTATGGCTTTGAGCCATTCACCTTTTCAAGCTTCCGGCTTTGCCGGAGGTTGCTGACTTGCCTGGGGGGCAGTCAGTGGGCGATGGCCAGGCGCCAGTCAACCAGTCCGAAGGGTATCCGAAGGGTATCCGAAGGGTATCCGAAGGGTATCCGGAGGGGCTTGTGGGCCGCTACGGTGTCAACTCCACGCCCCACTTCCGTCCAAGCGCACGGCTCCGGAGTTCTCGGGCTCAGGATACCTGAGCCTGAGTTAGCCCATTGCTGGCATCGAAGAGGATGGGCTGGGTGACGGCGTTTAGACTCCCGGCCCGATCCGCCGTGACGGCGGTGCCCGGCTGCACCCGGTTATTGCGCGGTTGCGGCTTGCCGGCTCGCCGCTTCTTTGGGCGCGGCTGGCTTGGCCGCATTCGCAAATGGGGCGGGGTTGGTCGAAACCACGAGACAGTAAATGTTGCCGTCAAACTCGGTGCCCAGCGTGATAAACCCGGGCTTGCTCAGCGTCCGGGCGTAAACCGCATAGATCTGGTTAATCGTGCCTTTATTGCCCTCGTCAATTCCCACGTAGTCGCCGGCGTTGGTCGGGGTCAGCACGGGGGTGAGCCCGGTGTTGACGCGCTTCCAGCCCTCCTTCAAAAACCATTGCGTGTCGGGCGGACCGAAGGCCGGGTCATTATAGGAGGAGTCATCCAAATAATCATTCACGCGGTTGTCCACGAGCAAATAGAAGGTCGAGGGGCAATCCACCGTGACGGTGCAAGAGTAGTTGGTGTAGTGCCGCACGTCCTGCAGGAACCAAATATACTGCTGGCCCTCGAGGTAGGCGGGAAACCCGTTGGTCGCGGCGGCTTGATCATGGCCCTCAGCCCCGTTTCCGGACGAAGCCCCAGAACCACTCGGATGCGAGCCGTTGGCAGGCAGGTTGGTGCCGGCGTTGGCGGTCTGCTTTCTTGGCCAGGTCGTCTGGAAATCGAGCCGGCCCGTCGAGTCGAACAGTGCCGGGCGCGCGGTGTGCAGGCGGTTGCGGATCACCTGCGCGCCGTTGCGGAAAAGGTTTGTGTTCAGGGCAGCGGCCGGCAGGGTGATGGGCTCGCCCGACATGTAATCGTTTCCCGCGCCTTCGTCATGCACGCCTACCACCGCTGCCCGCAAGACGCCCGCGCAGAACAACAGAACCAGAAGAGCCCTAACCCACCGGGCCCCGGGTGGCGGGTGCCTGCGAGCGAGCTTGAGATCCAGATAATGCGACATATCTCTAATTACTCTGAACCCACGCGCACCGCAATGCACCAAATCTTCTGTCCCGGTTCACTAAGGACATTTGACTCTGTATCCGAGCTCTGAGTATGATGCTAGCATACGCCAGAATTGCGAAGGCCGTCATAATGTCAACGCCGTTGTGGAAAAAGCTGCTGGGGACCTATGCCCTTGCCTGGATCTTGCTGGCGCTTGGCCTCGGCATCACGGCCGTCGTGGGCTGGAGCCTGTTCCGGTCCGTGCGCGAGCTCGACCAGAACCGCTTTGAGCGGCAGGTGCGGCAGACCACCGACACCCTCCGCGACCGCATCGAGAAATACCAACTGGCGTTGACAGGGCTGGCAGACTTTGCCGCCTCACGCCCGGAGATGACCACGGCGGAATGGAACTTCCGGGTGCGGCTCTTGCAGCCGGAG
The DNA here is from genome assembly GCA_903912925.1 of uncultured Verrucomicrobia subdivision 3 bacterium. Lineage (GTDB taxonomy): Bacteria > Verrucomicrobiota > Verrucomicrobiia > Limisphaerales > UBA8199 > PALSA-1440. Next base: position 2,721 of record CAIWJG010000898.1, on the reverse strand, counting down.
AAAAGCTACCCCGGTTTGCTCGAACTGGGCATAGCAGAAACTGACACCAACGCGCCGGCATCGCGGGCTGCCCTGGCTCCCGCTATAGACCTCGATGAGGACGGACGGGACAACAGTCTATTTCGTCTGCTGCACGTCTGGATATGTCCTCCGTCGGCTTATGGCGGCCTCAAGCCGGGCTTCCTCAATGAGTCAGCCGTAGAGGATACTGCACTCTCAGCCATTCGGGCCAACACTCCCTGCTACTGTTATCGCCGCGAACTCGCGGCGGAAATCGCCGGCAAACCGGCTCGGGGATTCACCATCTTCGTTCCCTTCCGCGGACCGGGGCCGGCCCAGTCCCCCGGCAGCCAGGCGCCGGGCAACGACCGGCAGTCTGACCCGCCGCGCCCAGGGGATGCTCCCGGGGTCGTCTTCGGCTCGATCGAGCCCAACCTCCTGCTCGCCGGCCTGTTCGGAACCGCTCCGCGCGAGGTCGGGTTCGACCTCTTCGGCAGTGAGCCTGCCTCGGCCAAGAGCTGGCTCAATGTCAGCGGCACCAATCCGCCTTCCCTGCTGCCCGGTTTCAAACCCTATCTGCAAGCCAGGGTCCCGGTGCAGTTTCACACCCAGGAATGGACTCTGGTGCTATACACCACCGCTCTCTTTGAAAAGGAATCCTCCCGTTACCAGCCCTGGACCGCAGTGGTGACCGGCGCCACCCTGTCGCTTCTGATTGCGGCTTTGCTATTCATCCAGCTCCACGCGCGGCTTCGCGTCGAAGCCGTCGCCGCCGAGCTACGTTCCGCTTGCGAGGACTTGCAGCGATCGCAAAACGAGCGCGAGCGCATCGGGCGGGATCTGCACGACGGCGCGATCCAATCTCTGTATGGGCTGCAGTTAAGCCTCGGGCATTACGAACGGTTGCGCGCGCGCGATGCGGAAACGGCCGCTACGGTTTTCGACCGCTGCCGCCTGGCGGTGGATGCGCTGATCGCCGAGTTGCGCACCTTTATCGTGCAACAGACCACGCCGGAGGAAGAGGCCGAAATGTCGAGCGACCCGGCGACTGGGTTGCAGAAGCTCGTGCAGCGCTTTCAGAGCGCGTCCTCCATACCGATTGAATTTGTCGTGGCCACTGCCCCGAGTGTCAGCGTGCCTTTGGGCGCGCAAATCCACTTGCGCCAGATTGCGCAGGAGGCCCTCAGCAATAGCCTCCGTCACGGCCACCCGCGCCATATCAAGGTGGAGTTGTTGAAGAACAACGGGCACCTGCAGCTCCGCGTCTCCGATGACGGCCTGGGCTTTGACGCCTTGCAGGCGCATGCCTCCGGACGGGGACTCGCCAACATGCAGGGCCGCGCAGTTCAGCTCGGCGGCGCGTTGCGCATCGAAAGCCACCCGGGCCAGGGCACCAAAGTCATTCTCGACATCCCGCTCAAACCTGACTCCTCTGCTGCACATGTCTAAACCAACCAAGATCACTGTTTTGCTCGTAGACGATCACCCAGTCGTCCGCATGGGCCTTCGTTTGATTGGAGACCTGGACCCGGCCATCAAAGTCGTCGGCGAAGCCGCCACCGGAAAGGATGCGCTGACCGAAGCCCGTCGGCTGCAGCCCGATGTCGTGTTGCTCGACTACCGGCTGCCCGATTTCGGCGGACATGAAATCTGTCGCCGGCTCAAGGCCACCCTGCCTGAGGTTCATGTGCTCTTCCTCTCCTCTTATGCCGCCGACACCACCGCCACCGCAGCGCTTGAGGCAGGAGCCGACGGCTACCTGCTCAAGGAGAACGACGCGCAGAAGATCGTAGATGCCATACATTCCGTTTGCCGGGGTGGCATGGTGATTGACCCTGCGATCGCGCGAGCCGCGATTGCCCATTCCTCCGGGACGCCCGGCTCGGCGGCGCAGATCGTCGCCCAGCTCTCCGAACAAGAGCGGCGGGTGCTCGCCGAGGTTGCCACCGGCAAAGCGGACAAGGATATCGCCCACTCGCTGGGACTGGAGGCCAAGACCGTGCGCAACTACCTCGTGCAAGTTTACCGCAAACTCAACGTCCACTCCCGCACGCAAGCCGCCCTGCTCTACCAGCAGGCCACACAAAAGGCCCATCCTGACTAAACCTGGAGGGAATGGCGCGACACGGGAATCTGACGGTGTTGGCGTTGTCCACAGCTCTCATGGGAGTGTCTGCGAGCCGAAGCGAGCTTCAGCTTGTTTTCCGCTTCGATCATTTCCGGATGGATCGGCATCGTTGTCGGGAGCGGTTCTAATAGGGCATTTGGGAGGCCGGGCGGCTTTCTGGCGCATCTTTGGTCGTGGGGTGGGAAGAAAAGGCTGCCGGATGCCCGGACGAACCTTCTCAGGGCGGGATGCCGGCGTGTCCTGACCTGGGTGCCGGTTGCCATAGGTTGCCAGAATTGAACTATTTCACCCCATTCGAGCCAGTTTCTTGTGATTGACTGAAGGCGCGACGAATATGAACGAAACCCTTTATTATCGGGCATTATATGGAATTCATCGCGCTATTTTGATGGCGGAGTGGAAACAGAAACATAGTCCCAAAGGGATTGTGTCCTCCAGCCCAGGGTTGCCGAGTCCGCGAGGCTACCCGGGGAAGAGGGTTCCTTAGCGGTCAACCCCAACGGGGTTGCGGCCTCGGGCGAAGCGCGGTGGTCGCAACCCCTGTGGGGTAGGGGTCTCCGCACGAGGTTCACCCAGGGTAGCTCGCGGCTCGC
>CAIWJG010000897.1 GCA_903912925.1 uncultured Verrucomicrobia subdivision 3 bacterium | reverse complement strand
TACCCTCTCCCCGAACGAGAGGGAGAAGTATCCGCCGCGCTACGACCCATTGTGGTGTTGGGACATTCCCAGCGGCGGGGCAGGCACCCTCTCCTCCGGGGAGAGGGTAGGGTGAGGGGGAATGGGTGCCCCGAGCTGGCAATGGGCTCACTCAAATTCCACACCGCCCCAAACCCAGGCAGCGGGTCAGGAATTCTGCACCTCCTGAGCAAAATAATGATCGAACTCACGTTCGATGCTACGCATGCAGGCAGCGGGTCAGGAGTTCTAAGCCTCCGCAGCTTTGGGTGTAGCGTATGCTGCGGACTCCGCAGTAAGGTCCGGCTTTGTGACCGGCAATGCTGACGAGCGAACAATTTGACCGGACCCGGAAACTTGCCCTGCGTTTGGCAGGCATCGAGTTGTTCGACCGTCATCGTGAGCTGCTGGCCGCCCGCAGTCGGCGGCTCCGTCTCCCCCACGCCGCCGGCATCGAAGGGCTGCTCAGCGCCGCAGAGGAAGGCGACCCGCTCGCCAGCCGGCAGTTGATTGGGTTGGTCACCACGAACTTCACGGGCTTCTTCCGTCATCCCGGGCACTTCGATGCGGCGGCCGATCATGCGATCGCAGCGGCGCAGCGCCGGGGTCAGGCGCGGTTGTGGTCGGCGGCGGCGGCGACGGGAGAGGAACCGTACTCGATGGCAATGGCGTTGATCGAAGGGTTCCGGCGCGACGATCCCCCGGCCTCCGTCCTGGCGACCGACATCGACGCAGATGCGCTGGCGGCGGCGGCGCGGGGCGAATACGGAGAGCGGGCACTGAAGGCGCTGGGCGCGGGGCGACGGGAGCGTTTCTTCGGCGAGCCAGTTGCCGAGCGCCGATGCATTAGGCCTGCCGTGCGCCGCCTGGTGGAGTTCCGCGCCTTGAATCTGACTGAGGTGATCTGGCCGGTCGAAGGACCGTTCGATGTGATTTTCTGTCGCAATGTGGTGATGTATCTGGAAGCTTGTCGCCGTTATGCGGTGTTTGAGCGCCTTGCCTCGTTGCTTGCGTCGGATGGCCTGCTGATACTGGATCCCACCGAACACCTCGGCAAGGCGGGCCATCTGTTCACGCCGGGCGCTGACGGGCTGTATTCGCGTCGGCGGTTATCTTGCCCGCCACGCAGTGCGACGCGGGAATGTAGTGTTTTACGCCAATGAGAATAGACTTATGACGATTGCCAAACGTTTAATCATCCTGCTCGCCGTACCGCTCGTGGCGCTGGTGGGGCTCGGCCTCTTCATCCGCAGCCAACTGGCGGAGGTCGAGTCTCGCAGCCGCTTTGTGTCGGAGTCCCAGATTCCGAGTCTTGCAGTGCTCGGGAACCTATCCCGGAGTTTTGCCGAACTGCGGGTAAATGTGCGAAGCTATTTGCTGGCGACTAACGAGGCGGGACGGACCGAAGCCCGATCGGCGTTTGCTGCGGGCGAGGCGGAGGTCAACCGTCTATTGGGTCAGTACGGAGACTCCCTGCTCTCCAGCGACCGGGATCGAAGGCTATTGAACGATTACCGGGATTCGAGCCGTGGCTGGATCATCACTGCCAAACAGGCGATGACATTGGCTGCGGAGGAACGCCAGAAAGAGGCTGTCGCTCTGCTCAACGGTTCGATGACGGAACTCGGCGGGCATCTCAGCAAAGTTTCGAGCGAGTGGATCCAACTCAACGAGGACTTGGCGACCACGACCGGCAAGGCGGTCGTTGAAGCCATCAATGCTTTCCGGTGGAAAATGCTGGTCGCCAACTCTGCCGCCATCCTTCTGACCGGCCTGTTGGGTTTTCTCACCTTCCGCAGGATCGTCAGGCCGATTCAAGCGTTAGAAACGTCGGTAAAGACTATTGCCACTGGCGATTACGCAAAGCTAGTGCCTTTCACCCAGTCCACGGACGAGATCGGCGGCCTTGCCCGCTCAGTCGAAGTCCTGAAGCAAGGCGCGGCGGCGATGGACGAGCAGCGCTGGGTCAAGTCGAAGGCCTCGGAACTCACGAGAGAATTGCAGGGCGCGGCCTCGCTCGCGGAGTTCGGCCAGCGGCTCGTGTCCGGCCTCGTGCCCATGCTGGGCGGCGGTGTCGCGGGCTTTTATCTGTTTGAGGAGAATCCAGGGCGTCTTCGGCGGATCGCCGCCTATGGCCTTGCAGAAGCCGCCGCCTCTTTGGATGCATTCGGTGTCGGCGAGGGCCTGGTCGGGCAATGTGCGCAAGATCGCAAAACCATCACGCTAGACCATCTGCCGCCGGATTATCTGCGCATCGCCTCCGGTGTGGGCGGGGCGGCGCCGCTTCAGGCCGTGGCGTCACCGCTGCTGTCCAAGAACACTTTGCTGGGGGTTCTGGAGATCGCCACATTCCGGGCGTCCAACTCGCAGGAGAAGACTTTGATCGCGGAACTGCTGCCGGTGGTCGCGATGAGCCTGGAGATTTTACAGCGCAACCTCCGCACCCAGGAACTGCTCGCTCAGACCCAGGAACAGGCCCGCACGCTGGAGGAGCAAACGGAAGAGTTGACGCAATCGCAGGAGGAACTGCTGGCACAGAAGGAAGAACTGCTAGCACAGCAACAGGAGCTGACCACGCAACGCGAGCAGCTCCAGGTGAGCGAAGAGCGCTCGCGCCTCATCCTCGAGTCGAGTGCCGAGGGTATTTTTGGCACAGACACTGAGGGGCGTATCACCTTCGTGAATCCCGCAGCCTGCGGAATGCTCGGGTTTACCGCCGAGGAACTCATCGGGCAACCTTCTCACGCCGCTTTTCATCACCATCGACCCGACGGCAGCGAGTATCCGATGGAAGAGTGCCCCATGTTCGCGGCCTACAAGCACGGCAAGGCCAGCCGCATTGACGACGAGTTTCTCTGGTGCAAGAACGGCACCGGCTTGCCAGTGGAATATGCGGCGACGCCGATGCTCAAAGACGGTGCCGTGGTGGGCGCGGTGATCAGCTTCACCGACGTCACCGAGCGCAAACGCAACGAGCAGGCTCTCGCGGCCAGCGAGAAGAAGATCCGAAGAATCCTCGAGACGAGTGTCGAGGGTTTTTGGTTGATTGATAACCATACAGTGACGGTGGAAGTGAATGATGCGATGTGCCGGATTCTCCGGCGTCCGCGCGAGGAGATCGTGGGACGCAACATCTTCGACTTTACCGATGAGGAAAACGCTCGAATCTTCAAGGAAAACGTCTCCCGGCGCGCCCACGGGGAAACCGGCGCCTACGATGTGGCGTTGATGGCCCCGGACGGCTCCCTGGTTCCCTGTCAAATCAGCGCGTCGCCGCTGTTGGACGAACAGGGGGAAAGGATGGGCGCGTTTGCCATGTGTACCGACATCACGCTGCGCAAGCAGCAGGAAGCGGAGACCCTGGCGGCCAAACGGAAAGCCGAAGAGGCCACGCAGATGAAATCCATGTTCCTGGCGAACATGAGCCACGAAATCCGCACGCCGATGAATGCCATCATTGGCCTGTCGCACCTTGCCCTTAAAACTCAGCTCACGCCCAAGCAGCGCGACTACGTCAGCAAGGTCCACAACGCCGGCACATCGCTGCTGGCGGTCATCAATGACATTCTCGACTTCTCCAAGATCGAGGCCGGCAAGCTCGACATGGAAACCACTGACTTCAGGCTCGATGAAGTCATCGGCTCTGTCACCACGCTCACGGCGCAGAAGGCGCACGAGAAGGGACTGGAGTTCCTGGCCCATGTCTCGCCCGACATCCCGGAGCAACTGCTGGGCGACCCCCTGCGGTTGGGGCAGATTCTGACGAACTTCGTCAACAATGCGGTCAAGTTCACCGAGCACGGCGAAATCGGGCTCAACATCGAATTAGTCGAGCGCACCGGCGAGAAGGTGCAGCTCAAGTTCTCCGTGCGTGACAGTGGCATCGGCATGACCAAGGAGCAGGCGGCCAAGCTGTTCCAGCCGTTCACGCAGGCCGACATGTCCACCACTCGCAAGCACGGCGGCACTGGCCTGGGCTTGACGATCTGCCGGCGCCTGGTCGAGTTGATGGGTGGCCGTATTTGGCTGGAGAGCGAGCCCGGGACGGGCAGCACCTTCTTCTTCACCGTCTGGCTGGGAGTCGGATCTGCCACCGGGACCGGAAAGATTGTCCCCGAGAAGCTGGCCCAGCTACGGGTGCTCGTGGTGGACGACAATCCTGCCGCGCGGGAGATTTTGCAGGAGCCCTTGAGCACCGTGGCCAGCCGTGTGGACGTCGTCGCGTCGGGCCGGGAAGCCATTGCCGCGATCCAACAGCACGACGCCACCGAGCCTTACGACATTGTGTTCATGGATTGGCGAATGCCGGGCATGGACGGCTTGCAGGCCAGCCGCCACATCAAGAGCGACGAGACCTTGCGGCACCCGCCGCACATCGTGCTCGTCACTGCCTTTGGTCGTGAAGAAGTCCGCGAGGAGGCTGAGCGGCTGGAACTCGATGGTTTCCTCGTCAAGCCGGTTACCAAGTCCATGATCGTGGACACGCTGGTGAGTGTATTTTCCGACTCCGATGCACAAGCGTCGGCCACCTCCGAGGGCGAGCAACTGGCACCACTGCGCGGCGCGCGCATTCTTTTGGCTGAGGACAATGAGATCAATCAACAAATCGCCGTCGAACTCCTTGAGGGAGTCGGCGCCACCGTAAAGGTCGCCAACAACGGGCGGGTGGCGGTTGAAACCTTGTCCAACGGTCCGCAGCCGCCACCCTTCGACGTGGTGTTAATGGATCTGCAGATGCCTGAGATGGACGGCTACCAGGCCACGACCAGGATCCGCGCCGATGCGCGGTTGAGCCGTCTGCCGATCATCGCCATGACCGCCCATGCCACGATGGAGGAGCGCCAGCACTGCCTCGACGCGGGCATGAACGACCATGTTTCCAAGCCCATTGATCCGGCACGGCTCTTCGCGGCGGTGGGGCGGTTCTACAAGCCCGCGACCGGCAGCGCGCTGCCAGAACTGCCGGCGGTTCTCCCCCTCCCCGCCGCCCCTCGCCCCGCTGGCCCCGCCCCTTCCCACCGCACTCCACAACCGTGACGCAGGGGCATCCGCGACTCGGTCAACAGCCCCGTCAGAGTGTCGAGGGGTTGGTAGATCGGCCTTGCCAAGTCGTTTTTGCATGGTAAAAGAGACTCATGTATCCACGTGAAGAAGCTCTCTGACTGCCGCGTGTTGCTCGTGGACGACGCAAAAGCCAACCTCGACATCCTGGTCGAGGGCTTGAAGTCGGACCATAAGCTCAGCCTCGCTTTGAATGGCGAAATGGCGCTGCAGATCGCCGCGCGCACTCCGCCGGACCTGGTGTTGCTCGACATCGTGATGCCTGGTCTGGACGGCTATGAAGTTTGCCGGCGCTTGCGCCAGATGCCCGAGACAGCCGAGGTGCCGATCATGTTCCTCTCTTCGCTGGAGGAGGTGCAGAATAAGACCCGCGGCTTCGAGGCGGGGGCGAACGATTACCTTACCAAGCCCTTCGAGATGCTGGAGGTGAAGGCCCGCGTGCGGTCGCTGCTCAAGGCCAAGGCCTACAGCGATGCGGTGAAGGAACAGATCGCCAGCGAATTGCGCGTGGCCCGTGAAATCCAAATGGGGATGCTCCCGCACGACTTCACCGGGATCGAACGGGCGTATGGCGTCGCGCTCAGTGCCGTGCTCGAACCGGCGCGCGAGGTGGGCGGCGATCTTTACGGCGTGTGCGCGGTGGCCAAGGAGCGGCTGGTGGTTTTCCTCGGCGACGTTTCGGGCAAGGGCATCCCCGCCTCGATGTTTATGGTGCGGGCGATCAGCCTGGCCCGGCTGCTGGCGCGGGAAATTGCCGAGCCGGAACGCATCCTCGCGCGGTTGAACGACGAACTCGCGGCGGACAATCCTTCCGGCATGTTCGTGACGTTTCTGTGCGGAGTCTTCGAGCCCGGCTCCGGCCGGTTGGTGCTGGCCAATGGCGGGCATTGCCGCCCGGTGCTGTTGCCCGCCGGCGAAGCGCCGCGCTGGGCGGTCAAGCACCTCGGCACCGCGCTAGGCTTCGAGCCCGGTCTCGAATTCGAGCGCACCGAGCTGACGCTCCGCGAGGGCGATGCCTTGATTTTCTACACCGACGGCGTGAGCGAGGCCTTCAACCCGCAGGACGAATGTTACGGCAACGACCGGCTGCTTGCCGACGCGGGGGTGTTCGCCGGCCAATCCCCGGCGGCCATCACTGCGGGGTTGCTTCAGAAAGTCCGCACCTTCGCCGGCACTGCGCCGCAGTCTGACGACATCGCGATCCTGGCACTGAGGGTCGGCGGCGGTTCTTCGGGTAAGGATGGCCGCGCATGACGCTGGAGCTGCATGCGACGCCCCAGGAGGTCATGCGCGCGGTGGAAGCCTTGCAAGCGTTCGGCCAAGCCAGCCAGGTCCCGGACAAGGCGATCTTCGGTCTGGCGCTGGCACTGGAAGAATGCGGCAGCAACATCGTCAATCACGCGTTGCGAGGTGACCCGCAGCAGATCTTCCGCGTGACCCTCGAATACACCGGCAGCGCGATGGTCATCGAACTGCGCGATCGTGGCCCGGAATTTGACCCGACGCAGGCGCCCGTGTCTGAGAAGGAAGCGGAGGCTGACGATCGGCCGCCCGGCGGCTGGGGAATTCAGCTCGTTCGCCGCTATATGGATGAGATTTGCTACGCGCGCGAAGCGGGTGAGAACGTCCTGCGCCTGACCAAGCGACTGGCGCAGGCGGCCAGCCAAGCCACCCGCCAAGAATAACTTTGCCAAACGGAGCCAAACAACGGAAAACTACCACCCACATACTGATATGCCACTCGAAATACTGATCCTCAAGACCGTCGGCGACAAGAACCTTGGAGCCGTCACGGTGAAACTAACCGGCAGTCTCGATACTGCGACCGCGCCCGAGTTGGAGCGCCAACTCTCCCCGGTGCTGGCTGGCCTGGTCAAACACCTCATATTTGATCTGGCCCAATTGAAGTTCATCAGCAGCGCCGGCCTGCGGGTTTTTTCAATGGCGCGCAAACAACTCAAGGAACGCGGCGGCCAGACCTCGTTCGTCAACATGCAGCCTCAGATACAGGAGGTTTTCGAGATTATGAAGGCGCTTCCGGGGGTGGCGATATTCAAGGATATGGCTGAGTTGGATGCCTACCTGGCGGCGCGGCAGCGCGCGCATCAGGAGAACAACTAGCAAAGCTGAACCGGCGCGCCCAGGGCGGCGGTCCTGTAGGCCGCGTGCCCTCACGCGGCGGTCCGTCCGCACCCTGAGCTCCGTTTCCTTTGAGCATGACCAGTCGCATCCTGGTAGTTAATGACACAGATAATGATCGAACTCACGTTCGATGCTACGATTGAGCATGACCAGTCGCATCTTGGTAGTCGATGACACGCCGGCCAACATTCAGGTGCTGTCCAGCACGCTGAAAGCCAAGGGCTATCAGATCAGCGTGGCGACCAATGGCCGGCAGGCACTGGAGGTGGTGGCCCGCCTGCGGCCCGACTTGATCCTGCTCGATGTGATGATGCCGGAGATGGATGGCTTTGAAACCTGCCGCCGCCTCAAAGAGTCCGCCGCTACGAATGACATCCCGGTAATCTTCCTGACGGCGCGCACGGAGACGACGGACATCGTGCAGGGCTTTGAAGTGGGCGCGGTGGATTACGTCGCCAAGCCATTCAATGCGCACGAGCTGCTGGCGCGCGTCAATACCCACCTGACCATGGACCAGCTTCGCCGCAGCCTGGCCGGGAAGAACGCGGAGCTGGCGCGCGCCCATGAACTGGTGCGTCGCGCCTTTGGCCGCTACGTCTCCGAGGAGGTGGCCGCGAGCATTCTGCAATCACCCGAGGGCCTCGAAATGGGCGGGGAGGAGCGCGAGGTTACGATTCTGATGTCCGATCTGCGGGGTTTCACTGCCCTGGCAGCACGACTGGCCCCGCATGAGGTGATTGAGTTCCTGAACCTCTACCTGGAGGCCATGGTGGACGTCATCAGCCGCTACGAAGGCACGATTGACGAGATCATCGGTGATGCCGTTCTCGTGATCTTCGGCGCGCCGCTGGCCCTCGCGGACCATGCCGCGAAAGCGGTGGCATGTGGTTTGGCGATGCAACTAGCGATGGCGGAAGTCAATCGTCGGCTGACGGCGAAAGGCGCTGCCGCGCTCGAGATGGGGATAGGCATCCATACGGGAAGGGTGATCGTCGGCAACATTGGCTCGTTGCGCCGAACGAAATACGCCGCGGTGGGCTCGAACGTCAACCTCGCTGGACGGATTGAATCCTTCACGACCGGCGGGCAGCTTCTCATTTCGGAGAGCACCCGCGAGCAGATCCAGTCGCCGCTGCGGATTGTCGGGCAGTTTCAGGTTGAACCTAAAGGCGCAAACCACAGCCTGCAGTTGCATGAAGTCACCAGCATTGGCGAACCGTTCAATCTGTCGCTTCCCGAAAGGTCGGATGCCCTCTGTCCGCTGCCGCAGCCGCTGTCCATCACTTTCACGGTGTTGGAGGAGAAATTCCTCGGGCGAACGGTCCATGAAGCGCGGCTGGCGGCGCTGTCAGAATCCGAGGCCGGCATCGAATCCGCGCTGTCGCTCGCGCCTCTCAGCAACCTCAAGCTCGAACTCAAGCCGATGGCAGGAGCGAATCCGGGTGGTGAGATCTACGCCAAAGTGATCGGCCCCGTGGCCGGTGCGTCCAGCCAGACCCGGATCCGCTTCACCTCCCTCTCTCCCGACCTCAAGGTTTGGGTGCGGCAGATGGCGACTCGGCTGGGATCAACCCAGGCGGAAACAGCCTCAGAGATCCTGAGCCCGCGGGAACGACGTGAGCCCCGTTCCCCCTCACCCTACCCTCTCCCCAAAGGAGAGGGTGCCTAGCCCGCCGCCGGGAATGTCCCAGCGCCACAATGGGTCGTAGCACAGCGGACACTTCTCCCTCTCCTTCGGGGAGAGGGTAGGGTGAGGGGGAATGGGTGCCCCGAGTTGGAAATGGGCTCACTCAAATTCCACGCCGCCCCAGACCCAGGCAGCGGGTCAGGAATTCTGAGCCTGAAACTTTAGCCACAAACATTCTCGACAAATTTGCGTATCACAGGTAAGGCTGCCTTTGTGCAAGATAACAAACCACCGCCCACGTTGGCCGATCTGCTCAGCGTGCTCCTCGAAAACAAGGGATCGGACTTGCACGTTCAGTCGGGAGAAGTGCCTATGGGGCGCATCAACGGCGAACTCGGCCGTTTTGAAATGCCCCCGTTGACAGAAAACGACGTGCTGCGCCTGGCCCGGGAGGTTCTGGACAGCGACGAGAAAATGCGGGAATTCCAGGCAACCAAGGACTGGGATGCAGCCATCGCCATCCCCAATCTTGGGCGGTTCCGCGTCAATCTCTTTTATCAGCGAAACCTGCCGGGGCTGGTGCTGCGAACAATTGGCACGAAGATTCCGACGATCGAACAGCTCGAATTGCCCGCGGTGCTGAAGACGATCGCCGCTGCGAACGAGGGCCTCGTGCTGGTGACCGGCGCCACGGGCAGCGGCAAGTCCACCACGCTGGCCGCGCTCATTGACCATATCAACGCGACGGAGGCCTGCCACATCATGACGTTGGAGGACCCGGTCGAATTCGTCCACGAGAACAAGCTGGCCCTGATCAACCAGCGCGAGATCTCGGTGGATTCCACCAGCTTCGCCTCCGCCCTGAAACACGTGCTCCGCCAGGATCCCGATGTGATCCTGATCGGCGAAATGCGGGACTTGGAATCGGCGGCGGTGGCACTGACGGCCGCGGAGACCGGCCACCTGGTATTTGGCACGTTGCACACCCAGGACGCGTCGGAGTCGCTGGAACGCCTCATCAATCTTTTCCCCACGGACCGCATTGCTCAAGTCCGCATGCAGCTATCCCTGGGTTTGCGCTCGATCATCTGTCAGAAGCTGTTGCCTCGTGTGGGTGGCGGACGGACGGCTGCCGTCGAGATTCTGATCAACAGCCCGCGCATCAAGAAACTCATCCTCGAAGGCGACACGACGAAGATCCCCGCGGCGATCCAATCGTCGCGGTCGGACGGGATGCAGACGTTCAACCAGTCTTTGGTGGATCTGGTGAAGGGCGGGAAAGTGGAAGAGGCGGAGGCGTTACGGTTCTCGCCCAAACCCGACGAGCTGAAGATGAATCTTAAAGGAATCTATTCCGGAACCGCAGCAATGGTATAACCCCAGGATGAAACCGTCAGCCACATAACCGCCCAGCAAACATTACTATGGACCTCGCCGAACTTCTTAAGCACGCCGTGGAGCACGGCGCCTCGGACTTACATCTGACCGCCAGTCGTCCACCTATGGTTCGCATCAACGGCCAGCTCATCCCCAGTGGATTCGACATTGAGCTTGGGCCGGACGACACGAAAGCCCTCGTTTACAGCATTCTCACGGACGACCAGAAGGCCAAGTTCGAGGAGGATCACGAATTGGACTTCTCCATCGGCATCCCTGGACTCTCCCGCTTCCGGGTGAATGTGTTCATGCAACGCGGCTGCGTCTCCGGGGTGTTCCGGACCATTGGGGAGAATATTCCATCCTGCGAAGAGCTGGGACTGAACGAAACCGTGCAGCAGCTCGCCATGCTGCCGCGCGGGCTGGTGCTGGTGACAGGGCCCACCGGCTGCGGCAAGTCCACGACGCTCGCGGCCATGATCAATCTGGTGAACCAGAACAAGGATGGGCACATCATCACCATCGAGGACCCGATTGAGTTCCTGCACCCGCACATCCGCTCGACCATCAACCAGCGCGAACTGGGCTCCGATACCTATTCGTTTCCCAAGGCCTTGAAGGCCGTTCTGCGTGAGGATCCCAACGTGATCCTGGTCGGCGAAATGCGCGACCTGGAGACGATCGCTGCCGCGTTGACGCTGGCCGAGACCGGCCACCTGGTGCTCTCGACGCTCCACACCCAGAACGCCGCGCAGACGGTGGATCGCATCATTGACGTGTTTCCTCCGTATCAGCAGGAGCAGATCCGGGTGATGCTGGCCGCGACTCTGAAAGGCGTCGTGTCGCAAGTGCTGCTGCGCAAGGCAGACGGCCAGGGGCGGGTGGCCGCTCGGGAGGTCCTGGTGGTGACGCCGGCCATCTCCGCGCTCATTCGCGAAGGCAAGACGCATCAGATTTACTCCGCCATCCAGACCGGAACCAGCTACGGCATGTGCTCGATGGAAAAGTCCCTGGCCGAACTCTGCCAGGCGGGTTTGGTCACTGAGGACGATGCCATGAGCAAAGCGAATCATCCGCTGGAGCTCCGGCCGTTGATCGCCCAGCACAAGGAGTACAAGGTTCGATGACCTGCGAAGCAAGGGAGGCCCAATGAATCCCGAGGAACTCAAACACATCGCGGTGCTCGAGGCGATGGACATCGAGGCACTTGCTCGTCTCGCGGCGGTTTTGGAGCAGAAGGAATATGGCGATGGCCAGGCCGTTTTCGCCGAAGGCGACCCCGGCGACAGCATGTATTTCATTGCGAGGGGCTGCATTCGCATCGAGAAGCGCGCGCAGGCCACCAGTGCGGTCAACAAGATCCTTGCCGTGCTTGAAGCCGGGGACTATTTCGGTGAGATGGCGCTCCTTGACCAGAAACCGCGCTCAGCCTCGGCGGTTGCGGCGGGAGGCGCCACCATCCTCCGCCTTTCGAAGGCGGCGTTCGATCAGATGCAAGCCAAGAGTAGTGTGGCCGGGATGAGCGTGCTCTTCGCCATGATCCGCACCTCCAGCGAGCGCATCCGCCGACTGAGCTCGCAGGTGGTGGTGTACGATGAGGTTGGCAAGGCGATCGGCGAATCGCGCGAGCTTCAGACACTGCTGGATGTCATCATGCAGCAGCTCTCGTCGGCCACCCACGCCGACTGGGGCTTGATGCTGCTCCGCTGCCAGTTCTCCGAACGCCTAGAACTTCGCGGCCAGGCGAACTTGACCCTGACCACGGAGCAGTGTGAAGCGGTTAGCATGGGTCAAGGCTTCCTCGGGCCGGTCTTGCAGAATCCGGGAGACCAATTGGTGGCAAGCCTCGACGACGAGGAGCCTTTCAAGTCCTGCGCGCGTCTTGGTTTCGAGACCGCCTCGCTCCTGTTGTCCCCGATCACCGTCGAAGGAAAGTTCCTGGGTCTGATCGTGCTTGGCGGCAACGAACGCGACCAGTTCGACCTGAACGCGCTTAACCTGGCTCGAGGAGTCGCCCGCCAGGCGGGGCCGGCCATCCTCAACGCCCGACACCGTGAGGAGGAGCAGTCGCGGTCGCGGCACTCCCGGCAGTTCGTCCGATTCTGATCCCGCGATGACTCCGTTCGAAAGAGGTCTGGTGGCGCACCTGGTGGCAGACTGGGTTTTGCAGACCGACTGGATGGCGCGGAACAAGATCAGCCTGCGACATCCCGCTGCCTGGACTCATGCCGCCATCCAGGCGCTGTGCCTTGGCCTCGCCCTGGGTTGGCAGGCCGGGCTGGTGCTGGGATTCGTCCACCTGTTAATTGATACCCGCGTGCCCGTGGCCTGGTGGATGCGGGTCTTCAAGAAATGCAGTCAGGCTCCGGAAGCCGGCTTGATTGCCATGTGGCTCGACCAGACCCTGCACATCATCTGCATCGCCCTCTGGGTGGCAGAAGCGAAATACTGAAACGAAGGCTGAAGGCTAAAGGCTAAAGGCTAAAATCAAACCCGTGCCAATCCGCAATTCAGCCTTTAGCCTTTAGCCTTTAGCCTTTAGCCTTTAGCCTTTAGCCTTTCCGAAATACGCCCCCTTGCTATCCTACGCTCCGGCCGCCCCGGCCGTTCGCGAAAAGTGGATCGAGTCCTCGTAACGCTTCGTCAGCACCCTCACCCGCTGAGAAATCACCCGGGCCAGCGCGATGGTGAAGGGAGCAGCCAACGCCGGGGCCTCGGTGAACATCTTCTTCAATGCTGCCGCAGACACTTTGATCACTACGGTTGGCTGATTGGCAATCACATCCGCAGAGCGCGGGCCTTGATCCAGAATCGCCAGCTCGCCGAAACACTCTCCCACCCCCAGGGTGGCCAAGGTCGTTTCCTGCCCGCCAATCATCACCCGCGCGCGCACCTCCCCTTCCAGCACCATGAACAAGGCGTCGCCATGCTCGCCTTTCGTCACCACGACTCCAAAGGCTGGCACCTTGACCACCTCGAGGTAGGTCAGCAAGGACGCCAGCAACCGCTCGTCCACGTCAGCGAGCATCTTGATGCGGCGCAGCGAGCCCGGCTGGATGCCCAGCGCTTCGGCCGAGGCGGCTGCGCCCGGCGGAAGCTTGGATTTGAACAGGACTTTGAGCTCGGTCAGGTCCGAGGCCCGCGACCAGGTGGCGTCCTTCTCCCTAAACACCCACGAGTTGGCGGTCACCTTGCCCTGCTTGATCCAGGTGACCAGGCCAGGCAACTCCACCGGCCCATAGGCGATGTTGTCTGGTCCCCAGGCCCGATAATTGACACTTGTGTCGGTTTGCATTTGAAGATTTGGGTACGCGAATCTCTAGTGGCTGTCAAACAGCAAACCAGCGGGGCGATCGGTGGGGCGCATTCGCGAGTTCCTGGCTCGGTGTCCCGGCTTTAGCCGGCGAGGGCCAGGATTGGCAAGCCAACGGGCAGGGCGGTGGCGCGCCAGACCGGC
>CAIWJG010000896.1 GCA_903912925.1 uncultured Verrucomicrobia subdivision 3 bacterium | reverse complement strand
CGATGCGATAAAGGTTGATGTTCTCTGGCGGCGGGAACAGGGCATCCACGTTCTCCAGGTCGGACTCAACCCGCAGATCCGTGCGCGCCGTCTGATCCAACAAAGCCTGGAGTGACCGGGTCAACCCCAGGCTGTCCAGCAACTGAGGCCGGAGGGTGCGGGTCAGTTGGCGCAGGTTATTCAACAGCCCTTTGCTGGTGGCGGTGATCTCGCTCAAGTTCCCTTGCACCACCGCGGCGGACTTGCCCGGGCGCTGGGCCAAGCCCCCGAGGGTGGTAATCACCAACAATCCCTGGCCCAACCCATCGTGCAACTCCAGGGCGATGCGGCGCCGCTCGGCTTCCTGCGCCTGAATCAGGTTCCGCGTGAACGCGGCATGGCGGGCAAATTCCTCCGCCTCGCGCCGATGCCGGCGCCGCAGGACCAGCGCCACGGTGCTGCCTATTCCGCCGGCCAGACTCACCAGCACGAGCGCCTGGAACCAGGCCGTCTGCCAGTAGAAGGGTTGGACCACATAGGCCAGCGTGGCGCCGGGGCCCCAGGTGCCGTCAATGTCCGCCGCCCGCACCTCGAAACGATAGCGGCCGAAAGAGGGCGCGTACTGATGCGACCGACGGTCCTTGCCGGCGTCTTCCCACACATCGTCCGGCCGCTGCCGGCACTGAAACCGGAGCCGGTCGGGCGCGCCCAACCGCACCGCCGAGTAAGTGATGCCCAGATGGCGGAGGCCGGCGGGCAGCAGCAAGGGCCCTGCGGCGGCTTCCCAATCCGCCCAAGGTTTGCCTTCCACCATGACCTCGGTGATCGCCGTCGTTGGCGGCGGCAGTTTCGGCAGCACCGCTTGGGGGTCCACCACCGCGATTCCGCGCAACGTGGCAAACCAAATCCGCCCGTCACTCGCCTTCCAGCACGCCGGCTGGTGGCCTGATCGGACGGGCCCGGGCAAGCCGTCATGGGCGTCGAACACCTGGCACTCCAGGCGCTCCCGCTCTCGCCGGGCCACCGCCTCCAGCGACGCCCGGTTCACCCGCACCACACTCTGCGATCCCCCCAGCCACAGATCACCCGAGTCGTCTTCCACCACCGTGGCAAAACCCGTTGCCGGCAGCCCTTGATCCGCGCCGAAGGTAACGCACTGGCCCGCCCGAATGCGGACCAAACCGACTCCTTCAACCCCGACCCAGACGCTGCCATCGCGTCCGCTGGCCAATGATTGGAAGGCGGCGTTGGTGGCCATCCCCGGCACCGGAAACCGCGCGAATTGCCGGGGCTGCCCGCGGAACAGCCCGCCGCCCCGACCGCACACCCAGAGGTCACCAGCGCCATCTTGCGCAATCGCCTGAACCCCCATGTTGGGCAGGCCACTGCTGCCGTCGCAGACCAAGAATGAACCGTGCTCGCGCCACGCCAGGCCGGTGGCCGTGCCGACCCACAGCCGCCCCTCGCGATCCTCGAACAAGGACAGGATGATGCGGCTGCCGGTTATTTCCTTGGGAACTCTGGACCACACACCGTCATGCAGCCACAGCAGGCCCGGGCTGTAAGTGCCGGCCCAGGTGTCCCCGGCGCGGTCTTGCAGCACGGCATGCACCCATAGCCCGGCCAGGTAATTGGTTTCGCCCCAGATGGGCTGCGAAAACCGTCCGTCTTCCCAGCGCGCCAGCCCATCGCCGTGCGTGCCCACCCACATTTGCCCGGGGGCGGCCTCGCACACGCTGTTGGCAATTTGCTCCAGGCCCGCTGCCTGGCCGTAGCTGCGGAAAGCCAGCGGACGAAGCCGCACCAGGCCGCCGCCATTGGAACTGAGCCAGAGGTTGCCCTCGCGATCCTCCGCCAGGCCCGACACGGAGTTGTTCGCCAGTCCCTCCCGCGTGGTGGCCTGCCGCGCCACGCCGGCGGGACTGTAAACCACCAGCCCGCTGCGCCAGCCGCCCACCCAGAGATTGCCCCGCGTGTCCTCCAGCAGCTCCACCACGTCGCCCCGGAGGCCTTCCGGCCGGGGCCAGACCTTCGTCCACGATCCGCCCTGCCGCAGCTTGATCTCCTTTTCAAAAGCCACCCACAGCCCGCCGGCGCGCGCCGCCAGCAGGCCCATGATCTTGTTGGTCTGCGTCTGCGCTGGCACCAGCACCGGCACGAACCCATCCCGCTCCCACCGGCTCAACGCCAGATGCCCCGCCCACCACACCGTCCCCTCGCGCTCCGCGGCCAAAAAGCAGACCTCCTCCGACAAATCCGCCGGGGGACGGACGGGCTCAAACCGCTCCCCCACCCGCCGGACGACGTTGCTCACCGAGGCCGCCCACAGCACCCCTTGCGCATCCTCCGCAAACGCCCGGATCACTCCGTTCGGCACGCCCTCCGCCGCGCCAAAGCTGCGCCAGCGATTGGTTTCGCCGCAGAAAATACGGCTGGCGGCCCCCACCCACAACCGCCCCGGCCGATCCACGAACAACTTGCGCGGCCGCACCCTCGCCAGCGGAGAATTTGTCGCCGCACTAAGATCGGTAAGTTGCGTGCCATCAAACCGCCCCAGCGCCACGAAGCTGGCATACCAGAGCTGCCCGTCGGACGTCGTCGCCACCGAAGCCAGCGCGCTATCCGTGAAGCCAGCCGCCTGGTCGAAGACCGTAATGGAATAGTCGAGGCCGAGCGAGGCCGGCCTTTCCGCCGCACCGCTCGCGGTTATGCCGGCCCGCAGGCTCAGGAGAACAATTCCCAGCCATCGAGTCGCGACCGACATTCTGCATCTGGCAGAAGGCACGCCCCTTTTTAACAGAGCCGAGCGCCACAAGCCAGCAAACTAATTAATGTCTGGGACGGGTTCGGACGGTCTTCAGGCCAACGGCCTGCTTCATACCAGCCCAGGGCAACGCCCTGGGTTCATCGCCCAATCGTTATTCGGTTGCAGGCCAACGGCCTGCTTCATAATGTCTGGGACGGGTTCGGACGGCTCAGTTCAAACAAACGTATTTTATGCCTCAGTCGCTTAGCCAGTCATTCTCCACGTCGTTTTCAGCACCAAGGACCGCCGCCCTTGGCTTGACCCGGCCATCCGGCCGCGCCTGCACGCCTATCTGGCCACCTTGTGCCGGGATTGTGATTGCCCAGCCTACCGCGTTGGGGGCGCCGCGGATCACGTCCATATCGCAACCCGGCTGGCGCGCACCGTTAGCCAGGCAGAACTCCTGGAGAAGCTCAAGAAGACCTCCTCTGCGTGGATTAAGACCCAAGGAGAGCAGTATGGATCATTCTACTGGCAGGGAGGTTATGGCGATTTCTCCATCGGCTGGAGCCAGTTGGAGGATTTGGTGCGCTACATCGACCGCCAAGAGCAACATCATCACACCCAGACATTCCAGGAAGAGTATCGGCACCTGCTGCAGAAATACCACGTGGAGTTCGATGAACGGTATGTTTGGGACTGACGCCGATTGGCTGGTCGGCGGGCGGCTGCCAAGATGGAGATGAGTCGCGCCTTCAGCGCTAATGGGGGTTTGGGCGGATGAACCCAGGGCGTTGCCCTGGGCTGGTATGATTGACGCCTTTGGCGTCTCCGCGCCCCCTCACTGCCCTGCGACCCTAATAAGAGCTTCGCCCCCCCGAAGAATCCAGTCCTGCGCCCTCACGACGTGAATTACCAATAAAAAGCTGGCCCATACACCGTCTGATCCATTACATTGCCTTGGCAGACAGCTACGTGCGTTTCCACGAGCAAACCTTAATTCCGAAACAATCGGCTGCATAAACTATGAAGAGATCCTGTGCTTTTCCCTCCAACAAACGCGCGCGCCAGATGGTATGCACGGTATCGGCAGCCGCCCTGATGCTGGGTGCCAGCCACGCCGCCACGGTCGGCTTTAACTTCCAAGCCAATTATTGCAGCTTTCCCAGCTACAGCGGTGCCATTGTGACCGCTCAGGCATTTGGCATCGGCCCCAGCGGTTGGGAAAGCCTGACCCAAATGGCCACTGGTTACGGGTGCGACCCTGGTTACTATACCCTAAGCCAGACGATCAATACGACGACTTCAACCGGGGGGTTGAACCCGCTCCCGAATGGCTCCCTGGCCGTGACCTGGTCCGCGTACACCGCCAATGTGAGCGGATTTGGCGGATATAGTCGTTCGGGTCCGCATTATAATTTCAGCGGGAATAATATGCAGCCTGGCAACGAGCAGGTGTATTGGGGATTCTTGCGCGATGGCGTCAATTTCGGTCCTTACTCAAGCGGTGGAGACAACGACCAGCCCGGGTATAGGATTGATATCACCGGGCTAAAATCTCTCTTCACCAACACGCCCTTCGCCGTCCAGCTCATCGCTGCGGCCGACTCGATGCAGTATCTGACCAACGCCTTTATCATTGACGCTACGGCCAGTAGCACTCAGTCCGTGGTTTATCCCAGCACGCCTCCGGTTAGAGACGTGGGCGACACGGATTGGGTCCGCGGCATCGGAGGCGGTCTCAGCACGGCGAGCGGCTCGCTGAACACCGATCATTTGAAGATCATCGGTAACCGGGCCGCGCATCTGGGACCCAAGACCGGCTACAACTTCGCCAGCACCATCGCCGGCTTCATTGTGACCGACCAACCCGTGGTGACCATGCCGCCCCGGCAGGTGCTGGTTTGCGGCGGAGACACCGTCACTTGGAGCGGTTATGCAGTGGGGGTGCCGCCGCTCGCCTACCAGTGGCGCAAGAACGGCATGCCCATTCCGGGTGCCACCACCTTGTCCTACAGCATCACCAACGCGGGGCCAGCCAATGTCGGCGCTTACGACCTGCAGGTCACCAACCTCTACGGCACGGCGCTCAGCTCGGCGGTGACGGTCGGGGATAAGGTTTTGACTTCCTGGGTACCAGCGCCAGGGTCGGGCATCAGCCTCACCTGGCAGTGCCCAGACGCGATTCTGCAGTCCGCTGACTCGCTCACGGGTCCCTACACGGACATACCAGACGCTGTTTCCCCATACAGCGTCGGGGTGGAGAAGGCCGCCAAATACTATCGCTACCGCGGGCACACGCCCGTGGTAATCGTCGCTAACCCGTATCTCATGTAAGGGAAATGGGGACGCCGGGTGAGGGCCCCCGGCCTACAAGCGGGCGGTTTTGTGGGGGATGTAGGCCGGGTGCCCTCAGCCGGCGGAGGGGTGATATGACCCTAATGAGAATTGCTGCATGATACCCGCGGATTTCCAGCACAAGCTCGCGGTGGCGCGCCGCTGCCTGCTCGCCCACGATTTTGCTGGCGCCCTGGCGCGGTATCAGAGGCTCACGAGCGCCTGCCCGGGAGAGGCGGCGGCCTGGGCTGAGTATGGCAACGCGGCTTCGGGCGCGGGGCAGGTGGCCCTGGCGGACCAGTGCTGGCAGGCGGCCATGGAGCGGGCGCCGGGAGATGCCGAGCTGATCGGCATGATCGGCCATCAATATCAAGGGATGCGCAAACCGGAGCAGGCCAGCGCGTGCTTTGCCCGGGCCGCCGCGGCCGCCCCCCGCAGCATTAACCCCCGCATCAGCCTGGCGGTGTTGCTGGAGAAGAATCACCGGCTCGAAGCGGCGCGCCAGGCGGTTGAGGAGTGCCTGGCCATCAACCCAAAAGATGACCAGGCGCGCTATTTCTCCGCCGTGCTGGACCGGCGCGAGGGTCAAGTCGAGGCCGCGGAAAACCGGCTGCGGGATCTGCTCGCCTCCGAGCCCCGCCATCCTTACGTTCGCTACGCCTGCCGCTACGAATTGGCCCAGATTCTTGATCGCGACGGGCGGTGTGACGAAGCCATGCGCCGGTTGGCTGAGGCCAAGCAGATTGTGCGCGGGCTAACCGATACCAACCTGTTGCTTAAGGCCTATGACCAGGGCGCGGAAAGCGCGCGACGCTTCACCCGCAGCTTGCCCAATACGATCCTCCGCACCTGGGCCGAGCATTACCCCGAGGCCAAGCGCGAGCCGATCCCGCCGCTGGCGTTCCTGGGCGGGCACCCGCGCAGCGGCACGACCTTGCTGGAGCAGGTGATGGACGCCCATCCCGGAGTAGCCGCGCTGGATGAACCGACCGCATTCCTGGATGTCCTGCAGCCCGAATTTCACCAGTCGAAAGAACTCTCCAGCGCGCGGCTCAACACCTTGCGCCGGCTCTATGTGCAGGCGCTGCATCGGGAATTGGGTGGTGCCGGGACGGGCAAGTTGCTGGTGGACAAGAACCCCTCACCGACCGCGCGGCTGCCCCTCTGGCTGAAGGTGTTTCCCGAACTGCGGGTGCTCATCGCCTTACGCGACCCGCGCGACGTGGTCCTCAGTTCCTATTTCCAGAATCTCGCGCTCAACGCCGCGAATGTGAACTTCCTGAGCTTGGAACGTCTGGCCAAACATTACGCCGACCTGATGGACATCTGGCTGGCCGTTCGGGAATGGCAAGGATTTGCGTGGCTGGAGGTGCGTTATGAAGACACCGTGGCCGACCTGGAAAAGGAGGGCCGCCGGGTGATGGAGTTCCTCGGGTTGACGTGGCACCAAGACCAGGCGCACTTTTACGACCAGGGCCGCACCCGGCAACTTTACTCGCCAACCTACCAGGACGTTACTCAGCCGGTCTATAGCCGTTCCGTCGCGCGCTGGCGCGCCTACGAAAAGCATCTCGCCCCCATTCTGCCCTCGCTGGAGCCTTATTGCCGCAAGTTCGGATATGAGTAGGAGATACGGATTGCACGAATAATGGTTCATCTGCCATGACGGCCCCTTGTATGCGTAATGAGAGGAAAACCGTGGGGTTGTCACGCAACATCTGGAGGGGATTGAACAACAAAGACACAGGCGCGAAGGCACCGGGTGCAAGACAGGATTCTTCTCGGGGTGATTTTACCCTACAAATCCGGGCCTTCCGGATATCGCTTCCTGATACAACGCGGCCTGCCTCTCATTAACACCCCACTTTAGTGGGGTGT
>CAIWJG010000895.1 GCA_903912925.1 uncultured Verrucomicrobia subdivision 3 bacterium | reverse complement strand
TTGCAGACCCGTTAGCGGTCCGCTCTGCCCGAGCGTGGGAGTGGACTTGTAGCCCGCCGCAGCCACGATCCAGGCGTCCTGCTGCGCCAGCAGGTCACGGACGACCAACTGCCGGTCGCTGCGCGGATTTCTACGATGCCCTGACCCGGTTCGTTGAGGACCAGTCAATCAAAGCGGCTTCAGAGAATTCCGCCCACCTCAACCCCTGTAGCCGCCGACGGCAGTCGGCGCATTAATTCCCCACCACCCCCATCCGACGCCGACGACATCGCCACGACCAGTCAAGCAAAGCGGCTTCCGAGAATTCCGCCCGTGGCCGGGCCCTCGGCTTCACCATGGCTATGCTCCAGCGCCGCTTTGCCTCCAGCATCGACGCGGTCCGCCGCAGCCTCGAGCGCATGAAGGAAAAGCGCGAAAAGATTTTGGCCGACCCCGAAGCCTATCGGCAGGAGCAGATTGACCGCCGCTTGACCGCCCAGGCGGAGGCGTTGAAGGATGCGGTATCGGACCTGCTGCGTTTGGTGGATGGCCAGGGCCGTCAAGCATCTGCGTTGGGCTCGTTGGCTTCGGCGCCGCGCAACACCGGCGCGAAGCGAGGCTTCGCCAAAGCACAAAAGCCGGCCGCCGCTGGCCACGGCCACGCCACCGTGACCATCAGGTCGAGGCAGCCTGAGCCGGCGTTTGCCACCGCCGGTGGCCGCTCGGAAATTCCGATGGAAGGCGATTTCAAGGATACCTAGATCCAGACTTTCCGCACGCCGGAGCCGGGCCTTGTTCGGTCTCCGGCCTTTTTGTTTCTGGATGGCCAGCCAAGAAAAGCCAGCTAAGAAAAGTAGTGCAACCGAGATGGATCTAGATAACAATGAAGATATGCTGATTTTGCTCTCAACTGTCTCCGCGGTCTGCCGATGCAGGCTCAGCCCTGACGTCGGCGCGGGGAAGCACTGCGACCACGAGAGATAGATGCCCGGCGGCTCCTGATGGGGTTTGCCCTTGGAGGCAAAGCTGCGTCGCAAGACAAACCAATAACTGATCTGTTTGACAACTGAACTACAAGCATCCGCCACCGCGGTGACCGGCCAGAGCCTGGCCGGCAAATACCTTACCTTCGCCCTCGGCCTCGCGCTGGTGTCTGCTGCCAGTGTGTGCGGTCAGGATGAGCCGCAACCCGCCGCCGTATCGTCCGGCTGGGAGAAACCGGCCTGGCTGACGGACTTGTCCATCGGGGTCAAGGAAAGCTACGACGACAATATTTTCCTGTCGGGAGCAGCCCCCCAATATCTGCCCGCGACCTACACGGTGCCGCCGGGCAGCGTCGCGGCGCTGAAAGGGGTCTCGTCCTGGGTGACGACAGTTTCGCCAAGAATCGGCGTCAACTTTTCGCCCTTGCTCGGCACGGAAAGCCTCCAAACCCTGAGCCTCGTTTATGCGCCGGACTTTGCCAACTACGCAGGCGCGCCAAGCGAGGATTATAATGCGCACCGTTTTGGAACGGCGATCAAGGGCCGGTCGGGCGCGTTTTCTTTCACTCTGGAAAACAACCTCACCTACGTTGATGGCGATACGGTTGCCCCGACCTACCCCGGCGCCCTGTTGAGCGCGATCGGCATCGGCGCCCCGCGCGAGCGGCGCGAGCAGGTGCAGGATCGTTCGACGATTGCCTTGCGGTATGACGGGGACGGCTGGTTCATTCGCCCGGCGGCGTCGCTGCTGTACTACGATATGATGACCGAGCTGATCAACGTGACCGGCTACCAAAACTACTGCGACCGCTATGACGTCAACGGCGGAGCCGATTTCGGCTACCAGATAACTCCGCAGATGGCCGTGACGCTGGGTTACCGCTACGGGCAACAGTATCAGCAACAGTTCAGCTTCTCCCCCTACAGCTCCCCCAGCGAATATCAAAGGCTGCTGGTGGGTTTTGAGGGCACCCCGTGGAAATGGCTGGACGTCCGGGTGCAGGTCGGTCCGGACTTCCGGAGCTACCCGGGGGACACGCTCACCCACATAACACCCGTCAACGACAAGACTCCCGTGAAATACTACGGCGAAGCGATGGCCACGGCGAAACTCACCGCCAAGGACAGCCTGATGCTGAAGTACAAACAGTTCCAATGGATGTCCAGCCTGGGGAAGGTTCCGTATTACGACAGCGTGGTTGACCTCTCGTATCGTCGCGCGCTGACCGGTCGCTGGGGCGTCGATCTAGGGGTACGCGCTTGGGGCGCCAATTACGAGAGCGGCAACTTGGCGACCTGCCAGCGCGACGACTTGCAGTACACTTTCCTGGCCGGCACGAGCTACACTTTCAGCACGCACCTGAGCGCCAATCTCACCTACTCGCTGGACCTGGGCCGCAACGCCCAGGATGGCATTGCCAATCCGCAGACCCGCGAATACAACCGGAACCTGATCTCCGGCAGCGTGATGCTGAAGTTCTGAGTTCGGCGGGAGCAAAGGTGCCGGCCGCGCCTTTGAGTGTGGCATGCCAGCCATCCCTTTCAAACTGCTGGCAGAAGCAGCCAAAATTCGGCTCGTCCGGCGGGCAGTTTAGGGCTGGAGATCCGCGCGCCGGACTTTGTCAGGCCTTGAAAGTATTCTCCTAAACTGTCTCCACTTCCTGCCGATATAGGCTTAGACCTGACGCCAGTGCTGGGAAACACTGCCAACCCCGATGCCAGACGACCGGCGGTTCGCTGAGACTTTGCCCCTGAAGGCAAGGCCCCGCCGGGCACCGGGTCAAGGATTGATTTTTATGACAACTGAACTAAGAACATCCGTCACAGCCGAGGGTCGCGTGCGTCACCCCAGGGCAGTGCACGCAGGCGCCCTAAGTGCATAGTCATGAAGCTCCACAACCGTCTCTGTCTGTCCCAGGCGGCCGGCATGGCCCTGGCCATCTGCGGATCACAAGCCTTCCAGCACTACAAGCTGCAGCGACTCTTCGCCGAAATCGGCGACCAGAACGCCCGCGAGGTCAAGCAGCGGCTCTCGGACAACATCGAAAGCCTCCAGCGCTCCGTCGAGTTTCGCATCTCGCAGGCGCTGGCCAATGGCGACATGGACGTGTTCCGCAAG
This sequence comes from uncultured Verrucomicrobia subdivision 3 bacterium, assembly GCA_903912925.1. Lineage (GTDB taxonomy): Bacteria > Verrucomicrobiota > Verrucomicrobiia > Limisphaerales > UBA8199 > PALSA-1440. The sequence goes on along the minus strand of CAIWJG010000895.1, from coordinate 5,827 downwards.
GCGGCGGCCCTGCAAAAGCAGCGCCAGCACCAATGGCATGTTCTGAGACTCTGCGAGCGTTTGCTTAACGGACGACGCGGATTGCATCGCGCAGTAATTAAGGGATTAGCGGGGAATTGTTCCGTGCTTTCTTGAGGGGCAAGCCCAGGGCTTGGTAGGGTCTTGGGGGCCGGGGAAGAACCACGGCGACATCGCATAGTGCTTCGCCTTTCAAGCAAAAAGGGCATCGAGTACGGAGCGGAGTCCGTCCCGAATCTCCACGAACGGATTTACGTTTTGTTGCCCCTTGGCACGCCGGACGCACAGGGTTTTACCGTCTGGGGTGATCCAGCCCGGTTCATAGGGCGCGGCATCAGCGCGCAACTGCAAGGCTTCGCATGTGCGCAGCCCCGTCATTGCCTCGAGGAGTGCCTGCCAGGCTAGCACCTCCAACTGCGAGCGCTCGCCACCAAAAAACAAGGCCGCGAGTTTGTGCAATTCGTCAGCGTTTCCCGGCATGAACTCGCGGCAATGGTGAATGCAATTTCTGAGCAGTAGCGAGGTCGTGTCGCGAGAGGGTTCAACTTAACCATTTCACAGCGGCAGGCCCAAACAAATGCCCAAACAAATGCGTTGCTCAACGTGTTTAGGTCTAAATCCACCGCACGATATCCCTTGCCACGAACCATCTTCGAACAACGGGTGTCGAGGTAGGACCTTGATTTTAAAGTGGGCCCAGAGGGATTTGAACCCCCGACCAAGCGATTATGAGTCGCCTGCTCTAACCACTGAGCTATGGGCCCAACAAGCTTATAGTGAATGACTTACAGCGTATATGAGATTGGGGTATTGACAATCTGATACTGCAACCTGATACCCTGCGCGTGAAAAGTCGCCGCACTGAGCAACCGGCAGAAAATACCGAGAGCCCATCTGATTGGGTGAAGACACCCGTTGCCAATCTTGTCCGTTACAAGTCATCAGGCATCTATTTCGCCCGCTTGCGCATTCGAGGCAAGCTTTTTCGACATAGTCTCAAGACCGATGTGATCAGCGTAGCCAAACTGCCCGGGCGATTTCATCAAAGACAGGCGAGAGGAGATGGGGGATGATTCTGCAGTCCACTCAGGGCGAATGACGGTTGGTGACGCCATTAGCATCTTCCGGCAACGCCTGGATGGCCAGCAAGACATTAAGGAGGGGGCGAAGGTCTATCGGCGAAAGTTTATCGACGCCCTGCTCAAATCGTGGCCAGACCTGGAAAAGAAGCCGGTGGGCAAAGTCAGCAAGGAGGAGTGCCTGGACTGGGCGAGGAAGTTGGCCGCCAAATACAGCGCGAGCGTTTACAATAAAACGGTGGGCACTTTGAGGATGATTCTGGACGTGGCCATCGAAAAAGGGGCGCGTGCGCGCAACCCCGCTAAAGCCATCACCAAGCGGCGCATTCAACTCCGCGAATTGCACTTACCAGAAGCGGAGCAGTTTAACCTCCTCGTAGAGAGCATCAGCGATGCCGGCGCGTGGTGCAGTAGGGTCTGTGCCGATCTTGTGCGTTTCCTGGCCTATGGCGGGTTCCGCAAGGCGGAGGCTGCGAATATCAGGTGGAACGATTGCGACTTCAACCACGGCCGAATTCGAGTGCGGGTTACAAAAAATGGCAGCCCGCGCTCAGTTCCAATGACGCAGCCCCGAATCGCCCGCTCTGAGGACTGCCAGAACATGCTGATGCCTGCCACATGGATGCTGGCCCCGAAGGGCAACCGGCCTGCGCTGGTTTTCCTGTAACCTTCACTTCATTGGGTGAAACCCCGAACCAGATCGGCGACTCCATCGGGTCGGTCTTTGTTCCCATGCCTAATTCCGCTCCTTTAGCACGTCCACCAGCGGTGGCCACTCCGCGAGCGCGGGTATCTTGACGGCTCCCCAGGTGGTGCAAAGATAGCCGACCACTTGACGGCTTTGTTGCTGACGCGAGAACTTGCTCAAGGCCTGGGCGGCGGGCAACGATTTCCAGCCTGCGGGCCATACTCGAAACCCCTTCCCCACCAGAAAGGGCAAGGAAGGATAATGGGTCCGCCGTTCGTAGTGCCAGTCGCACAGGACGATGTCTTTAGGGATCAGGTCCACGGCTCCAGCCGTACCGTTGCGGGCCGATTCCCATTCTCCGTAACCCATCATCTGGGCGTCGAGCAGGCGGTCGGCCCAGAGAAACATCTCCCACTTCCGCTCCTTTACGATGTGGTGGTGGAAGTCGTTGACCGCCTTGGCAAAGAGCTTCGCCGGATCGTGGCCTTTGCAGCGCGGGCAGTGTTCCGAGGCAATGATGAAGACCTCGTCCATGCCCGCGTGGAAAGCGGACGCTTCAAAGGCCGTTACCAACTCGTCCACCAGGGCGAAGACCACTTGGTTTACCTGCGGGTTTTGCGGACACCAGCTCCGGCAGTAAATATTCGTGTTGTTCGGATACTGGCCAGGCGTTTCATCGAACTCGGGATGTTGAGCTAACAGAGATAACGTGCTTCTGCTCCAGGATTGGTGCCCGAGACAGTTGATTTGCGGAATAAGGCGGATGCCCAGCCGACGAGCTTCGGCGGCGAGTTCGTGCGCACGGGCCTGCGTGACGCAGCCGGGCGAGCTGAGTTCAGGATGGGACTTGAACTCGAAGTTGTAATCCGTCTCCAGGACGAGGGCATTCACGCCCACGGCGGCGAGCTTCGGCATTTCCTCCTGAAGCGCGGCGGCTTGCGCGTCGCTTCCGAGGAGCAGGTGGACGCCGCGCAGGACTGGCGGCTTCTGCTCGCGGGATTCTGTGCCATCAGCCTGCGAAGGTTTGGAGCCGAAACTGCCGGTCTGGCAGCCGGTTGCCAAGGCCAGAGAGGCAACGAGGTAGAATAGCGCTAGCCGGTTCATACTTCGTCAGCAGATTAGCAAGACACGCTGTCGGTGCAAGCACAGCCGATGCTGAACAGCGATTTCGCAAGGTGGTCTGGATTCCTGGTTAGAGCAGGCGCTCTATTTTTTGGCCGGGCGACAGTCCTGCGGCTGGCGTCCGGTCCCTTGGCATTTAGAACAAAGCTCTGCCCTCAGGCTCGCTTGGGGCGAGCTTTCTGGCCGCCTGGGTTGCCAGGCTTTTGGATTTTATCGCGTTGTCTGTTGCTGCGGGCTATCCGCTGAAAAACTGAAACGGCTCACCACAGATCAGCGAGCGGTAAATCTGCTTGCGCACTTCCTGCAAGTTGGTCTTGCCCAATCGGAACAGCTTGCCATGCAAAATGGCAAAGGCATGAAAGAGGGTGAAGGCGATGATTTTGATCCACAGCAACGCCACCACCCCCACCGGATGGTGATGGGCACAATGGGTCAGATGCCCATGTTGAGTGAGTTCGCAAAAAGCGTTGTTCTCGATCTTCCAACGCAAGTGTCCCAGGTCGCGCATGACGACCCCGTCATACCCGTCCAAATCCCCCGCCACCACCCAAATCCAGTTCTGCTCTTTTTCCTCGGTCTTCCATTGTTTGCCGACCCGCTGGCGCTGGGTCCACCGCTCCCGCACCCGGACCACCCGAACCGGCCCGGGATAGCTGTCGGTGAAGCGCACCGGGGGCACATCCCAAATCTCTACTTGGCGCCCGTCCCGCTCCACTACCTGAGTCGGCTTTTGCCCGTTAGTCAGTGCTAGCGCCTCCTGATGGGCTTCATACCGAAAATAGATAGCATTGAGCGGAGCGCGCCAAGGATGCTCGAATGCAAGCGGGACGTGACCGCGCGGAGCCTCAATGCTATCGGCCGTTGGACGAGCCCGGTCGAATTACGGGAGCGCGGCCCTTGCGGTTTGCTTTTGGTCCGATGGGGGTGGCTGCCAACTCTGCGGCGGGGAGGGCTTGACGGGGAGTTGGGTTTGACCGCACCCAAGGGTGGCTGGACGGGTGAGCGAGCCAGTTCCTCGAGCAGTTTGGGTTAACCGCGGTCCTGATCGGCGGTGTTTCTGGGGGCCGGGGCAAATACCCGGCGCTAAGGTTTTCAAACCTTTTAGTGGGGCCTTGGAACTGAGGTCGTGAGGCTGGGCAGACATTGGGGTTAGGGAAGGCCGCGAATGAATCGGCCGACCCAAAACAAGTGGGCTCCGCAATGCTGACAGAGCGGGCGAGGCTGGGGCGCTTGAGGCGGGCGAGCTGGCCGCGTCCAGTTGAGCAGGGCCAGGATGCGTTGCCACCGGGTATCGGTGGCCGCGCTGAGCCAGCCGTAGTAACGGATTCGCTCAAAACCCTGCGGCAGCACCTGTTGGAGAAAGCGGCGGATAAACTCTTGGGCCAGCACCCGGAGCGTGTGCCACCGCTGATCGGCACTATCTTTGTATTTGAAGGTGAGGTGTCCGTCTTCATCGGCGACGATCCGTTGCGAGCTCAGGGCCGTGCGATAGACATAAGCCGAGAGGTACTTCAGGGCCGCCTCGCTGCTGCCCACGGGTGGCACATCCACGACCCACTTTTGCCGCCAGACCGAAGCGGCGATCTGCCCGGAGTCGGGCTGGGCCTGCAGTGCGGTTTGGAGCCGCCTGCGGAACCGAGCCGCCAGGACGATCTGCGGCAGGAAGAAGGTGGGGGAGCGGGCGGGGCACCAGCCCAGGCCGTCCGGACGCAAACCGCCTGCGGGCACCACACAATGAACATGAGGATGGAACTGGAGCTGGCGACCCCAGGTGTGGAGCACGCTCAAGATGCCCAACTCGGCCCCCAGATATTTATCGCGCCGGGCCACGTCCTGCAACGTCCCGGCGCTTTCTTTGAGCCGCGCGCCCTACCCCACCTTTTGGTGCGAGTGCCGCCAGGCCCGCAAACCCTCGGGCACGGTGAAGGTGATGAGGTAGTACGGGACGGGCAAGAGCTTGAGCTTCTGTCGCGCGATCCACTCGGTCGCGTCAGCGTGGCCGCATTGGGGACAGGCCCGATGATTGCAGGAGTGATAGACAAAATGATCCCGGTGGCAGTTCGCGCAGCGATAAATCTCTCCCCCCAGGGCGCGGGTGCGGCAGTTGAGGATGGCCTGCACCGCCCGGCGATGGGAAGGAAGGATCTGGGCACCAAACTGCCGTTCGTACTGCGCCCAATGCGCGCGCAGAACCTCCGCCAGTGAAAGCACGAGCTGAAAGCCGGTTTAGACTTTGCGCGGCCGGTAGAGGCGGTGCAGTGCGGCCTGGGTGCGCGCCTCGCTGATCGCTGTCAGATGCGTATAAATGGCGGTGGTGTCCAACGACGCGTGGCCCAGATAAAGGCTGATTTGCCGCAGCGATACGCCTTCCTCCAGCAAATGGGTGGCATAGCTGTGCCGCAACGTGTGCGGGGTCGCGCGGGGATGAACGCCGCTGGCTTGCTGGGCCAACCGGAAGACTCCCTGCACCGAGGCGGCGCTCATCGGGACCAGGGTCTGGCTCAGCGGGGGTGGCCCGACCACCCCGGGCTTGGCGCTCACCGGGGCCGGGAAGATGAGTGTGGGATGGCGATGCGTTAGCCACCAGCCGCGCAGTTCCTCCAGCAGCGCGGCGGCCAACGGGACATAGCGATCCTTGCCGCCCTTGGCGTTGCGGATAGGCAGCCGCGGCGGCTTTTCCCAACCCAGAATGTCTTCCACCTCCAAACGAAGCGCTTCGCTGATGCGCAAGCCGCAGTAGTACATCAGCCGCAAGCAGGTGGCGAAACGAGGCTCGCGCACACTGGCCAGTAACCGTTGCACTTCCTCCCGCCCAAGCACGGTCGGCAAGCTCTGGGGTTCGGCCACGCGCAAATCCTCGAACACCGTCCATCCCGTCACCTTGAGGCTTTCGCGATAAAAGCACCGCACCGCCCATTTG
>CAIWJG010000894.1 GCA_903912925.1 uncultured Verrucomicrobia subdivision 3 bacterium | reverse complement strand
TGTTAATGAGAGTCGGCCGCCCACCCCGAAGAAATCTGTCGTGCGCCCAAGCGTAGGTTGGGGTGACAGGCCAATAGATTAGAGACTCCTTACGTCGTCTCCTACAATGACTTAAGCGAACAGGGCGCGAAGACGGCATCCTTCATGCCGTGGATGATCTTCTTGTCGGCGGGGCAAATTGTTGCCAGCACGCCCCCCAATTCTGCGCGGGCTGCGTCGGCCTCGCCGGCGACGAAGTAGTAAGGGCAGAGCCGCACGCGCCCTTTCATCGGCACCAGTTGGTTGCGCCCGAAGTCAAACCATTGGGCCTCGACCAGCCCCGGATGGTGGTAGCGTTGCAGCACACGCGGGGAGTGTTCGTAGCCCGCGAGCGCCTCATCCACCGCTGCCGCCCAATCGGCTTGCGGGAGGTCGCTGCCGAGATAGACGCCGCGCGCGCCCCAGGCATGAGCCGAGAAGCCCGACACTTTCAGGATCAACTCGCGCTCCTTCTGGGACATCGCCTTGAGTTGGCGCCAGTCGGTCAGGTTGAGTTCCGGGATGGCTGCGTGCGGGGGCAGGGGAGCCGGATCCACGATCCAGGTGTAAGGCACCAGCCGCAGCAACCGGTTGAAGAAGCTCTCGCCCAATTCCTGCCGCCAGAAGTCGCGGAGGTTCCGGTTCCACAACAGTGCGAAGAGCATCTTCTCCTCGAAGAGCGGCTTGGGTGGCGGAGTGAGGCGAATCCGTTTCGCGACGCAAAGGTCGAAGATTTCCTTCGCGTTCGGCACGTTGGCCAGGTCGAACAGCTCAAAGAAGCGATAGACGGCGTCCCCGTCTGCGAACCCGTCGAACTTCGAGTCCTGAACCTTAAACCGCTCGGTGCCCAACTGGTTGGCCATCCACACCATCTCTGGCCGATAGGTGGCTGCTTCCTCGGACACGACGATATGTGCCGTGGGGGCATTCCCAAAGATGCTGGCGAATCCGCGCAACATCCCGTCGGCCCCGCCCAAGACTTCCGCGCCCATGGCCGAGTAGGTCTGGTTGAGCCAGCCGGTCAGGCCAATCCCACCGGGCACGGAATCCAGTTCCGTCACGCTCAGACCGTGCTCCGTGATCAGAAGGTCCGGGCGGATGACGCGCGGCACGTCGTTTTTCAAAGCCGGAGAACGCTGGAGGGCGACGAGATCAGCGGGCTTGCCCAGGTCCAGCCAGCGAGCGACCCATTCGGGCTGCTTGCCTTCCACGCTCTTGCGGTAAAGCAGATTGACTGCGCGATAGAATTGCAGCAGCACGCGCCCCAGCGATTCAATCTCCTTGGCCAAAACGGGGCCGAGAGGGTAGGGGACCGGCGAGGTCCGCCAATCGTGATCCGCGAACAGCCCCTCCGCCGGCAGTCGCTCCCGGACGAAGCGAGCCCGCTCCGCAGCGCTGGCAAAGGCCGAGGCTAAAGCGTCTGAGTCCACGTGTGGTGCTGCCAATCTCATTACTGAGGAGTCCGCAGCATACACTACACCCACAGCTGCCGAGGCTGCTCCCTCTCCCCTTCCGAAGGGGAGAGGGCTGGG
>CAIWJG010000893.1 GCA_903912925.1 uncultured Verrucomicrobia subdivision 3 bacterium | reverse complement strand
CATCCACCGCTTGCCGCGGCAGATTGGCGACAGCAGTTCTCATTATGGACGCGATGGGGACGCCGGGTGAGGGCACCCGGCCTACAAGCGGGCGGTTTTGCGGGGGATGTAGGCCGGGTGCCCTCACCCGGCGGGGGGTGACAGGGCCATAATGAGAATTGCTGGATTGGCGATTCGTGTAGAACGCCACGCGGCGGTTCTGGTCATCCCAAGCCAGCACTCCAAGCCACCCTCATGCGACCTCAATGCGACATCGAAGCCACCTCAATGCGTGTTGCTAGCCAGGCGGTAGCCACCCTAAAGCGCCTACAAAGCCACCCCAATGCGTCCCCGATGCGTCCCTCATGCGTCCCTCATGCGTCCACAAGGCTCCCACAAAGCGCCTGCAAAGCTTGGAGACAGACGACTGAGGTCAGAGTTTGAGGCGCACCTTAGGCTAGATGCGACCTTAAGGCGTCTGTCTAATAGTGCAAGAACTATGATTGTACGGGCTAGGGCACTAGAAGCCGCGCAAGTCGGTGCTAGTGCGCGGCGTAAGGCCGGGGGCGGGGGTGCGCTTGAGCACAAGGTATTCGATGCCCATCGTCGCGCAGTATTCCCGCTTCCCACCCCGGTCGCCATCCTCGTTGACGGCGTAGATGTCGGGCTTAAGCCGCCGGACTTCCGGATCGGCGTCCACCCAGCCGTCGCCGGTGGCGATCAGTGCTTGCGTGACGTGCCGAATCGAGCCCACGACATAACGGCGCTCCGCCTGCGGAATCAGCGGGTGGCCCGGCCCTTTGAGCAGCCGGATGTTCGCGTCGTGCCCTAACACTACGTAGAGGTCGCCGTAGGTGCTGACTTCCTCAAAGAACCGCACGTGGCCGGAGTGGACCCAGTCGTAGCAGCCGGTGACCAGAACTTTCTTGCGACCGCTTGCGGAACCCGGCTGCTCCGGCGCATATTCGGGGAACCCCCGCAGGTCTTCCTCGCGCAGCACTCGGTAGTCGATACCTCGCGCTTGGCAATCAGCCCTGGTGGTCTCTGAGTTCTGGGATTCGTTCACAACCAGCAGGTCGGGTTGGAATCCGACTTGTTCCGCAGCAGCCTCCAGCAGGCTCAGAATCCCCGGGCCGCGCGCTCGGATTGGAGTAGGCCGAGGGATTGACGCGGGACCCCTCACCCCGTCCCTCTCCCCATCGGATGGGGAGAGGGTGCCCTTTAGGGCGGGAGCGGGGTGCCCGGCAAACTCACCTGATTTCCACGCATCAGGCTGTCTGAGGCTCGCTTCAAATTCTGCATTCTGCATTCTGCATTCTGCATTCTCCACCGTCACCACCCGGCGGACGAACCGGATCGCTTGCAGGAAATAGGCCCGCTCCGCCTGCGGAAACTTCGGGGCTTTGCCCTCGACCCGGCTCGCCAACTCGTCCGGCCAGAGCAGCGCTGTTACCTCGCCCAGCCTGGCCGCTTCCTCCAGGAAACGAATCTGCTCCGCGCGCAGGTCATCGAATACGCCTGCGACGACGACTTGCCTGGGCCGGGCGGTGGTGGTCATTTGCCTTTATCTGTGGTTTAGAGCCTTCAGCTTGGTTCGCACCTTTACCGAGAACGCACCCGGCACAGGTTCCTCGGACACTACGAACAGGTAACCCCCGCCGCAACCCGAGAACATCGCTCCGGCATAGCGGGATTGGTACACCCGCAGCAGGGCCGGGAGATCTACCGTCAAGGTGGGATGCCGGACAGTATGCGGCAGCAGTTTCTCCCAGCACGTCATACACTCGTTCAGCGAAGCGCCCAGCCCGCGCAGGTCGCGATGCCGGATCGCCTCGAAGCAATCTTTGCCGGTCTGGCCAAGGCGGGCGACCCACTTCGGCTCAAGGTTCTTTTGTCCGAGCGGATTGTAGCCCTCGGGCCGGGGCGCGACCGGGAGCACCTGGATCACCCGCTCCAGCCAGCGCGCCGTTCGCGGGTCGTTGAGCGATTCGATGTGTGCCGGGAATACGCCGCCGTTGGCCGCGAAATCGTAGTCCAGCCGGTTGATGCCGGGATAGATCAAGCCCACCATGTCCTGCGAACCCGAGGGCTCGGCTCGGCCCTGGTTCTCCCGCTCATAAAGCTCGCGGACCAGCTCCGCCGGCAGGCGCTTCGGCAGCTTGCCTCGCCACAGCTTCGTAGCGATCGCGCGAGTGCCGGTGGCCAGGCCGCTCCGGTCCATGAAGCGGAAGGCTGGCTCCAGGCCCACTACGACCATCGAGCCGGGGGGCTTCGGGTTGTGGCGCGAGACAAGCGGCTGGTCAATCCAGCCGCCCGCCAAAGCCAGCCGGTAGGGGATGCTGCCGATTACATCCGCAATCGGCCATTTGTAATTGGACTTCACGTTCTGTAGTCGTTCTCGGTTTCCGGGCCGTATTCAAGATCGCTCGCCCAGCCGCCATCTTTGGCCAGCCCACTCGAAATGACAAGCCGGATGCCGGCAAAGGCAGCAGTTCTCATT
>CAIWJG010000892.1 GCA_903912925.1 uncultured Verrucomicrobia subdivision 3 bacterium | reverse complement strand
CGTAAACCGCTGAAGCGGTTGGGGAGCCGGTTCGCGTGCCACACCCACCTCGCTGAAGCGAGGTGTTAATGAGAGTCGTCCGCCCACCCCGAAGAAATCTGTCGTGCGCCCGAAGGCACAACTTTCCCACTAATATTCTCGACAACGCCCGGCACATTCGCTCAGTGTAGCTTGCAATTTGTAGTGCCAAACAGACCTTTGTAGTAATGAATCTGATCACCAAAGCGTACCTGCTCCAGCATTTGCTGCGCTGGCGCCGGACCTGGGACAAGCGTAACACTCACTACCGGTTCACGGTGCCGGGCAACCCGCGGTTCATGGGCGCGCGCGATGCCGTGCAACTCATTCACGATGGCGACGTCGTTGCCACCTCCGGCATCGCGGGCAATCAACGGATGTCCATTCTCCTTTGGGCCATCCGCGAACTCTTCGACGAAACCGGGCATCCCGGAAACCTCACCGTCATGAACACCAGCGGTCAGGGTGGACGCGGCAAGGTCCCCGGCACCGTGGAAGACCTCGGAGCGGAAGGACTTTGCACGCGGCTCATTACGGGGCACATGGAAACCGTCAAGGCGCTGCTCAAACTGGCCGCCGCCGGGAAGCTGGAGCTTCAATGCCTGCCGCAAGGCATCGTGGCATTTCTCATCGAGGCGCAGGGACGCGGCGAAGACTCGATCCTCTCGAAGACGGGCATCGGCACGTTCGTGGATCCGCGCGTGGGGTCGGGGTCGCATATCTTCGACCCCAAGGCCGAACAGTTGATCTCGGTCGAGGGCGACCAACTGCGCTATCGCGCCCCGAAGATCCGCGTGGCCTTGTTCGGCGCGCCCGCTGCCGACCGCGAAGGCAACCTTTACCTCGATAACGCCACCGTCATCGCCGAAACGTTCGACATCGTCCGCGCCGCCCGGAAGAACGGCGGCCGCGTGATCGCCAACGTCGGCTGCATCGTCGAAAAAGGCGCCGGCAAGGTCGTCATCCCCGCGCAGGACGTGGATGCCATCGTGTTCGATCCTGACTGCGAACAGACATTCACGATCAAGCATCGCAAGTATTGGTCTCTGTTTACGCCCCACAGCAACCTGCCAGTGGAGGAGGCGATCAGCCGGCTGCGGTTTATCAATCACGTCCTGCACATCACGCCCCGCCGCACGCCCATTGACAATGCCCTCGCGCGGCTGGCGGCCCAGACCTTCGCGCTAAACGCCCGCCCGGGCATCAACGTCAACATCGGCGTCGGGCTTCCCGAAGAGGCCTGCCGCATGCTCTTCGAAGCCGGCCTGCTCCAGACCGTCACCGTGTTCACCGAGAGCGGCGTCATCGGCGGCCTGCCCGCGCCCGGCGTCTTCTTCGGCGCCGCCGCCTGTCCGAAGAAGCTGGTCCGCTCCGCCGAGGTCTTCCGTATGTGCGGCAGTCAATTGGACGTAACCCTGCTCGGGGTGCTCGAAGCCGACAGCGAAGGCAACGTCAATGTGTCCCGGCGCGGCCAGGGGCCCATGAACTACGTCGGGCCGGGCGGATTTATTGATATTACCACCGGCGCCCGCATGGTCATCTTTGTGACGAGCTGGATGGCGCGCGCCGATATCCGAATCGAAGGTGGCCGGATCAAGATCGTCAAACCCGGCGAGCCCAAGTTCGTCGATAAGGTCTCGGAAATCACCTTCAGCGGTAAGCAGGCTCTCAAGGCTGGCAAGAAGGTGTTCTACGTCACCACGGTGGGCGTGTTTCAACTCACGGAGCGCGGCGTCGAGCTGATCCGGGTCATGCCCGGCATTGACATCCAGAAGGACATTCTGGCCGTGTCGCCCATGCGAATTGTCCTGCCGGCTTCGGGCAATGTGCCGGTAGCGGATGCCAGTGTGGTAACCGGCGCAGGCTTTCGGCTGGGCTTTCCGGAGTGAACCGCCAGACGCCGAAGGTGGACACTTTCGTCTGGTGGCAGCTTACCCTGCTGTATTGCGGGCGAGAGCATCATGGGCGTGATTCTGGCCGCACTGATGACCTTCGGTGTGATGAAATGATCCTTCACCAATCGAGGAACAATCGAGGAACAATCGAGGAACAACCGAGACATACTGAGGGGTCCGCAGCATACGCTACACCCAAAGCTGCCGAGGCTGCTCCCTCTCCCCTTCCGAAGGGGAGAGGGCTGGG
>CAIWJG010000891.1 GCA_903912925.1 uncultured Verrucomicrobia subdivision 3 bacterium | reverse complement strand
GGTTTCGGATTTCAGCCCGGGGTTGCCCGCTAAACACGCGAAATGACGCTAAACCTCTTTCCAGGAATAAGCTGAAATGCTGAGCAACCCCGCCTCACCCGCAAGGTGAACGCCATCGCCGAGGTCGGCATCAGTATTTATCTGTGTGTATCCGTGGTTTCATCGTTTCAACTGCCGTTTTTAGGCTGAACGTTCCGCGGGACGGCGTCAGACCGTAGCTTGGTCCGGCCTACCCTGCGAGGGGCGCTTCTGGGATTGGGAATTGGGACCAGTCAAGCCACACTACCTGTAGGGGATGGCTGGAACGAACAGGTTCTTCAGGCGATCCAGCGCCTTCCCAATGATATTGACTTCCGCGATGTGACGGGCGAAATCGCCTTGCTGGCAGCCGTTCAGGAAGCGGAGCGCGACATCGAGAACGGCCGACTGATCTCCAACGACGAGATGAAATCACGGATTGCCCAATGGAACGCAGGATAGTTTGGACCGAGCGGGCCTCCGGTGACATTGAGGCGATCGTGCGCTATATCGCGCGGCGCGAACCGAATGCCGCCGGCCGCATCGGGGTGGGCATCTGCGACCGGGTGCAGATCCTTCAGCAGAACCCGGAGGCTGGCTCGAGTAGAACAGAGGCGCGACTGGTTTAGCCCCAAATGCGGTAGTCTATGTTGGGGAAAAGGTTATCTCGCCACTCGACTTCCTTGAGCCACTCCTCGTCAAGCTGGCCGTCGGTGAGTTGCTCGTAAATCCGGGTGAAGCGCAGGACGTGATCCTTCACACGCTTGCGGGCGTAATCCGGGCTGGTGCCCGCGCGCAGGATAAACGGCCAATCGCTGGCTTGGCCGAGGAGCAGCTCCCGGGCGGCCTGCTTGAGCATGCGCTCCTGCAACGCGTCCGGCTGGGGGAAACGCCGCGCCAATTCGGTCATCCGGTCCTGGGCTATGTGCAAGTGAGGGTAGATCCACTCGTTCTTTTCATCCAGCCAGATACGCCAATAGCCGCCTTCGCCCCAGCTCGAGGCGGCGGGCGTAGCCACCTGGTTGGTCGGCTGGCGGCGCAGGTATTCCTCGGGGGTGATCAGCTCGAACAGCTTCTGGTCGCAGCAGGCCTTGCGGACAAAGTAATCAAGAAACTCCGGGCCTTCATACCACCAGTGGCCGAAGAGCTCGGCGTCGTAAGGCGCCACCACCATCGGCGGCCGGTCGAGGATTTCTGACAATCGCCGGAACTGCGCCATTCGGGCTTCGAGGAACTGGCCCGCATGTTCGTCGGCCGCCCGAAGCGCGGTTTGGCGGTCATAGACTTGCTTGTCGGGGCCTTTGCCGGTGATGCGGTGGTATTTGAGGCCGGTGAATCCGCGCTGGGAGGGGGCGGGCAGGTAAGGCTTTACGTAATCGAGATCGAGGTCGAACCCGATGTCGCGGTAGAAGTCGCGGTAGCGAGGGTCGCCGGGATAGCCGGCGTGCCGACTCCAGACCTGCCGCGAGCAATCGGGGTCGCGGCCGAAGGCGGCGACGCCCTTGGGGGTGAAGATCGGGGCAAAGGTGGCGTAGCGCGGGCGCGGGTGGGCGTGCAGGATGCCGTGGGTGTCGGTAACGAACCAGCGGAGGTTCGCTTCTTGCAGGATATCATCGAGGCTCTCCACATAAGCGCACTCCGGCAGCCAGATGCCCCGTGGGTCGCAGCCAAAGCAAGCGCGGTAATGGTCGCACGCTACCAATACCTGGGCGCGGAGTGAGGGTGAATGGTCGGCCAGCAGTGGCAGCAGGGCGTGCGTGGCGGAGCTGGTGATGATTTCCAGGAGGCCCAGTTCCTGGAACTGCCGAAAGACGCTCACCAAATCGCGCCCGCAAGCTCCGTAGGCTTTGCGGGCGGCAGTGAGGCGCTCGCGATAGAACAGCGCCAGTTCATGGAATGGCTTCTCCCAGCGAGTGCGATGGATTTCCTTCTCGGCGAGCTCGATGAGTTCCTTGAGGTGCCGGTCGTAACGTTCTTGCAGGAGCGGGTCCCGCAGCATCGAGCAGAGAGTAGGCGTGAGCGTGAGCGTGAGGCGAGGCTTCAGGCCATCCCGCCGCCAGCGTTCCAGGAGCTGCAGCAGGGGCATGTAGGCTTCCGTGATGGCCTCGAACAGCCAGCTCTCCTCCAGGAACTTCTCGTGCTCCGGATGCCGGACAAACGGCAGATGCGCGTGGAGGATGAGGGACAGATAGCCGGGCATAAGAGGGGAAAGGCTGGAGGCTGAGGGCTAAAGGCTAAGGTCGAAAGTGTTGGAAGTGTCGGGGACGCCTGACTAATGATCAAGGGGCTGGCGGATGCGGCTCATGGGTGTTCGACGGGGGGAGGCTGGAGTGAGGGGTCCTGCGGGGCGGGGGCCACTTCGCCGCGGTATGTAGTGTGGCGGCTGAACTGTATCTCCGCCTGGCGCAATTCGCCCTGGGCCGACAGTGCGGACACTGTGATGGTGTGCTCGCCATCGGGCAACGAGCAACGGCAACTGAAGGTGCTGTCGGGACGGAGCGAGACGGGCTGGCCTCCAATGGTCACGCTCGCTCCCGGTTCGGTCCCGCCGTAGATAACGAGTTCGGCATTGACGTTAAGCCAAAATCCAGCCGGGCGTTGCTCCTCAGGGGCCGCAGGACTGGATACGTTCCCGGCTTCGCCGCCGAGTGGTGCTAGGAGGCCTGTTTCCGCAGCGGAGATTTCCTGCTCGCCGCGGCCACGAATGAGTTCCGGGATTTGCTCTGAACTCGCCCAGTCCTGCTGAACGAGTTGCCGACTGACCAACTCGGCCAGGGCGCGCTCCCGCGCCGCCTCCGCCGGAGGCAGGTCGGCTGGGATAGCTTGTTTGGCGAGCGCGGCCAATTGGGTCAGCCGCACGTGCGCCGGGATGGTCGCAAACCTCACGCTCTGGTCCGCCGATGCTGTTGCCGCGGGCGTCTTCGCCGGGGCCGAGGTGGCAATCGTCACCCAGCGGTGCCGCGGCCGATAATAACCCAGTTCGGCTACGTGTTGCGTGCCGCCGCGTTCCACGTGCACAAACCAATGCCGTGACTCCGGGTGCACGTGGATGTCCAGGGCGGCTTGCCCCGAACCGGTTTCGGTATGGACCCGCAGCACGAGATGATGATCGGCAGAAAGGGAGTTGTAGTGCCGCTGTTGCTCCGGGGTCAGGTCCCAATGCGCATACAGCCAGTGGGGATCGCGCGCCGCCAGCAGCAACTTCTCGGTGCCATAGGCCGCCGGCAAGGCGGCCTCCTCGCGTTCGAACGGAGCCGCGGGCGCCGCCGGGCCCAGCGCATACTTCTGACCCGGGCCGGTGATAGGCGGCACGGCTGGTTCGTCGTCTTCCAAGAGAAGTTTGGGGATTCTCAAGCCGGGCTCGGGCTGCTCCGCAGGGACGGCCTCGAGTGCGCGCTCACGGACAGCGACGACTGGTGCGACTGCCTGCGCGCTTTCGACTGGGATGGATGGAGCTTTCACCTTGGGCTTGCGAATAATCCGCTTCCTTAAGGCCTTTGCCTTGAGTAGCAACTTGGTCTGCTTCCGGGCGAGCAGCTTCGGCTTCTTTGTGGGTTTGCTTTTGGCACCTTTGGTTTTGGCGGGGCTGGGTTTACGTCGAAGGGTCTTTGGCTTGCGCCGGAGCACGCGGCGAACAGTTCGCGCGGCCGGTTTCACGGCTTTCTCCGAGCGGGGCTTCTTTGTTTTCATACCAGGCTGCGACCCCTTCGGCGGGTGTCGGATTCTCTCTGATGCTTCCTACATTAAGGGGGGAGCATGGCGGCTGCAATGCGAATTTGCCCTTGCGCCTTGGCGGCACCCGCTCGACCCGGAGGCACCGGCAGAAATCGGGCGCTGAAAGTCCCTTCCTTCCCCAGGATTCCTAAACAATCGTTAACGCCGCGACCTCGATCCATCCGGGCGGTTCAGCATTTCCACGCCCGCTCACGCTCTTTAGTGCGGGCCAGGGCCTCGTTCGCGAGCTTGACGTCTTCGGCGATCTCGTAGTCAAACATGCCCGCCAGCACAAAGTCGGCGCCGTGGAGGAAGGAGTAGCGGAAGGCGACCTGGGGCTGAATGGCGCCTGCGGCCATGGTCTTGAACGCGATCCAAGGCTTGTTCACCGTCTGCATGAACTTGGCGGTCTCTTCCGGGTTGGCGCACCAGTAACCGGGGAATTCATTGTAAGGCTCTTTGATCTGCTCCGGTTTCGGTGCCGTCGGGTAGTTATGGGAGTGGAAGGTCTTGATGTAGAAATCCGCCTTTACGCCTTTCTCTTCGCAAGCCTTGATCACCGCGAGCGAATGGGCGCCAACACCCGAGGGCACGCCGAACTCCTTGGGCAACTCGACCGCTTTGGCGACCAGGTCGATCTTGCCTTGCGCCACCAGCGAATCGGCGTGAACGCCCCACAGGTAAATGGCCTCGCAGCCGTCCTTAATCAAACTCTCGACGTGCTCGCGATATTTGATCATGTCCGGCTCAACCGGCGCGGTGGGGCAGATGATCCACTGAATCTTGCCCCCGCGCTCCTTGCGGTATCGGCGCAGGACAGAAATGGGATGCTCGGGGTTGTGCATGGAGACCGTGTTAATCCCGCACTCCTCGGCTTTCGCGAGCGTCTCCATGATTTTCTCGTCGGTATTGTAATGCGCCGCGAGCGAATAGACGTACTTCAGGTCGCGGCTATGCGTATAGTGGGTGAGCAGGTTGCCGCCCAGGATCACGCGGCTCACATCCAGCTTGCCAATCTTCCCCTTGGGCAAGGTCCCCGGCGAAGCG
Organism: uncultured Verrucomicrobia subdivision 3 bacterium; assembly: GCA_903912925.1. Lineage (GTDB taxonomy): Bacteria > Verrucomicrobiota > Verrucomicrobiia > Limisphaerales > UBA8199 > PALSA-1440. Next base: position 2,393 of record CAIWJG010000891.1, on the reverse strand, counting down.
GCCGGTGCGGGCTGGTCCTCGCCCCGCGAGTTGAGCGCGAGCGCAAGACCGGCGGATGACAGGATGGTTTCTTTGACGAAGGATCGGCGAGTCATTTCAGGCTGCATAAGCAATTGCTTTCTGTTTCTATACCGGTGGCACACCGGCTGTTGAGACGCATACCTAATCTTCAGGCCCTTGTCGAGCCTTTCATTTGCCAAAATCCTGAGTCAACCACCGCTCCCGATGCGCAGCGACGAAAGCATCGTCGTTCAGATGCGGGTAGGCGGTATAGACGCGCTCAATCTCCTCGCTCTGCCCCGGACTGAGTCGCTCAGCCGGATCGAGGCACCAGACGCCTTCAAACAAGCCCTGCCGCCGCAGAACCTCGTGCAGGCCGGAGATGCAGCCGGCAAAGCCGTTGGCTGCGTCGAAGAAGGCTGCATTGCAGTCGGTGACTTCAGCCCCGCGCCGCAGCAGCTCGGCGGGAATCGGGCCACCGCTCTCAATGGTGCGATGGCATTCGCGCAGGAGTTCCACTGCCTGGCGTGTCCAGACCGCCCAGTGCCCCAACAATCCCCCTGCAATGCGGCGCTCGACGGTGCGCCCACTCACGCTGAAGCGGTAGGGCGTCAGAAGGTCGAGCACAATGTTGTCGTCGTTGCCCGTGTAAAGCGCCACGTCGTCCCGCCCCGCCTCGGCGACGGCGCGGACGACGTCGAGCGTCTGGTAACGGTTGAAGGGTGCGATCTTAATGGCGACGACATTTTCGATCTCCAGGAACCGTCGCCAGAACGCCAGCGGCAACCGGCGGCCTCCTACCGCTGGTTGCAGGTAGAATCCCACCAGGGGCAGAATCTCCGCCACGGCGCGGCAGTGGGCGATTAGTTGGTCGTCGTTGGCGCCTTTCATTGCCGCCAGACTCAGCAAACCGGCATGGTAGCCAAGCTCACGGAGCAGCACGGCTTCGCACGTCGCTTGGGGCGTCTCACCGCAGATGCCGCCGATACGCACCAGGGGCTCCCGCCGCCCGGCATCCGCGCGGGTCAATTCTTCGGCGGCCAGAGCCAGGACTGGCTCGAAGAGGCCGTGTCTCGAGTCGCGAATGGCGAACTGCGTCGTGTGGACGCCCATCGCTACGCCCCCCGCCCCGGCGGCCGCATAATAGCGCAGCAAGGCGCGCTGCCTCCGCTCGTCCAGCTTGCGCGTCGCGTCGAGTGCGAGGGGGCAAGCGGGAATGACCAGCCCGCGCTGCAAGGCTTGTTGGATTGCTGGTAGCAGGGGCATAGTTCAGAACCTCCCGTCGCGCGCTTCGAAATGGGTCGGCTTGTCCAGCGTCGGCCCGGCCTGCCGCAGCCACGCCGCGACCCAGGCGACCAACCGGTCGGCGCTCACGCGCGGTTGGCCGAACAAGCTGAACGCTTGCCCGGCATTGCTTAGCAGCGCCGTCGGGGCTTCCTTTCCCATGAAGACCGGTTCCCGGCCCAGCAACTGCCCCAGCCTTTGGCAGGTCTTGCGCACGTTCAGACACTCAGGCCCTGTAAGGTTAAGCGTCAATGGGGGCGAGGCGACGTGGGCGAAGCAACGCAAGGTCATGGCGTTCGCGTCGCCCTGCCAGAGGGTATTGAACCAGCCCATGCTAAGATCTACTTGCGCCCCCAGCAGAACCTTCCTGGCCAGGTCCACGAGCACGCCGTAGCGCAGGTCGCATGCATAATTCAGCCGGATCAGCGCCACCGGCAGGCCGAGCGTCCGGCTGAAATGCTCGAAGATGCGCTCGCGGCCCAGGCAGCTCATTGCGTACTCGCCCAGCGGCGCAGGGGGATCAGTCTCCCTTGCGCCGCCACTGGACGCCGGGACAAACCCATATACGTTGCCGGTCGAGAAGGCCACGATGCGGCTGTGGGCGAATTTGCGGCACACGAGGGCGGGCAAGTGCGTATTCAGCGCCCAAGTAAGCGACTCTTGACCTGTCGCCCCAAACTTCATCCCGGCCAGGTAAAGCACGTTCGCAGCATCCGGCAAACGCTGTAACGCCTTCTCATCCAGCAAGTCGCAGCGAATAGTCTCTACGCCATGTCGTTGGAGCTCAGCCTCGAAACCGGCCGAGGAAAAGCGCGCCACGCCGATGATGCGCCGCCGGACGCCGGCGAGGTCAGACGCGCGCCGGGCCATGCGAGCGAGGCTGGGGCCCATCTTGCCTGCGACCCCGAGCACGATCAGGTCCCCCTCCAGATGCCGCAATGTCAGCACTACCTCTGGTGTCGGCTCGCTGAGAAGGTCTTCGAGTTGCTCGATGTTCTGGATGGTATCGGCCAATGCCACAGGAAAAGAGAATGGAGCCAACGGTCAGAATTGAACTGACGACCCGCGCTTTACGAAAGCGCTGCTCTACCAACTGAGCTACGTTGGCT
>CAIWJG010000890.1 GCA_903912925.1 uncultured Verrucomicrobia subdivision 3 bacterium | reverse complement strand
TCCACCTCGACCAACCTGCCGCTCCATTGGAGCGAACAGCAGAACTTGAAATGGAGCACCGCGATCCATGGCAAAGCCTGGTCATCGCCCGTGATTTGGGGCCAGCAGGTGTGGCTCACCACGGCCACTGCCGACGGCCACGAATTGTTCGCCGTCTGCATTGACCGTGACACCGGCAAGGTGATCCAGGACCTGAAGCTATTCGACGTCGCCAAGCCGCAGTTCTGCCACACATTCAACAGCTATGCCTCGCCCACGCCGGCCATCGAAGCGGGGCGGATCTACGTGACCTTCGGCTCCCCGGGCACGGCCTGCCTGGACACCCAAACCGGCAAGGTCCTGTGGACGAGGCGGGACATCGAGTGCAACCATTTCCGCGGCGCCGGCTCCTCGCCGATCCTCTACAGCAACTTGTTCTTCCTCAACTTCGACGGCAGCGACCACCAGTTCGTCCTCGCACTCGACAAGCAAACCGGCCGCACCGTCTGGGAGAAGAAACGGTCCATTGATTACCAGGATCTTGGCGCGGACGGCCAACCGGAGCTGGGCGGCGACTATCGCAAGGCGTTCGCCACCTGCCAACTCGCGACGTTCGACGGGCGGCCCACCCTGCTGAGCCAGGGATCGCGAGCGCTCTATGCGTATGATCCCCCATCGGGGGACGAGCTTTGGCGAGTGGAGGAGCGGAGCAGCTATTCCGGCTCGACGCGCCCGTTGACAGGCCAGGGCCTGATATTTGTGCCTTCCGGATTTGGGAGCGGCGGTGTGCTGGTGCTCCGGCCAGGGAAACCCGGCGAGGTGCTCGACGCCAAGGCCCCCGGCTCGGACGGCATGCAGTTGCAGGTGGTGTGGAAGACCAAGCAGAACGCTCCGAAGAAGCCGTCCCTCCTGCTCCTTGGGGACTTGCTCTTCGCCATCGATGACAATGGCACCGTCACCTGTTGGGAGGCGCTGACGGGCACCGTAGTCTGGAGCGAACGTCTGGGCGGACATTACTCCGCCTCGCCACTCGCCGCCGGCGGTCGCATCTATCTGTTCAGCGAGGAAGGCAAGACGACCGTGCTCGCCACGGGTCGGGAGTTCAAGAAGCTCGCCGAGAACCAGCTTGGCGACGGTTTCATGGCCTCGCCGGCGGTCTCCGGCGAAGCCCTCTTTCTCCGCAGCCGGACGCAGTTTTACCGGATTGAGAAGTAATAAGGAGTCCGCAGCATACACTACACCCAAAGCTGCGGAGGCTTTTCCCTCGCCCCTTCCGAAGGGGAGAGGGCTGGGGTGAGGGGTTGCTCGGTGCCGTCTATCCCGCGGTCTTGGCAGTAAGCTGTCTTGTTACTTCGCTCTCCAGAGGAGCTTGCCAACGGCTTCGTAGAGATCGCCCACCGTCTCAGAAGTTGCAGGGTAGGGCGGCGGTGTGAGATACTCCCGTTCATGAAGACTCTCTCAATCCCAGGCAGGCTGGTCGCAGGCCTCGCGTTCTTGTGCCTATCGTCGTTAACCCGTGGCGCCGAGCCCGTCCCGCTGATCCATGCCCACGCCCATAACGACTACGAGCACAAACGCCCGTTGCTCGACGCCCTCGACCACGGCTTCTGCAGCGTGGAGGCTGATATTTATCTTGTGGATGGCCAGCTCCTGGTGGCCCATGACCGCTCCAAAGTGAAACCGGAGCGGACCCTGCAGGCGCTTTATCTCGACCCCTTGCGCGAGCGCGTGAAGAAGAATGGCGGGCGGGTCTATCCCGCTGGCCCGGAATGCACGCTTCTGATCGATCTAAAGCCCCGTTGGCAGACCATCTACCCGGTCCTGCGCGACACCCTGACAAACTACGCCGACATGCTCACCACGTTCGGTCCCGCTGGGGCCAAGACCAACGCCATCCGGGTCATCCTCACCGGCTACCAATCGAAGGAGATGTTCGCTGGCGAGTCCCTCCGCTACGCCTGCGTGGACGGCGCCCTGGGCGACCTGAACTCTGGCGCACCGGCAGACCTCGTCCCGTGGATCAGCAGCAATTGGGGGCAGAACTTCAGTTGGCGCGGGACGGGCCCCATGCCCGAGGCGGAGAAACTCCGGCTGCAAACCATCGTCTCCAAGGCCCATGCGCAAGGCCGGCAGGTGCGGTTCTGGGGCGGGCCGGACCACCTGGTCTTCTGGCAAACGATGCGGGCCAACGGCGTTGACCTCGTCAATACCGACGACCTGGATGGGGCTCAGAAGTTCCTCCTGAGCCAATAGGGGTTTTGTTGAGAGCTACTCCCGTATCCGATGGGCCGAAACACTCTCAAACCGCCCCCAAAAACTCACACCGCTTTCCGCATAGCGCCAACCAAACGATCAACTATAGCTGTGACCGCCGAAAAATCGAAGCGGCGCATTTTGAAGCCGACCAGGCAACAAATGCCTTTGACACGCGCGCTCGATGAATTAGCCTCAACCGCAATTATGAGATTTGGCATTAACACATTCCTTTTCACCTCACCGTTTACGAACGACAGCACGAAGCTGTTCAAGCAGTTCAAGCAATGGGGGTTTGACACCATCGAGATTCCCATCGAGGACCCGGCGCATATTGACCCGGCGCATGTGAAGCGCGAGTTGGATAAGCACGGGCTGGTCTGCGGGTCGGCCTGCGCCTGCCTGGGGCCGGATCGCGACCTGCGCGGCACTCCTGAGCAACAGAAGACCAGCCTCGATTACATGACGAAGGTCCTCGACCAAATGGTGGTGCTCGATTGTCCCAGGTTGATTGGGCCGGTGTATTCCTCCGTGGGGCGCGCCAATGCGGTGCCGCCAGCGGAATACAAGGAGCAATGGAAGACGGTGGTCAAGAACCTCAAGACGATCTCCAAATACGCCGAGAAGCTGGGCAAGCAGATCTGCATGGAGCCGCTGAATCGCTTCGAGACTGACTTCATCAACACGTGCGACCAGGCCCTGAAGATGGTCAAGACCGTCGGCAGTCCAGCACTCAAGCTGCACCTCGACACCTTCCACATGAACATCGAGGAGAAGTGCCAGGGCGATGCGATTCGCAAGGCCGGCAAGCTGCTGGGCCACTTCCACGCCTGCGGCAGTGACCGCGGCACGCCGGGCAACGACCACATCAACTGGGATTGCATCGCCAAGGCGCTCAAGGCCATCGGCTACAAAGGCGACGTGGTGATCGAATCCTTCACGACCGATGTGAAGGTGATTGCCAAGGCGGCAGCCATCTGGCGGCGTATGGAACCTACGCGCAACGAGATTGCAGTGAAGGGGCTGAAGTTCCTGCGCCAGACCCTATCTTAAAGCAGACGTCTCACCCACCCAACACGCATAACAACGAAAAGAGAGAATTATGAACAGCAAATTACTGAGTGCGCTCGCCTTGGGCGCGGCTTTGATCGCCCAAACGGCGCTGGTCTCCGGCGCAGAAGCGGGCTTCGTCGAAATCTTCAACGGCAAGGACCTGACCGGCTGGGAGGGCAATCCCAAGCTCTGGTCGGTCCAGGACGGCGCTATTACCGGCCAGACCACAGCGGAGAATTCGACCAAGGGAAACACATTCCTGATCTGGACCAACGGGACGGTAGCCGACTTCGAACTGCACTGCTCCTACAAGCTCACGCCGGGCGACAGCAAGGGCTTCGCCAACTCCGGCATCCAGTATCGCAGCAAGGTGGCCGATCCGGCCTATTGGGTCGTCCACGGCTATCAGGCGGACATGGAAGCTGGGCCTAGCTACAGCGGCATTCTCTACGAAGAGGGTGGGCGCGGCATCCTGGCTCAGCGGGGCGAGAAGGTTGTTGTCCCCCAGGATGGCAAGAAGCAGGTCGTCGGCTCAGTTGGCAACGCCGCCGAAATCGGGGCCTCGATCAAGAAGGGCGACTGGAATGATTACGTTATCATCGCCCAGGGGAACCACCTGCAGCAGTTTATCAACGGCAAGCAGACCATGGATCTGGTGGACGAAGAAGAGGCCAAACGGGCCATGAGCGGCATCCTGGCGCTCCAGCTCCATGCCGGCCCGCCGATGATGGCGCAGTTCAAGAATATCCGCCTGAAGAAGCTGTAAAGCCTCGGGAAGGTTAGAGCCGGCTGACGTCGGCTGCTACGTTCAAGAACATCCGCCTCAAGAAGCTCTAGCCCAGTGAAGTAAGGGAAAGACTTCACGGGGCTAGCCGTTAGAGCTTCACATCCTCGCGCTGGCGTTTGGTAAAGCAGGAGTAGTGGGTATAGCCGGCGCTGCGGGCGAGCTGGACGGCTTCGGCGAAGTTCAGACCGACCTCGTTCGGGGCATGGGCGTCGGACCCGAAGCAGATGGGGACGCCGAGCTGTGCGGCGAGGTGGACGATGCGGGGGCTGGGATAGATTTCCCGGCAATCCTTGCGGAGGCCGGCGGTGTTGAGTTCGACGGCAACGCCGCGGCGTTTGACCGCCTGCAGGAAACGGGTGAACAGCGGCGTGCAATCCTGCTGAGGGAAAATGGCAAACTTCTTGCAGAGGTCGGCGTGGCCGATGATGTCAAAGAGGCCGGATTCGGCGGCCAGGGTCAGGCGTTCGAAGTAGGCGGTCCAAACTTCCATGGGCTCACGACCCTTCCACTTGGCGATCTCGGCGGGATTGTCAATGGCCCAGGACTCGGAGACATAATGGACGGAGCCGATGAAGTAATCCCAGGGGTGACGGTTGGCCAGGTCCCGAATCCAGTCTTCGCAGCCAGGCAAATAGTCCACCTCGAGACCAAGCTTAATGACGAGGTTGGGATGGTCGTGGCGAGCGTGCTCGACACGGGCGACATACTGGTCGAGGTCGGCGGCCCGCATGCGCCAATCGTCGAAGTCGTCCCGCGGCATCGGGGCGTGGTCGGAGAAGCCGAGCTCTTTCAGGCGGAGGCGGACGGCTTGCGCCGCCAGTTCGGTCGGCTCGCCCGTGGCATGGCGGCAGAGGGGGGTATGCGTGTGATAATCAGCGGGCAAAGACATAAGGATCTCGGTTCCAAGCCGGCGGGGCCGGTCTGGCTCTGTCACCGGCCGCGAAACGACGCGCGCGGGCGGAACTACTGGGTGGGTGCGGCAGCCCCCGCCTTGATCGCGGTCTTGATCTGCTCGACGACCTCATCCAACGCCTTCTTCTGCGGCTCAGTGATATTGGGCAGTTGGGCGAGCTTGTCCAACTCCGCCTGGGCGGTGTCGAAGGTGCGGTAGCGGCAGGCGAATCTGACCTTCTCAATGGAGGCCGAAACCTCAGGCGTGGGATTCGGAAACTGCTCTTGCAACTGCGTGACGTCAACTCTGCCGGGCTGGCGCGGCGGCGGACCTTTGTCGGGCTTGCCGCAACCTGCCAGAGCGAGCACGCCGACCGTTAGTATCATGAGTAGGTATTTAGTCGCTTTCATAAATTCTGACCAGCTTACCGAGCGTCGCTGTTCTTAGATAGCCTGCAGGCTAAGGAGCATTCCGGCGAGCGTAAAGTGGAATCAGAGCGGCGGCGGCGGCTTAGCTTCGGCGCGGCCCAGCTTCAACTTGCCACCCAGCCGCCGGTAGCCTACCATGCAAGGAATGTTCGATACCATTACAGCCGAGCTGGCGGTCGCCGCAGATAAGTTAGCCCATCTGCGGAGGTTTCTTTGACTTGCTGGGTGCGCAGAGACGCCTGGTAGAAATCAACTCCCTGATGGCGGCGGAGAACTTCTGGAACAGCCGCGAACAGGCCCAGAAGATCATTGACGAGGCCAACTCCCTCCGTAACAAGACCGAACCCATCCTCAAGGCGGAGAAGCAGCTCGAAGATTTCCAGATCATGGTCGAGCTGGGCGAGGCGGAACCCGAAGCCGCTCAGGCCAAGGTCCAGCGGGAACTCGAACAGGACCTCGGCAAGTTCTTCAAGGATCTGGAGTCGCTCGAACTGAAGGTCTTTCTCAACGGCCGCCACGACAAGAGCAACTGCATCATGAGCATCAACGCCGGCGCGGGCGGCACCGAATCGTGCGATTGGGCGAACATGCTCCTGCGCATGTACCAGCGCTGGGCCGAGGCGCGGGGTTGGCCGGTGGAAGTCACCGACGTGCTGTCGGGCGAGACTGCGGGCATCAAGAGCGCGACGATCGTCATGACCGGCGAGAATGCCTACGGCTATGCCAAGGCGGAGCGCGGGGTGCATCGCCTGGTGCGCATCTCTCCCTTTGACGCCAACAAGCGGCGGCACACCAGCTTTGCCAGCGTGGACGTGATTGCGGAAATTGAGGAGAGCGACGAGGAGATCGTGATCCCGCCCACCGAATTTGCGGTGGACACGTTTCGTTCCGGGGGCAAGGGCGGCCAGAACGTGAACAAGGTGGAAACCGCCGTTCGCATCACGCACATTCCGACGGGGCTGGTGGTAGCCTCGCAGAGCCAACGTTCCCAGCATCAGAACCGCGCGGCGGCGATGAAGCTCCTGCTCTCGCGCATCTACGCCCAGCGCGTGGACGCGCAGAAAGCCGAAATGGAGCGCTTCTACGGGGACAAAGGCAGCATCTCCTGGGGTAACCAGATTCGCAGCTACGTCTTCCAGCCGTATCGGATGGTGAAGGACCTGCGCACGGGCGTCGAAACCAGCAATGTGCAGGCGGTGATGGACGGCGATCTGGACCAATTCGTGAATGGCTGGCTGCGCGCTGGGTGTCCACTCAAGCGGATGCAAGGGGTTAGGGATGAGGAAGAGGGGTGAGGTCTGAAATCCGAAATCCGAAAACCGAAGCCCGAAGGAAGGCCGAAACCCGAAATCCGAAGCTGCGAGGACTCGCATCGTGAGGACTGGCAGTTCTGGCATTTGTGACCATACTCGACACCATCGTTGAAGAGAAGAGACGTGAGGTGGCGCGGCTGCCGCAACGGCCAGTGTCAGTGGCTGACTTAAAAGCCGCCTTGGAGGAGCGAGGGGGAGTGCGGGACTTTGCCGGGGCGCTACGCAAGCCGAAACGCGGGCCGGTTGCGTTGATTGCCGAGGTGAAGAAGGCGTCACCATCAGCCGGGGTGATTCGCCCGGACTTCGATCCGGTGAGGATCGCCCGGGAATACGAGGCCGCGGGAGCGAGTTGTCTCTCAGTGCTTACGGATGAGAAGTTCTTCCAGGGGTCGCTGGAATACCTAAAGCAAATCCGCGAGGTGGTGCAGTTGCCGCTGCTGCGGAAGGATTTCATCATTGATGAGCGGCAGATTCTGGAGGCCGTCGAGTGCGGCGCCGACGCCATCCTGCTGATCGTCGCGATCCTGAGTGATGCGCAGTTGAAGCATTTCCATGAGCTGGCGATCGGAGCAGGTTTGGCGGCACTGGTGGAGGTGCATGACGAAGCCGAGCTGGATCGCGCGTTGAATACGGGCGCGGAACTGATCGGCGTGAACAACCGAAACCTGAAGACGTTCAAGGTGGACCTGGCGACGACCGAGCGGCTCGCCGCACGACTGCGTTCAGCTCCTCATAGCACAGCCCGGCTGCTTGTGGCCGAAAGCGGTATCCATACCCATGCGGATTTAGAGCGGCTAGCGCGGTGCGGAGCACAAGCGATTCTGGTGGGGGAGTCGCTAATGCGGCATGCGGATATCGGAGCCAAGGTTCACGAGCTGCTCAGTGGCTGACAGTTCCCCGAATCGAAGATTGCGCTGAGTTGGCTCACCGAGTAGAAGAACGGTATGGTTATGAGCCTGCCATTCACCTCGGGTCGGCACGCCAGATTGGTTCTGGTCAGCCTGTTCAGTATTGCCTGGCCAGCGCTTCTGTCGGCGGGGCTGGCTCCAATTCCCTCCTTGTCCCACCCGCGCGATGAAACGATCAGCGGCCAAATGCTCCGCCAGCAGATCGAGGAAGACTGGCTGAAGCAGGCCAAGGCGATCGAGGATGGCGCGCCGGGGCCGGTCTCGACCGAGACGGACGCCCGCGGCGGTTGCGATGGCATCAAGGATGGCAAGTATGCCTTCCACACGGGCCAGGAACCTAATCCCTGGTGGCAGGTGGACCTGGGCGAGGTGGTCCTGCTTAGCCGAGTGGTCGTGTTTAACCGTTTGGACTACGCCCCCGGATTGCACAATGCCGACAACCTTCGCATTCTGACTTCGGAGGATGGCCGGCAATGGACGTTGCGGCAGGAGAACCAGGGCAAGCATTTCGGGGGCATCAGCGGCGCGCCCCCGCTCGAGGTACAATTCAAGGAAGGGGAGGTCCGCGGGCGTTTCGTGAGACTGCAAATTCCCAGCGCCGCCCCGATCTTCTTGCACCTGGACGAGGTCGAGGTCTATGGCCCGAGCACGCCGGAACGCAATCTCGCGCTGCATCGACCGGCCAACCAAAGCAGCCTCAGCCAGTGGTCCACCGCCAAATCGCTCAAACCGCCCGGCACCCCGCCGCAGTACCCTACCGCCAAGCTAATTGAGCGTGGCCGAAAGCTGGCAGCAGAATTGCGTCAGGCGGGAGTGGACGGTGCACCACAAATCCGGGGCATGGACATGGCGGCCGAGCGCTTTCAGGCGCTGCCCAAGGATGCTTCTGATGATCTCCTCCGCTCGGTTTACCTGGAAGTGCGCTGGGCGGTGCGCGGACTGGTGTTCGCCAATCCACTGCTGGACTTTGACCGCTTGCTCTTCGTGAAGCGTTTCACGCAGGAGACTTACCCGGATGTCTGTCTCAATCACATGCCCTGGTGCTCGCGACCGGGCGGGGACTTGTGCGTGCTCTCTGCCGCCAAAGGAGGAAAGCTCGCTGCCGCCCTCGCCTCGCCGGGTGGGGAAGGGGGCTCGACGGCCGACTTAGGCCTGCGCTCGATCATCAACCGCGCTCTGGGGCCAGGCCACTTGCACGGGATGGACCTGTGGTGGGATGGCAGCCGCGTGGTATTCGGGTATGCGCGCACGCCGAGCGACCAGCCACCTGAAGGCTGGCTCGATCGAGCCCGCAGCTATAACTTCCGCCGGTCAGTCGAGCCTACGCACATCTTCGAGATCGGCGTTGATGGGTGGAACTTGCGCCAGCTCACCTCCGGCGAATGGAGCGACCTGGACCCCACCTACACCCCGGGCGGCGACATCGTCTTTGTCTCCGAGCGGTGCGGCACTTCGTTGCAGTGCAACGAATACGACAAGGATGAAACAAGCTGCAACCTCTACACGATGAAGCCGGACGGCACGGGCATCCGGCGGCTGAGCGTGAACAAGGACGGGGATTACCTGCCACACACGCTCGATGACGGTCAAGTGGCTTACCTGCGCTGGGAATATCACGAGCGCAGTTGGGCCTTCATCCAATCCATCTGGACCATCCGGCCGGACGGCACCAGCGCGGACGCCCTCTTCAAGCAGCACTTCGTCAACCCCTGGTCTCTGGAAGACGCGCGTTCGATCCCGGGCAGCAAGAAGCTGGTGTGCATCGCGGCCGGCCATCACACGCTAGCGGTCGGGCCCTTGGTGGTGGCGGACCCGTCCCTCGGCATCAACGAACCCAAAGGCATGACTATCGTGACGCCGGACGTGAAGCCCCCCGAAGGCGGCATGGACGGCGTGCCCGCGCCCGAAGGCGGCACGCAGGACGGTGGCGGGCTTTACTCCACGCCTTGGGCGCTGTCGGAGCGGACGTTCCTGGTCTCATACACGTATTCCAACGAGCAGACTGACGCCAAGGGTTATGGCCTCTACCTGGTGGACGTTTTCGGCAATAAGGAACTCATCCATCGCGACCCGGGCATTTCCTGCTTCATGCCGATGCCGCTGCGGGCGCGGCCCCGCCCGCCGGTTTTTCCCGAGTTCGTGGACCTGACGAAAACCAACGCCACCTGCGTCATTAGCGATGTGAGCTTTGGCTCGGAGGAGATCGCCGGGCGCATCCGGTATGTCCGCGTCGCCGAGCCGATTGGGTGGCCGTATGACAATAAGCTCGGCGGACAGCGTTACGGTGAGAAAGGCCCGCACCTGATCAACTGGACGCCCATCCGCATTCTGGGCGACGTGCCGGTCGAGCGGGATGGCAGCGCCCACTTCGAGGTGCCGGCCGATACGGCCGTCTATTTCCAGTTGCTGGATGAGAATCGCATGGAGCTGCGGCGCATGAGGAGCTTCATCAGCTTCCAGCCCGGCGAGACACGCGCGTGCGCGGGCTGCCACGAGACGCGCGGCATCGTGCCGCGCACCAGCCCGCCGCCGCTGGCCGCGTCGCTCCCGCCGCGTCCGCTCATTCCCCCGCCCTGGGGCGATCGCCCGGTGAGCTTCCTGCGCGACATTCAGCCGATTCTCGACAAGCATTGCGTGCAGTGTCACAGCGGATTGAAGCCTGCGGGCGGACTGGATTTCTGCGGCGGCCTGACCGACTGGTCTCGCGAGTCCGAGCAGTGGTGGGGCCTGGTGCCCGGCTATGGCTTCAATCGCGCCTTTGAGACCATCCTCGCGGCGAAGCTGGTCGCCACGGCCGAGCCCAATCTCCAGGATGCCAGCGTCACCCCGCCCTTGGCCTACGGCGCGCACGCGAGCAAACTCTACAAGTCGCTCGATAGCCCAGCCCAACGTCAGCGCGGCCGATTGACGGCCGACGAGCTGCTGCGGATGACCATGTGGATGGACGCCAACGCGCCATACCACGACCGTTTCGTCAACAAGCGGGCCAACGACAAGGCCTACGACATCGCTACCGACAAGGAACTCGCCCGCCAAATCACCGCCGTGCACGAGCGCCGCTGCGCCGGCTGCCACAAAACCGCCGAAGTGAGCCGCCTGGACTGGATTGACCTGCGCCAGCCCGAGCGGACACTCTTCCTGTGCGCGCCCCTGAGCAAGTCCGCCGATGGCACCCAGACCTGCAAAAGCCCCGTCTATAAGGATGTCACCGACCCGGACTACCAGACAGTCCGCGACCTTGTTGCTGCCGCGGTCAAGAAGGCCTGGGCCTCCCCTCGCCGCGATCTCAAGACGCTTGTGGACCAGAGCCTGGCGGCTGCTTCCCCCACGCACGCACCCTGATACCACTGCCGGATCAGGATCACAAACTTACTGCTAAGACCGCAGGATAGACGACACCGATCAACCCCTCACCCCAGCCCTCTCCCCTTCGGAAGGGGAGAGGGAGAAGCCGCGGCAGCTTTGGGTGTAGTGTATGCTGCGGATTCCTCAGTAATTGGGGCATTGTGGCAGCCTGACTGAGGGAGATTTAAGCTTGGGCCAACAATGCTCGGGCCAACATTTCACGGACCGGTCACTTGACATGGGTCCGATCAAAATTATAGTGCGCTTACCCGACTTTAGGGGAAAGATGCACAATAATGCCTCATCCGAGAGCGGCGACGAGCCGCCGTCGCGCGGCCTGTCGAGATCTCTCAAGGAGTTCCGCCCGGCAGGGCGGGGTTTTTGGGCCAATGTGCCGGATTCGGACTGGAACAACTGGCACTGGCAACTCAAGCACCGCATTACCACCGTCGAACAGCTTCAGCGGCTAATGCCGACATTGACGCCGGAGGAAGCCGCCGGGACGGCGCTGGCCAATCACAAGCTGGCCCTGGCCATCACGCCATACTTCTTCAACCTCATTGACCCGGCAGACGAGAACTGCCCGATTCGCTGGCAGGTCATTCCGCGGGTTGAGGAGACGCACGTGGCGCCGTGGGAGATGAGTGATCCGTGCGGCGAGGATTCGCATTCGCCGGTGCCGGGACTGGTGCACCGGTATCCCGACCGGGTGTTGTTCCTGGTGACCGACCGGTGCGCGGCGTATTGCCGGTATTGCACGCGGTCGCGGTTGGTGAGCAACGCCAGCGGCTACGATTTCCACCCCGAGTTCGACCGGCAGATCGAGTATATCCGCAGCCATCCGGAGGTGCGCGACGTGCTGTTGAGCGGCGGCGACCCGCTGCTGTTCAGCGACGAGAAGCTGGAGCATCTGCTGGGCCGGCTGCGGGCGATCCCGCACGTGGAGTTTCTGCGCATCGGCACCCGGATACCGGTCTTCCTCCCGCAGCGCATCACACCGGAGCTGTGCGCGACGCTGAAGAAGTATCATCCGCTGTTCCTGAGCATCCACTCGAACCATCCGCGGGAGCTGACCACGGAGGTGCGGGAGGCGCTGGGCCGGTTGGCGGACGCGGGCATTCCGCTGGGCAACCAGTCGGTGCTGCTGCGCAATGTGAACGACAACCCAGTCGTAATGAAGGCGCACGTGCAGAAGCTGCTGATGTGCCGGGTGAAACCCTATTACATCTACCAGTGCGACCTGATCGCCGGGTCGGCTCATTTGCGGACGAGCGTGCGCAAAGGGCTACAGATCGTGGAGAGCCTGCGCGGCTACACGACGGGTTATGCGGTGCCGCAATATGTGATTGACGCGCCCGGAGGCGGCGGCAAAGTGCCGGTCGCGCCGGAATCCGTGCTGAGCCGCAACTCTGACCGCGTGGTGATACGGAACTACGAGGGCAAGGTTTTCGAGTATCCGGAGGCGAGCGATGGGACACCGCTTGTGGCCGCGCCGCGGGAGATTGAAGAGCCGGAGCTGGCTTAGCGACGGGCGATCAATTGGTAGTTGTCATTCCTGCCGGCCTGGTGTAGAATGCTGACCGCGTTGGCCGCGGCGTAGCGGGTGTCACATTTACAACAGGAACCACCAACTGAATTATGAGCAGAAACCACACATGGAAGTTCTTCCGTGCCGGCGGCTTTGACCAGGTCCGGCTGGACACCGGGGCGGACCTCATGGCCCTGGATCAACTGGACCAGAAGCTCTGGGTCGCGCTGGCCTGCCCCACCACCGGGCTGGAGTTCGATAAGGCCACCCTGGCGCTGATCGACACCGACAAAGACGGCCGCATTCGGGCGACGGAGGTGATCGCCGCCACCCAGTGGGCGGGGAGCTGCCTGAAGAATCCGGACGAGCTGCTCAAGTCCTCTCCTGCGCTGCCGCTGGCCGCCTTCAATGACGCGACGCCCGAAGGCAAGCAGTTGCTGGCCTCGGCGAAGCAGATTCTTGCTACATTGAAGAAGGCGGATGCCACCGCTGTCACGGTCGAGGATGCTTCCCAGGTCGCCGAGAAGTTTGTGGAAACGGTCCTGAACGGCGACGGCATCATCATCCCTGAAACGGCCAAGGACGATGCCACCAAACAGGTCATCAACGATATCATTGCCTGCCTCGGCTCCGACGTCGATCGCAGCGGCAAGCCCGGCATCAACCAGGCCAGGGTGGATCAGTTCTTTGCCGACGCCCAGGCCTTCTCCGATTGGCATAAGAAGGCTGAAGCCGACACGGCGGTGCTGCCACTGGGCGATGCCACTGCTGGCGCCGCGGCCGCTGTGAAAGCGGTCCAGACCAAGGTGGATGACTATTTCACGCGCTGCCGGCTCGCGGCTTTCGACCCCCGCGCCAGCAACGCCCTTAACCGGGAGGAAAAGGATTACCTGGCCTTTGCGGCTAAGGATTTGACCATCACCAATGCGGAGATTGCCGGGTTCCCGCTGGCACGCGTGGAGGCCGGACGACCTCTGCCGCTGACGCACAGTGTGAACCCGGCCTGGGCTGACGCGATCGCCAAGTTCCAGAACGACGCGGTCAAGCCGCTGCTCGGCGACAAGAATGCTCTCACCGAGGCGGACTGGGGCGAACTGCTGGCGAAACTCGGTCCCTATGAGGGTTGGTCGGCGGGCCTGGCCGGCGGCTCGGTGGCGAAGCTTGGGCGGGATCGCGTCCGCCAGGTTCTGGCCAGCACAGCCAAAGATACCCTTACCAAGCTCATTGCCGAGGACAAGAGCCTGGAACCGCAGTTCACTTCCATCGCCGCGGTGGAGAAGCTCGCCCGTTATCACCGGGACCTCTATAAGCTGCTGAATAACTTCGTGAGCTTCCGGGATTTCTACGGGCGCAAGGACAAGGCGATCTTCCAAGCCGGCACCCTCTACTTGGACCAGCGAAGCTGCGATCTCTGCCTGACCGTCGAGGATGGCGCTCGGCACGCGCTGCTGGCCGGATTGTCTGGCACCTATCTCGCCTACTGCGATTGTGTGCGCAAAGCCACCGGCGAGAAGCTGCAGATCGTGGCGGCCTTCACCAGCGGCGATTCCGACAACCTCATGGTCGGCCGCAACGGGATCTTCTATGACCGCAAAGGGCGCGACTGGGATGCCACGATCACGAAGATCATTGAGAACCCGATCAGCATCCCGCAGGCCTTCTGGGCGCCTTACAAGAAGGTGGTTCGCATGATCGAAGAACAGGTCGCCAAGCGCGCCGCGGCAGCCGACGCCGCGGCCACCCAAAAGCTTGAACTGACTGCCACCACCGTTGTCAACGTGGATCCAACGAAGCCACCGCCACCACCCGCGCCCCAGCCGCCGAAGACCAAAATGGACACCGGCACGCTGGCGGCCATCGGCCTGGTTCTGACGACTTTGCTGGCGGCGCTGGGTGGGATCTTTGGCGCGATTGCAAAGTTGCCACCCTGGCAGGTGCCGCTCGCCATCCTCGGCATCTTACTGGCAATTTCACTTCCCTCGATGTTGCTGGCCTGGCTCAAATTGCGCCGGCGCAACCTCGGCCCGATTCTCGACGCCAATGGCTGGGCGGTGAATGCCAAGGCGAAAATGAACGTGCCGTTTGGCGGCTCGCTCACGGGCGTGGCCGCGCTGCCGCCCGGTTCCCAGCGCGACCTGGTCGATCCGTTTGCCGAGCAGAAGAGTCCGTGGCCTAAGATCATCGTCCTGGTCATCCTGGTCGGCCTGGTTGTCCGCCTGGCCTATCTCGCCCTCGATAAGAAGGGCTACATTAACGACTGGTCCAACGGCTGGCTCGGCGATCCGCGGCCGGTGAAGGCGGAGAAGGCTGCGCCTGCGGCACCCACCGAAGCTCCGGCCAAGCCTGCTGAAACCGCGAAATGATTAATAATTTGGGCCGCAGACGGGGTCTTGGGGCTCCGGCGGCGGTCCGCACTAGACAAAACAAACAACAACAGCCTGTACAAAATAACTAACACCATGCAAAGAATCCAAGTAAGTCGTCACCAGCCAAAGATCGGTCTGGCCGTTTCCACCGTCCTGCTTATCGGTTGCGGCATTGCCTGCGCGCAAGCCCCAGTGGCGGCGGCAACCCTGACTCCCCCTCCTAACACCAATACCTGGATCACCACGGCAGCCGCCGGGCTCACGCTGACCCGCGGCAACAGCGAGAACTTCCTGGCGACGCTAAGCCTGGACGCCAAGCGGAAGTGGGCTAAGGATGAAGTTTTCCTGGGCGTTTCCGGTGGTTATGGCGACAGCACGGTGAACAATGTGAACTCGAAGAACACGGAGTTCGTGCAGGGGTTTGGTCAATACAATCACCTCTTCAGCGACCGATTCTACGGTGGCGTGCGGCTGGACGGACAATATGATGGCATTGCGGGGGTTGATTACCGCGCCAAGATCACTCCGATGGTTGGATACTATCTGGTCAAGAACGAGAAGATGACGCTTTCGGCGGAGGCCGGTCCTTCGGCGGTTTTAGAACACCTGCAGGGCGAGAGCGCAAGATCGTATATGGCCGTCCGGTTTGCGGAGAATTTTGAATACAAGCTGACGGCCACCACAAAACTCTGGGAGACCCTGGCGTACATTCCGGAGATTAGTGATTGGGCCAATAATTACCTGCTCAATTTGGAGGTGGGCATCGACACCGCAATCACCAAGCAGTTGAGCCTGCGAGTGGTGTTCCAGGACATGTACGCCAGCCAACCGGCTGCGGGCAGGAAAAGCAACGACCTGCGCCTGCTGGCCGGCGTTGCCTATAAGTTCTGACATTTGCCGCGCCGGATCTTACCTTTGGCGCTTTATGCCACGCGAACCAAGAGAACCCGAAGCTGCCCGGCTCAAGAAGATCATCGCCGGCCTTAAGCACGCCTACCCTGATGCGCATTGCGAGCTGGACCACTCCAACCCGCTCGAACTGCTGGTGGCGACCATTCTCTCGGCGCAATGCACCGACAAGCGCGTGAACCTGGTCACGGCGGATCTCTTTAAGAACTACCGCTCCGCCGCCGACTATGCCCGGGCTCCGCTGCCCGAACTGGAGCAGGCCATCAAATCGACCGGCTTCTTCCGCAACAAGGCCAAGAGCCTCAAGAACTGCTGCCAGGCGCTGGTGGAGAAGCACGGCGGCCAGGTGCCGCGAACGATGGAGGAGTTGACGCAACTGGGCGGCGTGGGCCGGAAGACGGCCAACGTCGTGCTGGGCAACGCGTTTGGCATCAACTGCGGCGTGGTCGTAGATACGCACGTCGCCCGGCTCTCGCAGCGGCTTGGCCTGACGGAGGAAACCGCGCCCGAGAAGATCGAGCAGGAACTGATGAATCTGCTGCCGCAGGAGCAGTGGACGATGTTCAGCCACTGGCTGATCTGGCATGGGCGGCGCCGGTGCGCTGCGCGCAGCCCTGATTGCCCCGGCTGTGAGATTAGGACGCTCTGCCCGAGGCGCGGCGTGCTTGAAGCAAAGGCGGCCTGACTTTGACCACGCGAGCCCAAATCCGAAACCCGAAAGCCGAAACCCGAAGGAAGCCCGAAGGCCGAAATCCGAAGGGGCAGCAAGTGGCCGGCAGGCAGCCGTGGTCCAATACCTCCAACCTGGCGACTCCCCACCGCGCCGCGGCACCCTTCCTGCATTCGGATTTCGGGTTTCGGATTTCCTTCGGATCTCGGGTTTCGGGTTTCGGGTTTCAACCTCCCCAGACTCTCATCACGTGACACCCTCCCCTTGGTACTTGCTTCAATCCGGTCCGGGCGACTTTGCCTTCAACATGGCTCTGGACGAGGCTCTCTTGCAGGCCGCTCCGCGCCTGGGCCGGGCAGTGCTGCGTTTTTATGGTTGGACCGAGCCGGCAGCCTCGTTCGGTTACTTTCAGAGGTACGCGGAGATCGAGCGACTGACACAACTGCGCCCGCTGGTGCGGCGGCCTACCGGTGGCGGCCTGGTGCCGCACGATACGGACTGGACCTACAGCCTGGCGTTTCCGCCGACGGACGACTGGTATGGTCTGAGCGCCACCGACAGCTACCGGCGGGTGCATGAATGGATTCGGGACGCGTTCGCCCTGCTCAGCCTGGCCACCGAGCTTGCGCCCACGTGCAGCAAGATCCTTCCCGGCCAATGCTTCCAGGGCCATGAGAGGTTTGACCTGCTCTGGCGCGGCCGGAAGATTGCCGGCGCCGCCCAACGCCGGACGCGGGACGGACTGCTGATCCAGGGGTCGATCCAACCGCCGGGGCTTGCACCGGTCCGAGCGGATTGGGAGAAGGCGATGTGCGAGGTGGCTCGCGTCGGGCAGGGCGCGGAGTGGGTGGCATTCGCGCCGGATGCCGCGCTGGCCGAACAGGCGGAGGCGCTCGTTTGCGAGAAATATTCCCAGGCCAGCTACAATCGGAAGAAGTAATCCGAAAGCAGAACGGGATGCCCGCTAAACACGCTAAAGAAAGACACGAAAATGAATTCCGGTATCCATCCGTGAAAATTAGTGAAATCCGTGTCTCTTTTAGCGTCTTTTGGCGTGTTTAGCGGGCAACCTGTTCCCCCGCTCGTGGGGAAATGCTGAAGGCGGCAGTTGGGATTCGGGTTTCGGGTTTCGGCCTTCTTTCGGATCTCGGGTTTCGGGTTTCGGATTTCCGGCTCCGGCCCCCCGCGGCGTCTCCATCTCGTCCATAATGAGCGGCACCATCAACGATAGCCATGCCCGCCACACAGTGCATATAGCATACCTACGTAGTACCTCCATAGTACCTCCGTTATACGTCCGTAGTACCTCCGTAGTGAAGAC
>CAIWJG010000889.1 GCA_903912925.1 uncultured Verrucomicrobia subdivision 3 bacterium | reverse complement strand
GAACGCAGAGACGCAGAGGAACGCGGAGAAACGCAGAGAGAATGAAGCCTCTGCGGTTCTCTGCGACTCTCTGCGTCTCTGCGTTTCACCCGTTTTGGCGAGCATCCGGATAAGCAGGGATTTAACCAGCCATCTCAGTCAACCTATTCTAATTCAGTCAATCTATTCTAATTCAGTCAATCTATTCTAATTTAATTACTTTATGAGAAACACCGAAGCACCGAAGCACCGAAGCACCGAAGCACCGAAGCACCGAAACACCGAAGCACCGAAACACCGAAACAGTCTCCCCTGTGCGCTGATCGCCGCCGCCGCGCTGCTGGCTCTGTGCCCCGCCCGCGCGCACGCCGCCAACGGCGCGCCGCCCGAGCGGGTCAGCTACCAGGGCTACTTGGTGGACGCCAACGGCAACCAGCTCGGCAGCACCAACACCGGCCCCAAGAACTACGACGTCGTCTTCCGCATCTACAATGACCAGACGCTCAGCTCGGTGGGCAACCGGCTCTGGTCCGAGCAGCAGACCGTCACCGTGGACAAGGGCTACTTCAGCGTCATGCTCGGCGAAGGCTCGACCTACCAGAGCGAGGCGCGCCCGCTCCTGTCCACCCTGTTCACCAATGCCGTGGACGCCTCCGACCGCTACGTCGAGATCACCGTCAAGGGCATTGGCGCCAGCGGTGCGGACTCGACCCTCCTGCCGCGCATGAGGCTGCTGAGTTCGCCCTACGCGTATTTGGCCAAGTATTCCCTGGGCGCCAGCACCCTGGTCAACGCCGGCTTCAATGTAGTCAGCATGACCAGGACCAACGTGGGCATCAACAACGCCTCGCCCGCCTCCGCCCTCGACGTCAACGGCACCATCACCGGCAGCGGCCTCAATGTGCAGGGCGCCGCCACGATTACCGGGGCGGCCACCCTGGGCGCCGCCACCGCGACCAGCCTCACCGCCGGCAACATCAGCGCCTCGGGCACCATCTCCGGCTTCGGCACCATCCCCCTCGGCGGCATCATCATGTGGTCGGGCACCACGGTGCCCGCCGGCTGGGCCCTCTGCGACGGCTCGACCGTGAACAGCCGAGCCACCCCGGATCTACGCGGACGTTTCGTTCTCGGCAGCGGCGCCGGCTCTGGCCTCACCCCCCGCGTCACGGGCAACTCAGGCGGCGAGGAATACCACACCCTGGCGGCCAGCGAGATGCCGAGCCATTCGCACTCGGTGGATCCGCCCGCCACATCCACCAGCAGCAACGGCGACCACAGTCACAATGCAATGCGGGACATATCTTCCGGCGAAGCGGGGAACGTCGTGCGCCTGGGTGTTTCCAACTATAAGGGCTGGGGCACTGTGACGGACTCGGCGGGCAGCCACACCCACGCCGTAGATATCCCGGCCTTCAACTCCGCCTCGACGGGTGGAGGTGGGGCGCACAACAACATGCCGCCCTACTACGTGCTCGCGTTCATCATGCGGGTAAACTGATATGACAAAGCAGAAATTGAGAAAGCAGAAAGCAGAAATCCGAAGCTACTCGCTTTCCATTCTGCCCCTGCTTATTTCTGCTTTCTGCTTTCCCAATTTCTGCTTTTCCCCTCTATGAGAACGCTCTTAAAATTCTACGCGCTGGCCGCCGAAGAGAGCAAGAGCAAGAGCAAGAGCAAGATGACCACGCCCCTAAAATTCCACGTGCTGGCCGTCCCCTTTCAGCCTTTAGCCTTTAGCCTTTAGCCTTTCATGACAACGCCCCTAAAATCTTACGCGCTGGCCGCCCTGTTTTGGGCGACCGCCGGCGTGGTCGGCGCCGCCACCCCCACGCCCCTGCAACTGATCCAGCTTGACACGTTCTATAATCTTGAGTCGCAGCAGGGCATGCCCATTTCCTCGGTCAGCAACAGCCCGGCCGGGTCGAACGGCCGGGTGCCTGGCGGGCAGAACGAGTCGGGCACCTACAACCTCACCACCTCCAACCAGTTTCAAAGTGTCCTTACCTTTGCCGCCGCCCCCTCCGCGACGAACCAGCTTGCGGTCCGCAGCTCCCCCCTGCTCAACGGCAGCTACCCATTCTCCGGGCAAGTCGTCGAGGCCATGCAACGTCCGCGCGGCTACTCGAACACCACGGTCGCCGCGGTGCTCCGCCGAGCCCAGGTCGGCGCCCTTTACATTTCCCGCCAGGTGGACTTGCTGTTTGGCAGTCCCATCGAGGTGCCCCTCACGGACGAATGGAGCGGGGCCCTGACCAATGAGGTCAAGACCAGCTACTGGCAGGCTGAGCCCTACACCACCAGCGCCCACACCAATGATGCCGGCTACTATTGGAGTCCCAACGCCCGCAAGGTCTTCGCCATCCAGGCCGGCCCGATCCAGGTCACCTGGGTCAAACGCACCCCTTACACCGCGGCCACCCTGCCCACCAACTACGTTAATACCTACGGCAGCCAAAGTTTCCTCACCAACGGCTCCAGCATCTACCTGCTGCGCAGCGTCAACTATGTGGCGTCGGCCAGTGCCGTCAAGCCCCCCAAGCAACTGTTCTGGACCGAGCGCGAGTATCGGATCACGGGCTTCCCGGTCAGCGTGCCCGCCGGCCGGTTGGGCGGCATCCACTTTGTCTATAACGACAACTTTCCCAAAACCGTGGCGCAGGAGTTTCATGGCCCCGGCTACACCGACCCCACCGAGGGCAGCACCAACGGCACCCTCCAGGAACTGCGCACCGTCTGGTACGACCAGCTCCAGGGCGGCATCTATGCCTACAACTTCGAAGGTCGGCTCTTCGTCGAATTGCTCGGCGACGCCAGCCCCGACGGCCAGACCCGCGAGCACCTCGGTTATGAAATCGTGGATGTCAGCAAGCAACCCATGCCCGCCGATGTGGATGTGGAATTGGGCGAACGGATGGTGCCGCCCGAGGCGGATTCCGCCGATAATCTCTACGCCAGTCCCGTCCAGTCGGGCGGCGGGGTGTATGTTTACCGCCATATCGTGGCCGCCACCGGCCGCTTGAACCTCTACGCCGACCGCGAAACTTCCACGCCGAACGACTCCATCGTTTACTGGCTCGAAACCGGCGTCGCCAATCTCAAGTGGCCCAAGCACTATGCGCGCTATGCGCAGGCGTGGCCCGCGGACGTCGCGAAATACAGCCACTACATCCGCCCCGAAGTCGCCACCGAGGCCGAAGCGATCGCCACCGCCGTGCAGCTTCCCACCGACAACGTGCCGTTCATAGACTACCAGGATCCCCTGGACCGCCCCCGCGCCAAGCTTACCCCGGACTACAAGTTTTACACCTTTCTCGACGCCACCCAGCCCGCGCACCGTGCGCTGCTGCGTTTCCAGGCCGGCGAGAACGTCGCCTTTGAACGCATCTTCTCCTGGCTCGATACGAGTCTCAAGACCACCAACCTGCTCGGCAGCGTCGCCATGAATCTGGCTGAGGTTGCCTACTACTATAACTACCCCGTCGCCAACGCCGCCTACACCAACTACCTCGCCCAGGTGGCCGCCTACGGTGTGAAGTATGCCCCTTACACCGCCTACGTGCAGGCCTTGGCCAGTTGGGAGGCCAGGAACATCGCCTACACCAACTACCTCGCCCTCAGCTCCGCCTACGTCAACCAGCAGGCCGCCTACACCGTCTATACCAATTGGTTGGTTCGTTACACCGCCTACTCCGCCTACACCAACTACACCGCCCAACTGGCCGCCTACAACGCCTACACCAACTGGCAGGTCCACTACACCGCATACACGAACTACTCGAACTACACCAGCCGACTGGCCGCCTACAACGCCTACACCAACTGGCAGCCCCGCTACACCGCTTACACCAATTACGTGGCCTACACGAACCAACTGGCCATCTACCGCACCTACACCAACTGGCAGGCACGCTACACGGCCTACACCAATTACCAGGCTCAATACGCCGCCTACACCAACCAGTTCCGTTGAGCCGCCCGACTTGCGAAGCGTGAAACGTGAACATTACCCCCACCAGTTCCGCTGACCCTCTGACCTCCTGAAACTATGAAGCTGCATTCTCACCTCACCGCGCCGCCCCCCGCCCCTCCGGCCCCGCCCCTTCCTATCCTCTCCCGCCTCGAGGTTGGCTATTGGCTATTGGAGGTTGGATGTTGGATGTTGGATGTTGGATGTTATCTCGGCCGCACCCTCACCGCTGTCCGCTCCGCCCTGGCCCGCCTACCCCGTTCCCCCATTCCCGTTTCCCGTCTCCCCCTCCTCACCGCCCTCGCCCTCCTGCTAGGTGTGCCCGCCGCGCAGGCGGTTAACACCCTTTACAACATCCAGCTCCTCCCGAATTGGGGCGCGTCTTATCAATCGGGCGCGGCGCTCATCGGGTCATCCGGCGATACTTGGAACCGGATGATGTCTCTCGGGACCTACTCCGGCCTGGCCACCTCGGCGAATCAGTCATCCTCCGTTAACTTTAGCTGCTCCGGCACTGGCTATGCTGGCGGGACGGCCAATTCTTCCTTTGGCAGCGGCTGCGCCAATCTCATGAGCGGCTATCTCTATAGCACCAGCGGCGGCTCCCTGAACTTTGTCAATCTGCCCGTCAGCTCCCCGTTCACCCTTTATATTTATACCCAGGGCGACGTCTCTGCGGGTGGACGCAGGACATCGGTGACCTACAATGGTTCAACCGTCATTTCGTCAGCGACGTCGGCGGGTCTGACCTACTTTGTGAACGGGCTGAACTATTTGATCATCAGTGGCACCACCACGGCCAGTGGCACCCTCTCATTGACTTACAGTGTCTACGTCGGCGAGGCCGACCTCAACGGCCTCCAATTGCAGGTGACGACCACCACTCCCTCCGTGGCCAGCCAGCCCGCCAGCCTGGCGGTTCCCATCGGCGGCAGCGCCACCTTCAACGTCGCCGGGAGCGGCACGGCCCCGTTGAGCTATCAATGGCGCTTGAACGGCACCGCCATCGGCGGCGCCACCAGCCCCAGTTACACCATCGGCAGCGTCGCCCTGGGCAATGCTGGCAGTTATACGTGTACCATTTCCAGCCCTTACGGCAGCGCGACCAGCAGCGCGGCGACGTTGTCGGTGGGTAACATTCCCACCGTCGCCACCGCCCCGGCCAGCCTGGCAGTTGCCGTCGGCGGCACCGCCAACTTCAGCGTCACCGCGGCCGGCACGGCCCCCTTCAGCTATCAATGGTATTGGAACGGCGCGGCCATCGGCGGCGCCACCAGCGCCAGTTACACCCTGGGCGGTTTGACCCTGGGCAACGCCGGCAACTACACCGTCACCATCACCAACCTCTACGGCACCGTCACCAGCAGCGCCGCCACCTTGACCGTCGGTTACAGCCCCACGGTGACCACGGCGCCGGCCAACCTGGTGGTGACCAACGCCGGCAGCGCCACCTTCAGCGTCACCGCGGGCGGGACGACTCCGTTGAGCTACCAATGGTGTTACAACAGCGTCCCCATCGGCGGCGCCACCAGCACCAGTTACAACCTCACCGCCTACGTCGGCAACGCCGGCAGTTATACCGTCATCATTACCAACCTCTACGGCACGATCACGAGTGGCGCAGCGACGTTGTCCGTCGGCTACAGCCCCACCGTCACCACCGCCCCGGTCAGCCAGCTCGCGCCCGTCGGCAGCAACGTCACGTTCAGCGTCACCCCGGGCGGGACACCCCCGTTTAGCTATCAATGGAGCATGAACGGCACCCCCATCAGTGGCGCCACCAGTTCCAGTTACAGCCTCACCGGCGTCACCACCAACCACACCGGCAGTTATACCGTCACCATTACCAACCTCTACGGCAGCGTCACCAGCGGCGCGGCGACGTTGACGGTCGGTTACCTTCCCACGGTCGTCACCGCCCCGGCCAGTCGCGCCGTCACCAACGGCGGCAGCGCCACCTTCACCGTCACCGTCGGCGGCACCGCCCCGCTCAGCTATCAATGGTGCTCCAACAGCGTCCCCATCGGCGGCGCCACCAGCGCCAGTTACGCCCTCACCGGCGTCACCACCGCCTACGCCGGCAGCTATACCGTCATCATCACCAACCTCTACGGCAGCGTCACCAGCAGCGTCGCCACCTTGTCGGTCGGCTACAGCCCCACCGTCGCCACCGCCCCGGCCAGCCAGCTAGCTCCCGCCGGCAGCAACGTCACCTTCAGCGTCACCGCGGGCGGCTCCACCCCGTTGAGCTATCAATGGTGTTACAACACCGCCTCCATCCCCGCCGCCACCAGCACCACCTACACCCTCACCGCCATCACCACCAACAATGCCGGCAGCTATACCGTCACCATTACCAACCTCTACGGCAGCGTCACCAGCAGCGCCGCCACGTTGACCCTCGCCATCCTCCCCGCCATCACGACCAACCCCGCCAGCCAGGCGGCCCTCCCCGGCGGCACCGCCACCTTCAGTGTCACCGCCAGCGGCCTCCCCTCGCCCGGCTATCAATGGCGCTTCAACGGTGCTGCGATCAGCGGTGCCACCAGCGCCAGTTACAGCCTTACCGGCATCACGGCCGGCAACGTCGGTTTTTACAGCGTCCTCCTTACGAACCTGGCTGGCAGCATCACCAGCACTCCGGTCGCCTTGACCGTCTTGTCCACCAACGGCAGCGTCGCCGTCCTGGGCGCCGAGCCGGACCCGGGCTGGAATGCCGATGTGCAGGCCAAGCTCATGGCCAGCGGTTTATTCACCTCGGTGGATGTTTACCAGGTGGACGCCGACACGCCAAGCCTGGCCACCCTGCAACAGTATTCGGCGGTGCTCGTTTATAGTGACGATATGTTTGCCGACGCCACCACCCTCGGCAACAACCTCGCCAACTACGTGGACGCCGGCGGCACCGTCGTGCTGGGCCTCTTCTCCCTCGAATCCATGCCCGGCATGACCCCGGGCGGCCGGTTCGCGGCCGGCGGCTACCTGCCCGTCACTGTCCCTTACAACTACACCAATAATATCGGCGGCACTTACGGGCTGGTGGCCGATCTGCCCAACAGCCCCCTGCTCCTGGGCGTCACCGCCTTCACCAATCTCTTATGCCAGATTCCCCTCGCGCTCGCCAGCGGGGCCACGCGGGTGGCGCGGTTGGATAACGGCCAGCCGCTGCTGGTGACCAAGGGGCGCGTCGTCGCGTTGAATCTGTTCCCGCCCTCCTCCGATGTTTACGACAGTTGGCTCGCCACCACCAGCGGCGGCCGGCTCATGGCCAATGCCCTCAGTTACAACCCGCCCTACATCACCACCCACCCGGCCAGCCAGTCGGTCTTCTACGGCAGCAACGTCACCTTCTCCGTCACCGCCACCGGTGCCAGCCCCCTGAGCTATCAATGGTTCTTTAACGGTGCCGCCATAGCCGCCGCCACCGCCGCGAACTACGCCCTCACCGGCGTCACGACCAACCTTGCGGGCAGTTACACCGTCATCCTGACCAACAGCTTCGGCAGCGTCACCAGCACCGTGGCGTTGCTGACGCCCATCACGCCCGTTCCCTCGGTGGCCGCCAACCCGGCCAGCAGCGTCGTGAGTTTGGGGGCGGCGGCGTCCCTCAGCGCCACCGCCGGCGGCGCCCCGCCCCTGGTCTATCAGTGGTTCAAGGACGGCGTCCGACTGACCGCCCAGACCAACCGCACTCTGAGCTATGCCAGTTTCCAATTCACCAACAGCGGCAGCTACCAGGTGGTGATCACCAATGCGCTCGGCATGGTCATCAGCCCGCCCGCGTTCCTAAGTCTGCCCCATGCCCCGCTCAAGGGCTGGGGTTACAACGCTAACGGCCAGTTGGGCAACGGCAACACCAACAACCCCAACCAGCCCGCCAGTCTCGGGAGCAATGTCGTGGCGGTGGCGGAGGGACAATTGCATTCCCTGTTTGTGAAGAGCGACGGCACGTTGTGGTCCATGGGTTTCAATAATTCCGGCCAGTTGGGCAACGGCAACAACACCCAGACCAACCGGCCGGTCAGCGTCGCCAGCAACGTGGTCGCGGTCGCCGCGGGAAGCGCTCATTCCCTGTTTGTGAAGAGCGACGGCACGCTCTGGGGCATGGGTTTAAACAATTCCGGCCAGTTGGGCATCGGCAACCCGGCCGACACCAACCGTCCCGTCAGCGTCGCCAGCAACGTCGTGGCGGTGGCGGCGGGAGGCGCTCATTCTTTGTTTCTGAAGAGCGACGGCACGCTATGGTCCATGGGCTATAACCTCTATGGCCAGTTGGGCATCGGCAACCCTACCGACACCAACCGGCCCGTCTGCGTCGCCAGCAACGTCGTCGCCGTCGCGGCGGGAAATTACCATTCGCTCTTTGTGAAGAGCGACGGCTCGCTCTGGTCCATGGGTTCAAACAATTATGGCTCCTTGGGCAACGGCAACCCTGCCGACGCGAATCGGCCCGTGCGCGTCGCCAGCAACGTGGTGGCGGCGGTGGCGGGGGGCTGGCACTCCCTATTTGTCGCGAACGATGGCACGCTGTGGACCATGGGCTATAATCTCTACGGCCAGTTGGGCAACGGCAACCCGGCCGACACCAACCGGCCCGTCAGCGTCGCCAGCAACGTCGTCGCCGTCGCGGCGGGAGGTTACCATTCGCTCTTTGTGAAGAGCGACGGCACGCTGTGGTCCATGGGTTACAACAATTATGGCCAGTTGGGCAACGGCAATAACAACAACCGCAGCCTGCCGGTGAGCGTGGCGGGCAACCTCGTGGCGGCGACGCTGGCAATCGGCAGCAGTGCTAGCCATGCGTTCGCGTTGGCCAGCGGACCAGCCCAGGTGGCCCCCCTCGCCCCCCAGACCGTCTCCACCGGCCAGTCCTTCACCTTCAGCCTCAACGTCACCAATGGCGACGTCTATGCTTACCAATGGCAGTTCAATGGCACCAATATCCCGAATGCCACCAACGCCACTTACAGCGACAATAGTGGCAGCGGCATCCTGCCGCTCACCGGCAATATCCCGAATGCCACCAACGCCACTTACAGCGTCCCCAGTGCCTCCCCGGCGGATGCCGGCACCTACACCGGCCTGGCCATCGGCTTTCTCGGCGACAGCAGCAGCCAAAGCGCTACCCTCACGGTCAGGTCCATCCCCACGGTGAGCGCCTGGCCGGCGGCCAGCGCCATCACCTATGGCCAGACTTTGGCAAGTTCCACCCTGGACGGTGGCACGGCCTCCGTGGCGGGCACGTTTGCCGTAGCCGCCGACGGCAGTCGGCGCTATCTCCTCGTGGACGCTGGCACGGCCTCCGTCGCGGGCACGTTTGCCGTAGCCGCCGACGGCAGTCGGCGCTATCTCCTCGTGGACGCTGGCACGGCCTCCGTGGCGGGCACGTTT
>CAIWJG010000888.1 GCA_903912925.1 uncultured Verrucomicrobia subdivision 3 bacterium | reverse complement strand
TTGGATGTTGGATGTTGGATGTTGGATGTTGGATGTTCTCCTTCTTCGGTTCAGGGGGCCAAGGCGCGCAAATACCTTCGGGGAATTCTCTCCCTGACCCTCTCCCCATTCCTTCGTCGTGGGGTGAGGGAATTCGTCGCGGCGGTAGTGGCACCTGCAAGCTGCGCCGGCAAGCTCGCCTACGGCCCGATTTTTTGTGGTCAGCATCAACAGTGGTGGTAACATCCACCCTCGAAAGTGTCAAGCAACGCACCGCTAACAGACAGGTTATTGTCGGCCTCGGCCTCCGCCGCGCGGCCCCCGGCTGGCTTCCTGCGTTCAGCGCTCACGCTTTTGCTCCTCAGCCTCTCCCTCCTGCAGACGCAAGCTGCGGACTTTCTCTCCTCCGACGGCCGCCCACGCGCCAATGTCGTCAGCATACAGGACCCGGGCGCGACCGATGCCTTCCGCCCGCGCCCGGAAAAAGTCCGGGTGATGGTGGATCGCGCAATCACCAAACTGACCGCAAAGAGCACGGTCCCCGAAGCCTGGCGCAGCCTGGTTTCGACGCAGGATGTTGTGGGCATCAAAGTCTATTCCGCACCTGGCCCGAACAGTGGCACCCGCCCGGCAGTCGTAGCGGCCGTCGTGGAAGGCTTGCTGGCGGCAGGTCTCCCCCCCAAACAGATCATCGTCTGGGACCGGCAGTTGGTTGACCTGCGACTCTCGGGCTTCTTTGATCTCGCCGACCGCTACGGCATCCGCATGGCCGGCAGCGCGCAAGCCGGCTGGGATGAAGCAGTCTGCTATAACCCGGACAGCCCCATCCTGGGCAACCTGATCTGGGGCGATCTCGAGTTCGGCAAGAAAGGGGATGGTGTCGGACGTAAGTCCTTTGTCTCCAAGCTGGTCAGCCGCGAGCTGACCAAAATCATCAACGTGACCCCCCTGCTGAACCACAATGAAGCCGGCGTTTCGGGCAACCTCTACAGTCTGGCTACTGGCAGCGTGGACAACCTCATCCGCTTCGATTCCAGCCCGGGCACCCTGGCCACCGCCATCCCCGAAATCTACAGCCTGGCCGCCCTCAGCGACCACGTGGTGCTGAACATCACCGACGCGTTGATCTGCCAGTACGAGGGCGGTGAGCGCGGCCTGCTCCACTACTCTGCCACGTTGAATGAGCTCCGCTTCAGTCGTGATCCAGTTGCGCTCGACGTGCTTTCCATCCAGGAACTCATTCGCCAGCGCCAGCTCCTCCAGGCCCCGTCCATTAAACCGAACCTCAAGCTCTACAGTAACGCCGCCCTGCTTCAGCTCGGCGTGGACGACCTGAGACGAATCCAGGTGGACACGTTACACTAATTGCAGGCACGGGAATGAAGTTCATCCATGTGATCACAGTGGCTCTCGTGGTTGCGGCGATGACGACCCTGGCCGCGAAGGCGCAAACTAACGCGGGTAAGAAGCTCGTCGTCAGGGAGATATCGCTGGGCAAGATGCCGCCGATGGTTACGAGCGGGAAGCCCGTCGTCAGCCCAGACAACCGGCGCGTGGCCTACCGGGTCATGCATGGGGGCAAATACTGCGTCGCGCTGAACGGTGAAGCGGGTAAGCCTTATGCTGCGGTTGAAGACCTCACGTTCAGCCCCGACGGCAAGAAACTGGCGTTCGTCGCGAAAAAGGGTTTCCGGCGCGAGGTCGTTGTCCTGGATGGGGAGGAAGGCAAGGAATATCAGTACGTTGACATCGCTTCCCTGACCTTCAGCCCCGATAGCAGTCGATTGGCGTTCATCGCAGCGCCACTGGGTGGCACAAACTCGTTTGTTGTGCTGGGTGACAAGGAGGGGGCGGACTACTCCGGGTTTCAGCTAGCCGATCCAGATAAGCCGGTGATGCTATTCTTCAGCCCGGACGGTCGGAAGTTGGCCTACGGCGCCGCCAGGGAAACAGCGGAAGAGAACTACGATTACGAAGTCGTTATAGAAGGTGCCAACCGCAAGGGTTTCCCCGCGCCGGGTCCAGTGATCGTGCATGGATTCAGCCCTGACAGCCAGCATCTCGCCTGGAGCGCCAAACTCCCGGGGAAGTGGCAGGTCGTTATAGATGGCAAAAGGAGCAAGGAGTATGACGAAATTGGCCTTAACACCTTTCGCTTCAGCCCGGATGGGATGCGCTGGGCCTATGTCGCGAGGCGCACGAGAAAGTGGCTGGTCGTGGATAAGGCGCATGAGGGCCCTGGCTACGACGGCATTAGCGACCTTTCGCTAAGCGTAAGTGCTGCGGGCGGACGCTTGGCATACGTCGCAAGACGTGGTGAGAAGCAGTGGGTGGTGGTGGATGGGCAGGAGCAAGCGGAATACGACGGGGTCGATGCGGGGTCGCTGCAGTTCAGCCCTGACGGCCAGCATGTGGCATTTAGCGCGATGCGGGACCGGCAGCATTTCGTCGTGCGTGATGGCAAGGAGAGCGAGCCTTACGACGGCTCTCGCGGGGTCCTGTTCTTCAGTCCCGACAGCCAGCGGCTGGCCTACGTTGCGGACCGCGGCGGGCGTTCCCGATTCGTCCTGGACGGCATAGAGGGGAGGGATTATGAAGGCATGGCCGAAGGCTGGGCCTGCTTCAGTCCCGATTCCAAGCATCTTGCCTACGGAGCCATCCGCGATGGGAAGACGGCGATTGTGGTGGACGACCAGGAGATCGCCCAGTACTGGGGTAACCTAGGGAAGCTCGCATTCGAGAGCACCAATCGACTATCCGGCGTGGTGACGCGGATAGATGACAAATTCGACGTGGAAATCGTTCGGCTGGAGATCGAGATCCCCGCGCGCTAGGGGTGAATGCAGAAGGAAGAAGGAAGAATGCAGAAAGGGGAATGGCTCCCGTTCAGCCTGCTGTTTTCATTCTGCATTCTGCATTTCCACTCCTGGGGC
>CAIWJG010000887.1 GCA_903912925.1 uncultured Verrucomicrobia subdivision 3 bacterium | reverse complement strand
GATTGGTATAAGACGACGTATGACGGTGGCAGCGATCCTCACGGACCTGCCGGGCCGTTGAGCTACCGTGTTCTGCGCGGGGGCGATTGGTACAACTACGCGTACTACGCGCGGTGCGCCGTTCGCTACTACGGCAACACGCCGTCGGTCGCCAACTACACCTATGGGTTCCGTTGCGTGAGGGGGCTTTAGTTTCTGCCCTTTTACTCTTTGCCCCTCTTGAAAGCCCGCGCAGCGGCGGATTTATTTAAGAATAATGCCATGACTGAAAGCAACAACATCCTGACGCAGCGGCCAGACCTGTGGGTCTATGTGGTTGCGCAACTGCAACCGCGGCTCGAAAAGTTTGCCCGCCTAATGAACCACCCGAACGGAGGCCTGAAATGACCACCCGAAGATGGAAGCTCGAAGCGGGCGGATGGCTGGCGCGAAGCGGCTTGGAGAGCGACAACTTTGCCGCCGGCCTGTTCCTCGTCGCCCTGGCCCAATACTCCATTGACTGGAGCACCCTTGATGGCGGCGGTGGCACGAGCGCCAACTGCCGGCGAAGCGGATGTGAAAATGTGCAGCCTATGAGAGTGGAAGCAGCGAAGCCCGCGCCGCGGTCGCAATATGGGGTGGAGCGCGCCCCGGAGCGCGGACATTCCTGTCCGCAACCGTGTGTGCGCTGGCGTGGGCAGCGGACAAGAATGTCCAATGCCGCTAGGATTTGGCCGTCCCCAAGGCAGCGTACCACGCCCCCCACCGCGCATTGGGTCGGTAAGCACGCCGGGGAAACCCCTCACCCCAGCCCCTTCCGAAGGGGAGAGGGAGAGGAACGCGCGCGTTCTGGCAACTCGGGGCGGCTCCCCATAACCCGCGACGCACCGCCTTTCCCCCTCTCCCCATCCGATGGGGAGAGGGTCGGGGTGAGGGGGCGGCCTTTGGCTCGGGGGACAGGCTGGTTTCGCGCCAACGGCCCACCATCCCTCAGTCCAGGGCAACGCCTTGGGAATACCGTCACCCGGTCAGCCCCAGCCCGGAAAGAGCGAAACCATCGCCGCCCGCAGAAAAACCGGCGGCGACCTGGCGCTCAAATCCTAGCGGCATTGGACATTCTTGTCCGCTTCGGGCTTGCCTGATCCCATTACTCCCATTACTCCCATTACTCCCATCACTCCCATTCCCTGTGTAGTGGTTTTGGAAAATTCTAAGATGCGCACCCCAAACCCAGTGCTACAATCCAGACCATGATTCTACGAAACATCTCAGTTATTCTCACGCTCTCGCTGACACTTGCCGTCTCGGTGTTCCCGTGCCGTGGCGCCGGGCTGAAGGTGGACGGCTTGAAGTGTGAATATCAGGCCAACCCGCTCGGGCTCGACACCACTCAGCCGCGCCTGAGCTGGCTGCTGGAGTCCCCGGAACGGGGCCAGCGGCAAACGGCTTACCAGGTGCTCGCAGCAACCAGTCTCACCCTGCTCGCAGACGGCAAAGCCGATCTGTGGGACAGCGGCAAGGTGCGGTCGGCGCAATCGGTCCACGTGGCCTATGGCGGCAAGCCGTTGCATCCGGGTCAGCGGGTCTATTGGAAACTGCGCACGTGGGATCGTGACGACCGGCCCTCCGCTTACAGCGCATCGGCCTGGTGGGAGATGGGAATGCTAACGCCCGCAGATTGGCGCGCGGCCTGGATCACGCGCAAACGACCAGCGCCGCTCTCCGAGCAGCAGTTGTTCAAGGACGACCCCGCCCCGCTGTTCCGCAAGGAGTTCAGTATCGAGAAGAAGATCAACCGGGCACGGGCCTATGTCAGCGGCCTGGGCTATTACGAGCTGCGCTTGAACGGGCAGCGCGTCGGCGACCACGTGCTGGACCCGGGCTGGACCACCTGCTCGAAGCGCGTGCTCTATTCCACCTACGATGTCACAGAGCAGTTGAAGCGCGGCCCCAACGCGCTCGGGGTGATGCTCGGCAATGGGTGGTATAATCCCCTGCCCTTGCGCCTGTGGGGCCACATCAACCCGCGCGAGAACCTGACCATCGGCGAGCCGCGGCTCATCGTGCAGCTTGTGGCCGAGTTCACCGATGGCACGTCGCAGACGATCGTGACCGATGCGAGCTGGAAGACCGGCGACGGCCCCATCCTCCGAAACAACGTGTATCTGGGTGAAGTCTATGACGCGCGCAAGGAACAGCCGGGCTGGGACCGGCCGGGCTTCAACGACTCGACTTGGCAGCCGGCGATCCTCGCGACCGAGCCCCTCGGTCCCTTGCAGGCACAGGACGCACCGCCGATTCGCGTCACGCGCGTGCTCAAGCCCGTCAAGCTCACCGAGCCCAAGCCGGGCGTGTTCATCTTCGACCTGGGCCAAAACTTCGCCGGCTGGGTGCGGCTGCGCGTCCAGGGGCCGGCTGGCACGCGCGTTAAGCTGCGCCAAGGCGAATTGCTTTACCCGGATGGCACGCTCAACGGGATGACGGCGGTGTGCGGCCAGATCAAGCAGGGCGGAACCAACTACTGCTACGACGGGAACGGCGTGCCTAAGACGGCATTCCAAGTGGATGATTACATTCTCAAGGGTCAGGGGGAGGAGGTTTACACGCCGCGGTTCACCTTCCACGGGTTCCGCTATGTCGAGGTCACCGGTTTCCCGGGCAAGCCCACGCTGGCCTCGATCGAAGGGCTGCGCCTCAACTCCGATGTCGCGCCCGCCGGCTCGTTCGCCTGCTCCAACGAGCGCTTCAACCGCATCCAGCAAATGGTGCTCTGGACCGAGCTGAGCAACCTGTTCAGCGTCGAATCCGACTGCCCGCACCGTGAGAAGTTCGGTTACGGCGGGGACATTGTGGCGGCGAGCGAGATGGCGATGCTCAACTTCGGCATGTCGCGCTTCTACGCCAAAGCAGCGCAGGACCTGGCAGACGCGGTGCGGCCCAACGGCGGGTTCACGGAGACCGCGCCTTTTGTCGGCATCAGTGACGAGGGGCTGGGCGAGATGTCCGGCCCGGTCGGCTGGGGCACCGCGCACCCGTTTCTACTGTGGCGGCTCTATCAGTATTACGGCGACCGGCGCCTGCTGGAGGAGAACTATGAGCCGGCGAAGCGTTGGCTGGCGCTGCTGCGGTCGAGTGCGAAGGACGGCATCCTGGACAACGGCATCAGCGACCACGAGAGCCTGGCACCGAAGCCGCGCGCGGTGACCGGCACGGGCTTCTACTACCTGAACGCAAGGCTGCTGGCGAGCATCGCGCGCGCGTTGGGCAAAGAAGCCGATGCCGTGGAAGACGACGCGCTGGCCGAGACGATCAAGACGGCCTTCAACCGCAAGTTCCTCCAGCCCGGCACTGGCCGCTACGACACCGCCACCCAGGCCTGCCAGGCGTTCGCGCTCTATCTGGGCCTCGCGCCCGTTGAGAAAAAGGACCGCGCACTGTCAGTACTGGTGCGGGACATCGAGGACGCGCACGCCGGCCACCTGACCACCGGCATCTTCGGCACCAAGTACATGCTGCACGCGCTGACGGATGCGGGGCGCTCAGACGTGGCCTACGCGATCGTCAATCAAACCACGTTCCCCGGCTGGGGGTATATGCTCGAAAACGGGGCGACGACGCTCTGGGAGCATTGGGAGTTCAGTGACAACACCTTCTCGCACAACCACCCAATGTTCGGCTCCGTGAGCGAATGGTTCTACCGCGCGCTGGCGGGCATCAACGTGGCGCCGGACGCCGTCGCCTGCGACAAGATCGTCATCCGGCCGCAGCCAGTCGGCGACTTGAAATGGGTCAAGGCGAGTTATGATTCGGTGCGCGGCAAAGTCGTCAGCGAATGGCACCTGGACGCCGGCAAGTTCAGCCTGCGGGTCCGGGTGCCGGTCGGCGCAACCGCGACGGTGATCCTGCCGTCTAAACCAGGCACGCCCGTCACCGAAGGCGGGAAGCGGGTTGAACGCGTGCCTGGCATCGAACGTCTCACCTCGCCAAGTGGCAACGCCGTAGTGATGGTTGGGTCCGGGGATTACGAGTTTGTGTCTGAGCTCTAACGCAACAGGCGGCAAGAGTGGACTAATCAAACGGATTCACGATCTTGAGGCCAACGCCCCTGAAATCGCTGGTGTTATCAGTCGCCAGCACCAACTGGTAGCGGCGGGCGGTGGCCGCCAGGAGGCTGTCCACGACGGGCAGGACAAGGTTCTTGGCCCGGGCTTCAGCTTGGAGCCTGCCCCACTCGTCGGCTACGCGCGCATTGATGGACAGTACCCGACCAGCCATGATGTCGAGCAGCTCATCGTGCCACTTTAGCAGCTCGGCGCGCTTGGCGCTGTTGGCGGGCAGCAGCTCGATCCCATAGCGGATTTCCCCGGTCACCAGCACGCTGGTGTACAAACTGGCCTCGTTCGCCTTGAGCCAATTGACCACCTTGGACTCAGGGCGCTTCTGCTTGGGCTCGCTGAGCACGTTGGTATCAACCAGGTAATTCACAGCCTGGTCTTGCGCATCGGTTCCCGGCGGCGGGTCGGAATCGGCAGTGGCCCTTTGTAGGGGCAGGCAGCGAGGTGCTCGACCAGCCCGGCGTTGGCAGCCGGACGAATGCGCCGCAGCAGGATCAGGTCAAGGTCATCCTCATCTGCGATGACCTCAAAGTCATCCCCCGCCACAATCCCCCGGCTGGCTCGAATGGCTTTGGGAATCACAAGCTGGCCCCGCTGGCCCATGTTTGTCGTCATAGGATATGATTATCATACTTTGGCCACCAAGCCAACGCTTACTTGAACAGCCGCGGCAGAAACGTCGTCACCGATGGGATGCCCCGCTCATTTGACCCGTTCCCCTTGAATCCAGTAAGGACGCGTGCCACACCAGCCTCGCTGAAGCGAGGTGTTAATCCTAAAAACGGGACTTGGGATTAACCGCAAAGAACACAAAGATCGCAAAGAATGGAACTTGTGATGATTCCGAGCCAAAGATCTGATTCACCCGCCGGGTGAAGGGGAGCCATATGCCATCCATTCATAACTATCTTTCTTTGCGATCTTTGTGTTCTTTGCGGTTAAATCAACTGCCGTTTTTAGGTTAATGAGCGTCGGCCGCCCACCCCGAAGAAATCTGTCGTGCGCCCTCGCCCCCTCGTCTAGACAGCTTATCCGGTCAATTTCACTTTCACTCGACCAACCGGTTGGCATACCAAAACAGCTCTCAAGCCCCACTGAATTGGGTTTTTGCGCACCCGCCAGTCCTCAGCGCTGCGCGGGTAGCCCCGGTTCACCAATCGCCCCGGAAAGGGGTCCGTAGATTCGTAGCGGTGATAGGTCTCGGCGCCGCGTGTTCGGTGCGCACTGTTCGGGTTCCAATCTCCGGTTTTGACCCCTTCCCTATGTCCCGTTCGGTCCGCCACACGCCCCCCCCCCGGAATCGCGCTGACTGCGGCTGGACATTGTTCGGAATCAAAATCGCTGACGGCTGCCGCCTCACGCCCCCCGGAATCGCGCTGACTGCGGCCAATCCATCGGCGGCAGTTGCAACGGCAGCAATTCCCG
>CAIWJG010000886.1 GCA_903912925.1 uncultured Verrucomicrobia subdivision 3 bacterium | reverse complement strand
CTACATCCCCCGCAAAACCGCCCTCTTGTAGGCCGGGTGCCCTCACCCGGCGTTCCCATCTCCTCCATAATGAGAATTGCTGAGAAATCCGAAGCCGCGCGGCTGGCATTCCGCCCCTGCTTATTTCTGCTTTCTGCTTTCCCAATTTCTGCTTTCTGCTAGACCAGTTCCCCCATCACCTGTGCCATCGCCAGCGCGGTCTGCGCCGCCTCCCGGCCCCGGTTGCGTTTGGGGTCGAGGCACCGGGCGCTCGCCTGCTCCTCGTTCTCCAGCAGCAGCACCTCGTGGATGACCGGCACTTCGTAGCGAAGTTGAATCTCCATCAGGGAACGGCTTACGGCCTCGCCGATGTGGGCGGCGTGAACGGTCTCTCCGCGCAGGATCACGCCCAGGCAGATGATGGCGCAGAAGGGGCGCTCGCCCCTCGGAGAGCGTGGTCTGAGGGCAGAGCCGCTCCGCCCAGCCCGCGCCAATCGCGCGGCCACAACTGGAATCTCATACGCGCCCGGCACGCGCACCACCTGCACGGCTTTGGCGCCGGCTTGCTTCAACTCGGCTTGCGCCGCGTCCAGCATCGCCTCGACGTAACGCTCGTTGTATTGCGAAGCGACGATCGCGAAGCGCGCGTCACCGGCGTGGAACGTTCTTACCTTAATGGCCTTCAACATATCGTTTTGATACTCCCATACTCCAAAAATGAAAGCAGAAATAAGAAAGTAGCACCCGACGGCAGTCGGGTCTAACCTTCCCCGATTCCCGTTCAAATAAGAAAGGGCGGAATGGAAAGCGCGGGCCTTTGGATTTCTGCTTTCCTTGGCCCGTGAAGTCTTCCTGCTACTTCACTGGGCTGCTTTCCCAATTCCTGCTTTCTTGCTAGAGCAGATGCCCCAGCTTCTTGCGCTTGGTCTCGAGATAGCGCGCGTTGTGCGGGTTGGGTTTCACTCGGATCGGCACCTGCTCGACGATTTCCAAACCGTAGCCTTCCAGGCCCACCAGCTTGCGCGGATTGTTCGTCAGCAGCCGGATCGTCTTGAGGCCCAGGTCGGTCAGGATTTGCGCGCCCAGGCCGTACTCGCGCAGGTCCATATCGAAGCCAAGCTTCTCGTTGGCCTCCACGGTGTCGTAACCCTGCTCCTGCAATTTGTAGGCCTTGATCTTCGGCCCCAAGCCGATGCCGCGGCCTTCCTGTCGCATATAGACCACTACCCCGCAGCCTGCTGCCGCCACCAGTCGCATTGCCTGGTGCAACTGCGGCCCGCAATCGCATCGGCGCGACCCAAACACGTCGCCCGTCAAACACTCGCTGTGGACGCGCACCAGCACGTTGCGCTTGCCCACCACCTCGCCACATACCAGCGCCAGGTGGTGTAGGTTGTCCAGCTTCGACCGGTAAAGGTAGAGATCAAAGTCCCCGTATTCCGTTGGAAGCTTCACCACCTCCACACGCTCCACCAGCTTCTCCCGCTCGCGGCGGAACTGGATCAGGTCGGCGATGGAGCAAATCTTGAGCCGGTGCTTTTTGGCAAACTTCACTAGCTCCGGCAGCCGCGCCATCGAGCCGTCGTCGTTCATGATCTCACAGATCACGCCGATGGGCCGGCAGCCCGCCAAATGCACCAGGTCCACCGCGGCCTCGGTGTGACCGGCGCGCTGCAGCACGCCGCCCCGCTGCGCGCGCAGTGGAAACACGTGCCCCGGCTGCGCCAGGTCCTCCGGCACCGCGGTGGGCTCCGCCATGATCCGGATCGTCTCCGCCCGGTCGCCCGCGCTGATGCCGGTGGTGATGCCGCGCGCGGCATCCACGCTCACCTGGAAGTCCGTCTTAAAACTCTCGCGGTTCTGATGCACCATGCGCTCGATGCCCAGTTGCTGGAGGCGCTCGGACGTCGTCGGCACGCAGATCAGCCCGCGCCCGTGCTTGGCCATGAAATTCACGGCCGCGGGCGTCACGAACTGCCCGGCCATGATTAAGTCGCCTTCGTTCTCGCGGTCAGCGTCGTCCACCACGATGACCATCTTGCCCTGTTGCAAGTCGGCCACCACGGAGGCGATAGAATTAAACCGTTGCGTCATATACTGCAAAACAGGGTAGCTCGTGGCCGGGTGAATGTCAGCGCATTTCGTCCAGGGAGCGCGGCCTTCCCGAGTCGGTCGAAGTATAAATCAGGCCAGGACTGCCAGCCGCGACGTTTCCCGCCGCCGCGACCAGTTTGGTTCCATTCGCCGAAGAGGCGGCGGAAGCCCACCAACCAATGGGCGCGCCGGTCGGATTCCACGTCGCTCCTGAATCTGTGTCTTCGCGCCTTGCGCTGGAAGTCAACTGCCCCTTAGGGCGTACGACGAAAGCACTCCCACCCCCAAACTATTTTCATCACCGCCCTAAACACTATTAGTTGCACCGGCTGCGTTTTCTCACACCCGCAAAACGACACCCTTTGCTTACGCGGCTCAAACCCGCATTTCCATTAGCCGCTCTTAATAATACCCATCTAATACACCCCCCAAAGATTTATTTGACAGAAACAAACCCTTTGATAATTTGACCGGGCTTAAGCGCCATGATCTGTATCCGGAGCTTGCAGGGCACCTCTAACTAGCCCTTTTGCATGCCAGAGATTCGCACGGCGCCAGCATAGTAACGCTAGTGTCATATTGTATGGTCAACACGAACGAAGTTCCTCAGCTCCCGCCTCCTCAGCAGTTAAGTGCCCCCCTCCTCTCACCCACACCCCCCAGGCAGACACACCAGGTGAACTACCACCTGCAACCGCTCCAGTTCACCACGCTCCAATCGTTCTCTAAACGCTACGGTCTGTCCCAGAACGTCATCATTCACTTGCTGATCGACCAGGAGTCCGTGAAGTTGTGAAGCTGCTGCTTGAGGGCTGCGACGATGTGGGCGGAGCGGTTCATGGCGGGATTGTCCCAGGCGGGGGACGAAGCGTCGTACGTCAGCACGAGTGATCCAAGGCAGTCGCCATAGATTCCCTGGTAGGGGTCGGGGACGCAACTGAGCACGGTACGGAGTGGGATAGTGCGGCTGGTGGCGGGGTCGAGCCACGCGCCGGAAAGCTCGACCTGGTGAACGGAGCTGTTGATGAGATCTGTCGCTGCGCGGTCGTTCGAGATTGCGGTGCGGGCTGCGGTGGCGCGTTCCCAAACTTCAGCGGGGACAACTCGGCGGCAGTTCGATACCTGCTCGGCGGTCCAAGAGGTGCAGAAGCGTGAACTCCCGTTCCAGGCGCGAATGTCGGTCCTGGATGTTCGGGCCCGGCCGCAATTGCGGCACACCCTGGAGGTGCTAACGCTGCCGCATGATGTGCATTCGAGCCGGGTAAAGGTGAAGTCGGCGGGTCGCTGGGCGTAGGTATTGATGGCGTCTTGTCCGCAGAGGGCCAGGAGGCGAATTACTTCGCTGCAAGAGACTTTGGGTTTGAGCACGGGGGGTGTGCCTAAGACCCAACGGCGGGGGCAGCGCGAGAAGTTAACCAGGTCCCAAGCATCCATAGGAAAGTCTGGATGGCCAACCACGCCGACCGAATCGAGTTCACGGCGGCTCCCCACACGGGAAGCCTGTGTTACGGACTGGTCGTTCTCGTTCCGTTGCTCTCCACCCCGCATTGCTGCGACGCAGTTACGGTTCGATACCGCACGATTCATTACCGCACAGAGGCGGACTTTCACCGCCCTACCCGGCTGGGCCCGCGTCCGCTGGACGTTCGACTTCTCCGCGGTCACCAACCGGTGGCCTTTCCAGAGGCGACCCGGTCCTCCCCGAGCGAGGTCTGTGACGATTCCCGCAGTCGAAATAAAATGTGGCGTGGAAGATCCGGAAACCCCAATAAATGCGGCCTTTCTGGCCCTCTACGCCACATTTTCTCCTTGGCCACATATGGCCTATAATGTGGCGCGCCACATTATAGGCCTTAATTGGGCTAGTACGGGACTGTGGGGGAGCCGGTGGGAAACCACCGGCTCTCTGGAGTTTGGACGTATTCTCCTGGACTCGCGGCCCCGGATGGCGTAGAACCTGGGGTCAGTGGAACCGATCTGCCTCCCGGGGCAGCACGCTCTCGGGCGATGCTCTGACGGAGTTGCGCGCATTGCCCCGACTCGGGCTGCCGAGTTCGGCCTGCCGATCTTCCGTTTGGCCAGTTCCGGGATTTCGCAGGTCGTGGACTCTGCGGGCCGCGTGACGGCCGCGGTTCAGTTTCCCGGTGACGGCGCGGCGCTGGCGGGGACGATCGAGTTGCG
>CAIWJG010000885.1 GCA_903912925.1 uncultured Verrucomicrobia subdivision 3 bacterium | reverse complement strand
GGGAGCTTGAAAAGCGGTTGTCGCGTTCAGACGAACTGCCATGGTGGGACATAACGATTAAGCCTTTAAGGGTAGTTTAGTATGTTCTTGATCCCTAATCTCACCTAACCTCGCTATTGTACCAGGTCCTGCAGGGTGCTGAACCGGCCCTGTATTTCCCGGACGACCGGCATCGCGCGCGCGAAAGCGTTTTGCTCGGTTTGGCCCGCAAAGGTCTTCATGATCACGCGCACGGCGGCGACGCAGTCCCCGTTGCGGTCCCGCAGCGGCAGCACCACGGATACGAAATCCTTTTCGTTCCCGTAATAGGGGGTGCCCTGCTGGATAACGTCCTGTTCGACCTTGCCCCCCACCCGGTTCACCTCGTTGGTGTTCTTGCTGGCCACCAGGCGCGGCGCCTGCGGGTCATCCCCCAGGACATAGACCTGGAGGCCGA
This sequence comes from uncultured Verrucomicrobia subdivision 3 bacterium, assembly GCA_903912925.1. Taxonomy (GTDB): domain Bacteria; phylum Verrucomicrobiota; class Verrucomicrobiia; order Limisphaerales; family UBA8199; genus PALSA-1440. Next base: position 8,714 of record CAIWJG010000885.1, on the reverse strand, counting down.
GGAGCCGCGGGTACTTATTGAGCATGTCGCGCACGAGCCCCTGCGCCGGCGCTTCGTGCGGCTTATACACCAGCCGGGCATCGGCGAAATAGCTCACGGAGTCGGACTTGGTCCAGAAACCGATCTTCCCGTTGGTGAAGGGATTGATCTTGTCGGTCGCCGTAATGAGATCTTTGCCGTTGAACCGGCAGCGGATGGTGTTGCCCTTGCACTCAATCGTCAGATCGTGCCAGACGCCGCTGGGCACGGGCACGTCCGGTCCGACCAGCGGGCCGCGCTGGCCATTAGACACTTTGTAGAACCGCAAGTTATTGCCCAGGGAACTGGCGCGCACCACATAGTAGTTGGTCGGGTTCTGAATGCGGAACGCGATGCCCGCCATTTTCTCCTCGACGCCTTTGACCGTCTTGAAGCGCGTGGTGAGGGTGAAGTCGCTGATGATTTGATCCTCGTAGATGAGCAGGGGGAAGTGTTCATCGGTGGGGTCCTGGGACAGTTGGGCGAGCACGGCCTGCTTGGCGACCGCCGGCGCGCGCGGATTGAGCGCCTGCAGCAGCGGCGGCACCTCGTCCATGATGACCCGCCAATCGCCCGGCTTGCCCGCGCCAGTCACGACGCTTCGAAACCCGGGCGGAGTCTGGTTCTCTCGCACTTCAGCGAAATCAAATTTGTATTCCGCGGCCACGGCCGGCCAGGCCAGCAACGCCAGTGCCCACAGGAAATCATTGCGCATGTGGCCCGAGGCTAGCAGAGCCGCGCCGGCGGACAAGTAATTGCGCCGGCCAACTTAGCCTAACTATTCAGTAGGAAGCGGCCTTCCCCCTCACCCCAGCCCTCTCCCTCAGGGAGAGGGAGAACCCTTGGCAGCGCTGGCAAATGTTCACTGTTCGGTCAGTATTACCAGGCGGACGAAAGCATTTCCCTCTCCCCTGGGGAGAGGGTCAGGGTGAGGGGGAACGGGGCGCCCGACTGCATCGATGCGGCTTAGTCAGAGGGCCAGACCGCGTGCAATCGCGTCGAGATCCTTCAACCAGGCCCGCACCAGCGGCAATTCTTTCCTGGGGAATACTTCCTGCGCCACGAGCGCTTCGTAGCAGCGGATCAGATTCTCTCCCGCCGCTTCCGGCCCGCGCTGCAGCTTGAGATCCTCCAGCGTGCGGCAGATTTCCTCATTCGCCAGATAGCCGGGGACTTCGTCCCGAAAATCCTGCAATAAGCTGTGGAGGTTGCGGCGCTGGATGACATCCGCGGCGTGGAAGGTCACCACGCCATCCATGGCCCACAAACAGCGTTGCGCCACGAAGCTGCGCCAGATGTCGGTCATGCGGAATGTGCAATGGCTCGGCAAATACAACAGGGGATACGCGGCGGGAAACCACCAGGTGTTCTGGCTGTTGAAGGGACACCAGACGCCGGGCATCAACGCCACGCTGTCGGCGTCCTGGAAATGAAAGGGCTTTTCCATCACCAATCTCCAGATCGCGTCCACATCGGGATGCAGATCCACCATTCCTTGTTGAATGAAACTGTCAACGGTAGCCCAGGGTGTGCGGATGCGCGTCTTCCGTTGGTTGCTGGTCACAATTTCAGTCAGTGGAAAGCCGCGCGGCCAGATCCGCTCGTCGCTGAAATGACGGAATACGTTAAACCATTTCGGGCGGTGGATTTCGCGGGCTTTAACCTTCTGGCAGCGCGGCTGCCACTCGCCCATTGGGCAATTGTCGTCGTCCGCTTCATAAAGGCACTCCGCACCGCGGCTGATGAGAACCAGGTAGCCGAGGTTCTTGCGAACATAATGGTTCAACGGCAGGAGCCGCGGCAGCCGCAGCGGCAAGGCGAGCTGCTGTTCCAGCGTCAGCAGCTCGGTGCCGGCGAGCGGATATTTGCTGGGCCCCTTCCGATCGCCAACGATCAGGAGGCTGGCGTTGAGCGGCCGTAGTGCGCGGCAAAGCGTGCGCACCGAGGCGGAGGGGGGGTGAATCGTGGTAACGACGGCGTGAAGCATGGGGATGTTCAAAATGTCCTCGGGGGCCGGGTGTGGCCGGGCGGGCAGGTTGGGGGGACTTCGGTCGGGCGGCGCCACAGGCGCTCGGGCGAACGGAATCGCACGCGCAGCGCAATCCGGAGATAAACGAAATTGTACCAGAACGGATTCTGCGACGCACCTTCGCTGCGCGCCTTCCACCAGGCCGGCACTTCGCGGACGCGCACGCCCAGCCGCAACGGCTTGAGCACGGTTTCGAGGAAGAAAGGATGTTTCAATTCCTCCCACGCAATGGCTTGAACCAGCGCCGTGGGAAAGATCCGGAAAGCGTAGGTCAGATCCGTCAGCCGACAGCCATAAATCGCGGCAAACACCCTTTGAAAGGCCCAGTTGAACAGCAGCTTGGCGCGATGATAGTCTTTGAATCCACCGCCGCTGATCCAACGCGAGGCGGTGATGATATCGTCCGGGGTCTTCCTGGCTTCGGCGATGAACACCTGGATGAGCGCCGGGTCGGTTTCGAGGTCGGTGGACATCATCACCACGTGGCTGCCGCGCGCGAGATCAAACGCCTCGCGCATCGCCCCGCCGATGAACGGCAGCTTCTGCTCGTAAAGCACGCAGCGATTACCGAGCCGCGCGGCGAGCCCGCGCGCCACGCCCACACTCTCCGGGGTGGTGCGCTGGCAATAGACGATGAGATACTCCCGGATGGCTTCCGGCGGGCAGGTGTCCGAGATGATCGCCACCGTTTCCTCCAGGGAACGGGTCTCGTTGATGATCGGGAGAATGACACTCAGCGAGGTGAAACCATTCATGCGTGCGGCGGTCGCCGGTGCGGCTCAGATGCGTTGCAACCAGTCTTCATACACGGCTTCCAACGTAGTGCGCATCGAGTATTGTTGCTGCCAGCCCAGGGCGCGGATCCGGGAATTGTCGCCGAGCAGGAGCGGCTCGTCGGACGGACGCATCAGCGCCGGATCGGCGACCACCTGGACGTCCAGCCTGGAGATGTCCAACAACAGCTCCAGGATGTCGGAAATCTTGTGCGCCTGGCCGGTGCAGACGTTCGTCGGCTGGCCAAAGCAGCCCTTCTCGATCATCAGCATCATCGCGGCAACGCCATCGCGCACATCGATGAAATCGCGCGCCGTGTCCAGCCGGCCGACTTTGATCACCGGCTCGAGCTTGCCCTTGCGGATCAGCGCGAGTTGCCGCGCGAAATTCTGGATGGCGGTGGCGGGCGGGTGTCCCGTGCCGACGTGGATGAACAATCGCGGCAAGGCCACGGCCAGGCGGTAATTGGCGAAGTACTGGTAACCCAGCGCCTCGGTGGCGGCCTTGCTCACCCCGTAGGGCGTGATGGGTTTGAGCGGCCGCGCTTCGTGCAGCGGGTTGTCGGCCGGGGTGACATCGCCGTAGCCGGCGCTGCTGCACGCGAGCAGGACTTTCGCCTGCGGCGCGAGCAACCGGCAGGCGCGCAGGACGTGATAAGTGCCCAGATAGTTGGTGTGGTGCGTGGTCTCCTCCATCTGCCAGGAAATCCCGTTGAACGCCTGGGCCGCCAGGTGGATCACCAGCTCCGGGTTGACCCGGTTAAAAACGTCCGCCAGGGCGTCGCGGTCGAGAATGTCGCAAAAGAAGAGGTTGGGGTCAGGAAGGGCCGCCAGCCGCATGGCGGCGCTGTTACGGGCCAGGCCGAAGGTTGGCCAGCCCCTGGCTCGCGTGGCCCTCGCAAAGTGAGAGCCAATCATTCCGGTGACGCCTGTGATTAGAGTCCGCATCGCTTGGTTTGCCATTCGCTACTGATTTGGCGGGCCACTGGACCGCCCCAGCCCCCAGCGGCCAGCCGTAGAAATACCGAGGTCGGCCAGAAAGTCAAGGAAGGGCATCCAGGATGTTTCCGGTGTTTCTCGCATTGCCGCGGAATTTGGGCCAGGGCGAGGGCGCCAGCAGCACGCCGTTGGGCAGCGCCGAGAAGCCGCCTATCATCTTGTGGCCGTTGAGCACATAGATGGTTCCCGTCGGCCCCACCGCGGGCGAACCGTACGAGTGATTCACAGGGTACCCCCACAGCCCGACCCGCTCCGCACTGAAAGCCCACAGCGCACTACCCCAGTAACAAAGAATGGTCCCGTCCGCCAAAACGACCGGGCTGGCTTGCCACGGAGCAGACGCGCCGCCGGTTAGCCCCCACTTCTTCTTGCCGTCAGGGTCGATGGCCCATAGGTGCTCCAAAACTCCCACGTAAATCGTTCCGTCCAGGCCGATGACCGGAGACGATTCCGCGATGCCTCCGGTGCGCAGCCGCCAGCGCAGGCTGCCGTCCAGATTGAGCGCATAGAGGCAGCCGTCCACCGAGGTGAAGTACATGCCTTGGGCTTTGCTCAGCGCCGGCGACGAGATAATGGGGCCGCCGGTGGCAAACTCCCATTTCTTCCGTCCGTCAGGTGCGAGTGCGTAGAACTTCCGGTCGTGCGAGCCGAAGTAGATGGTTCCATCCGCGCCGATCGCCGGCGATGAATCGATCTCGCCGGGAGTCGTGAACTGCCAGCGCTTCGTGCCGTCCTGGTTCAACGCGTAGAAGCTCTTGTCCCACGACCCGAAATAGATCGTGCCGTCATGCGCTAGCGCCGGCGAGGAGTCCACCCAGCCGCCCGTCTTGAACTCCCACCGCGGCTTGCCGTCGGCCCGCACGGCATAAAGTCTCCGGTCGCGGCAGCCGAAATAGAGCGTCCCATCCGGACCGATGGCGGTTGCCGACCTGATTTCGTTGCGCGCCTGGAAGATCCACTTGCGTGATCCGTCCGGGTTAAGCGCCCACAGCCGGCCGTTCCACGTGCCGGCATAGATTGTTCCATCCGTCCCCACCGCCGGGGCCGAGACGGCGAGGCTGCCGAGGTCCAACGTCCATTGGTTGGTGGGCGTATAGGGCTCGCCTCTGGCCGGAATAGGGAGCAGTAGCAGCCAAGCCAGGCCGCCTATGAGCCGAAAAGCTATTCGCATTGGTTCCTGAGATTCACGCGCGTCAATCCACCGCCATTGTAGGGGGTTTGCCGACGCCCGGTCAATGGCCGGTCTTTTATTGATTGAGTTTTATTGATTGAGTTGGAGCTGCGTTTCTTCAAGAATCCTGACTGATATGAATGTTGTTACCGGCGGTCTGGGTTTTATCGGGAATGAACTGGTCCGCCAGTTGCTGCGAGCCAATGAAGAATTGGTGGTGCTTGATAACCGGAACCGCGTGGCGCCCGATATCGGTGATCTGGCCCGCGCGCGAGTGGTTGAGGTGGACCTGACCTCCCCGGAGCGCGTGTCGGAAATCCTGGCCGAGCTGAAGCCCCAAATCGTTTATCATCTTGCCGCCATCCACTTTATACCGGAATGCAATGCCAACCCCGAGCGCACCTTGCGGGTGAACGTCGAGGCCACCATGGGCCTGCTGCGCGCCTGCGCGGCCGCCGGGGTCGAGCATTTCCTGTACGCCTCCAGCGGCGCCATCTACGCCGATTCGCCGCTGCCCCTGAACGAGGAGAGCGCGGTGGGGCCGGTGGATATCTATGGTTGGAGCAAATGGTTCGGTGAGGAGCTGTGCCGCTGGCAGGCCCGCACCAGCAAGCTGCGCGTCACCGTTTGCCGGCTCTTCAACAACTATGGTCCGCGGGAAACCAACGCCCATATTGTGCCGGAAATCATCAGCCAGCTTCGGCACGGTCGATCCCTGTCTCTGGGCAACACCAAACCGCGCCGGGATTATGTCCACACGGCCGACTGCGCCCGGAGCCTGCGCGGGCTGGCCCACCAGCCGCCGGGCTCGTGCCAAACAGTGAATATCGCCAGCGGGCAGGATGCTTCCGTGGACGAACTCGTCGGTTTGATTTCCGAATTGCTGGGCGAACCCATCGAGGTGACGGTGGACCTGGCCCGTTTCCGGCAGGCCGACAAACTGGTGCAGAAGGCCGATATTGGCCGGCTGGGCCGCCTGCTCTCCTGGCAACCGGAAATGCCTTTGCGCACCGGAATGAAAGAGCTGTTGCAATACGAAAATCTGCTTCCCCGCCTATGAAGTTCTCCCAGGCCAACTTGCTCGCCTATATCCGGGCCTGGCTGCGCATGCCGCTGGCGCTCAAGTCCATGCAAGCGCGGCTGGACCAGATGACTTTCGAGCTGGGCTGCGTTCAAACCAGACTCAGCGAAAACGCCCCCTTCCCTCGCGGCTGCGAGTTCCAGGTCTTTTCCCAGGCCGGGGATGACGGACTCATCCAGCACCTGGTCCGGACAGTTCCGATCGCGCAGCATATTTTTGTGGAATTTGGAGTTCAGAACTACGTGGAGTCCAATACCCGGTTTCTGCTGCTCAAAGATAATTGGTCAGGCCTGGTCATGGACGGCTCGCCCGAGCACATCGATTACATTCGGCGGGCCCCGATTCATTACCGGCATGACCTGCAAGCCGTTTGCGCATTTATCAAGACCAGCAATATCAACCGCCTCCTCGAAGAGCATTTGCCAGGCCGGACGATTGGGTTGCTCTCGATTGATATTGATGGCAACGATTATTGGATATGGCAGGCGATTCAAGCCGTCGAACCGGCGCTGGTGATCACGGAATACAACTATCGCTTTGGCCCATCATGGGCTGTCACCGTGCCCTACCAGGAAGATTTCGTGCGCACAAAGGCCCACTACTCCAATATTTATTACGGCGCCTCGCTCAAAGCCCTTTGGTTCCTGGCGCGGCAGAAAGGTTATGACCTGGTCTGCTGCAACAGCTATGGCAACAACGCCTTCTGGGTGCGAAAAGACCTGCGTCCCGCCTCCCTGCCGGCTTTGACGGCGGAAGAAGCCTATTGCGCCGGCAAGTTCCGGGAGTCGCTGGATCGCAAGGGAAACGGGGCCTACCTGAACCCGGCCCAAGAGCTGGAGCTGCTGCGATCCTTGCCGCTGGTCGAAATCCCGGAAACATGAAAGTCGGCGTATTCGATATGGGCGGGGCTGGCTGGACCGGCGGACTCACCTATCTCCGGAACCTGGCGCAGGCGGTCAAAACCACCATCCCGGAGCAAATAGCTCTGGTTCTGGTCCGCAAATGGGGTTCGGGGCCAAAGGGGCAGGATTGGGTCTCTTCATTTTTCGATGACACCATCGAGGTGGAGCCGTTCGGCGGCGCCGGCCGGCCGCTCCGTGAGTTGATCCGCCGGGGCTGGTCGCTCCTGGCCGGGGGCGACGTGCTGGACGCCCGCAAGTTCGAAAAAGCCTTCCGCGCCCGGCACATTCAGGCCGTCTTCGGGCAGGGATTGACGCAGAAGTTCACGCTGCCCAGCGTGGGATGGTTCCCCGATTTTCAGCATGTCCATCTGCCGGAATTCTTCACGCGCAAGGACATCCTGCTGCGCGAGCTCTGTGTCAAACGCATGGCCCGGAACTGCACCCTGATGGTCTTTAGCAGCGACCATGCCCGGAAATGTTTCCAGGGCCTGCATCCGGCCCAGGCCCCGAAAGCCCGCATTCTGAGATTTGTGGCCCATTTGCCGCCGGAGGTCATGAAAACGGATCCTGCCTATGTGGTGCCCAAATACCGGCTGCCGGACAAATTCATCTATTTGCCCAACCAACTCTGGGTGCACAAGGACCACCTGACGGCGTTTGCGGCGGTCAGGCTGCTAGCTCAGGAAAATCGGCGCATCTCCCTGGTCTGTTCCGGGAATCTCTCGGGTGGGCGCCACTCCGGGCACAAGGACCGCCTATTTCAGTATATCAAGGAAAACGGCCTGTCCGACCGCATCTTTATCCTGGGAATGGTGGATTTTGATGATGTTCATGCCTTGATTCGGCAGGCCTGCTGCGTGCTGAACCCGTCATTGTACGAGGGCTGGAGCACTACCGTCGAAGAAACCAAGACCATCGGCAAGCCGATGGTGCTATCGGATTTGGAAGTGCACCGCGAGCAGGATCCTCCAGCCACCCTATATTTTAAGCCGAAGAATGCGGCGATGCTGGCGGAGATGATGGCGAAAGCCTGGGATTCATATCCGGCCGGTCCCAATCGCGAGCTGGAACAGCGCGCCGCGGAGCAGTATGCCGGTCGTTCGCGGGCCTTTGCCCAGACGTTCGCCGATATCTGCCGTGAAGCCGTGGAACTGCGAGGTGGCGCCACGGGAACGAATCTTTAGCCGCAGACGGCAGGATCACACGGATGCCCAAAGCCCTCCCGCGCTCGTACGCCCCGACCGGAAATCTCTGCATAATGGGTGGACAGCACTCCGGAGGATGGACCGCCTTCTGCTTTCACTTCTGCATTCTTCCAGGGCCAGTGACAAAGTCTTCTCAAGTCATTGTAGGAGACGACGTTAGAAATCTCTGATCTCTTGGCCTGCTACCCACACCTCGGGTTATTCGGAACGTGCTGATTAGAGACTCCTTACGTCGTCTCCTACAGCTTCAAATTGGAGCCCTTATAACCGACTTTGTCACTGGCCGTGTGCATTCTTCAGGCGGTAGTCTGAATTCGCTTTCAGGTGGTCTGTGGTCCGCAGTCCCGTTATCCCTTTTCAGCTTTCCCCCTGTCGTCCGTGGTCCGTCTCCAGGCTTTGTTGGCGCATGAGGGTCGCATGAGGGTCGCATGAGGGTCGCATGGGGGTCGCATGGGGGTCGCATGGGGGTCGCATGGGGGTCGCATGAGGGTGGCTTTGAGGTCGCATTGAGGTGGCTACCGCCTGGCTAGCAACAG
>CAIWJG010000884.1 GCA_903912925.1 uncultured Verrucomicrobia subdivision 3 bacterium | reverse complement strand
GAGCAGGTATTTCATGGAAAGTCGGCTAAGGCTTCTTTGAGTTCCTGCTCGGTTGGCTGGCGGGCGCCCTTGATGACTGGGTGCGTGCCCTTGCGCTGGATCAGCCGGGCATTCTCGGGCAGGGCCGGTTTCGGGAGCTCGAGCCGGACAAGCAAGAGCCGGCCGTCACCCTGGATTTGGACCGAAACAACGTCCCCCTCGCTAATGCAAGCCTCTCTCCTGGCCTTGGCCGGAATGACCATCTGGCCGCGATTATAGATGTGCGCAGTCATACGAAGAGAGTAGTGCAAGTATTGCTTCCGTCAATCGGCGTAATCGCTGGCGGCTTAAATGTTACGGGACCCAATGCCCACTGAAACGCTGAAATCAGACGACAGAGGGCGGAGGACGGAAGGCGGGGGACCGAAAGGGGGGGGTAACAGCGAAGGCGGGAAGGCGGGAAGGGGCCGGTGATCAGTAATCAGTGATCAGTAATCAGGTCGCGGCTGACAGGCGGGTAGATTGGCCGCATGAGCACACCTCGACGCTCCAACTGCCAAACGGCTTGAAGGACCAGTTGACCCTGACCGCTCGACGCTTCGGGAAGACTCCCGCACGATTCGTGCGGGAAACACTGGAGAACCGCCTGAAGGCGACCCAACCCCACGCCGCTTGCGGTTCAACCCTATACGAACTAAGCCGCGATCTGTGCGGCAGCACGCACGGCGGGCCGCGCGACCTTGCGGCGAACAAAAAGCATCTGGCCGGTTACGGCTCATGGAAACGGTAATTGCGGAAGCGGGGCCGCTGGTGGCTTACCTTAAGCGCGACGACAAGCTGCTCCGTCTCGCGCAGAACTGCCACTGGAACGCTTGCCGTCAAGCGTCTGGCGGACACCGCCGCCCGGCAGGCTCAGCTACGTGGCGAGCCAGATGCCCTCGCGGTCGAGCCGAACTTCGATGACTTGGGCATTAACCCCGAATTTGACCGCAACGCTGTCAGCGAAGGCTGATCGAACGCCCTCGTAAGAGCGCCAGTGCGGGAGTTTCGCGTCGAATTGGACGGCGAACTCATCATAAAACTGCTGCAACCGCTCTACGGGAACCAGCAGCCGCCCGGCGAACTCGTTGGCCGCTTGCTCCATGTTGTAATTCCTTGCCGTTCATCCCTTGGATTTCTGGTCTGGGCTATGAAGCGCTCGGATGTCTTCGATGAACTCCTTGAGCTTGTCGCCATCGAGCTCAGAACCGCGCACCGCACGGAAAAACGCGGGCAAAGCGGCAAGCACCCGGTCGTCAGAGGCCACATCAGCAGGAAGCTCGCTGCGCGCTATGGCGGCGAGATCGAAGAACTCTTGCTGCTTATCTCTGACCACGCCGAAGAACTTGGCCCAACGTTCGAGCAGGCTGATGTCCTTGGGCGGCGGGGTGACTCCGCGCTCCATCTTGCTCCAATTGCTTGGGTCAACGCCGAGGTCGGAGCAGCATTGTCGGAGGGTTAACTGTTTCGTAATGCGTAACTGCTTGATCAATTCGCCGAAGTTCATATCAATTGCGGTTACCAGTCTTTCGTCATGTGGTGTAAATTACACCACACGCTCTGTCATAGCAAGTCCTTTCACGGCCTGTTTCATGAAACGGCTCGAACCGGAGGTTGGAAGTGTGCGCGTCGTGGGTAATCTCGCAGAATTCATGGCGGTATTGCTCCGAGCGAGGGGCGTATTACCTAGACCGATGACGACAATCTCGTTGAATCTTCCAGAGCATTTGCTCCTACGGTTGGAAAAGGAAAGCCGGGCGCGGCGGACAACGAAGTCCTCGGTGGTGCGGGAGTGTCTGGAGCAGTTTGTTTGTATTTCGTGGTGACAACCCTTCTTTCCCAACATCCAACTTCGAACATCGAACGCGATAAGCGCAAAGGCCACACTCTCGGAAAAGCAGAAATGGGCGGAGCCGCAAAGCCACCTCGGGGAGAAGGCTGAAGGCAGAAACCGGAAAGCTGAAATAGGGGCGCAAGGCCACCCTAATGCGTCTATAAGGCTCCTACAAAGCCTGGAACTCGCCCACCTGCCCCGGTGTCGTTGGGGAGGTGGCGACCCTAACGGGACTCGAACCCGTGCAACCGCCGTGAAAGGGCGGTGTCCTAACCGCTAGACGATAGGGTCGTCCAAGGATCAAGAACTATAATCGGCCCGCGGCGGCTGTCACGCAAATAAATCGGAAAAATGAAAGCCCCCGCCGGCGCTTCTTGTTACTGCCACCATGAGTTCGGTGGAGGTCCCTCTGGAGGATCGGGGAGAGGAGGCCCCACGCTTTGAACCCGATGGAATCCACAAAAGGCCGGGCAAAGCGGTAGCCACCCCAAAGCCACCCCCATGCGACATCAAAGCCACCCCCATGCGACCCCAAAGCTACCCCCATGCGACCCCAAAGCCACCCCCATGCGACCTCAAAGCCACCCCCATGCGACCTCAAAGCCACCCCCATGCGACTACAAGGCTCCCACAAAGCCTGAAGACGGACTGCGGACTACGGACCACGGACCACCAGCGAAGTCAGAATGCAGAATGCAAAATGCCTCATTTTCCGCTTGCATCCCCGCTCCAACCGCCTATCTTTGGCCTTGCCGGGGCGCCGTGTGTACGGATGTCCATTAAGGCTGAGAAAGAGAAGTTAACGAAAAACCTAACCTCTAACCTCCGTTGCCACCGCAACGACTGGACCGTTAGGCAATGGAGCTTCGGAAAGCCCTGCGCTGACCAAGACTCCCGCTAGTTCACTGCAAGTAAGTTAGTCGTCATATTATGCTAACCATGGAAGAGGCCCTACGGCAATCGGGCAAGCTGCCCTCCGCCGCCGGCAATATCGTCAAAGGAACCATCATCGAAGTCCGCCCCAAAGAAGTCCTCGTGGACATTGGCTACAAGAGCGAGGGCGTCATCTCGGCAAACGAGTTCGAGGACATCAAAACCGTCAAGGTCGGCGATCAGATCGACGTCCTCATTGAAAAGCTCGAAGACAAGGAGGGCATGGTCATTCTCTCCAAGGAGAAGGCCGAGTTTAAGCAGAACTGGGAACGCATCCTCACCATCTGCAACGAAGGCGGCACCATCGCCGGAAAAGTCAAAGCCATCGTCAAAGGCGGCTTGCTGGTCAACATCGGCGTGGAAGCCTTCCTGCCGGCCTCACAGATCGACATCCTGGTTCCGAAGAACCTCGCTCAATACGTCGGCAACACCTATGATTTCAAGGTCGTCAAGATCAACCAGGAACGGCAGAACATCGTCCTGTCCCGCCGCGAGCTGATCGAGCAGGAGCGCACCGAGCGCCGCGAGAAGCTGCTCTCCGACATGACCCCTGGAGATATCCGCAAAGGCACGGTCAAGAATATCACCGATTTCGGCGCCTTCATCGATCTCAACGGCATCGACGGTCTCCTGCACATCACGGACATGAGCTGGGGCCGCATCGGCCATCCTTCCGAGATCCTTAAGGTCGGCCAGGACCTCGACGTGGTGGTGCTGGACATCAATCGCGAGAAAGGACGCGTCAGCCTGGGCCTCAAGCAGAAGCTGGCCAACCCGTGGGACTCGATCGAGCAGAAGTACCCCGTGGGCGCAAAGGTCAAAGGCCGCGTGGTCAACCTGGTTCCCTACGGTGCGTTTGTGGAACTGGAGCCGGGCGTCGAAGGACTGGTGCACGTCACCGAACTGTCCTGGACCAAGCGCGTGGCCAAACCGTCCGACATGCTCAAGCCGGACCAGGAGATCGAGGCCGTGGTCCTCGGCATCAACCGCGAGGAGCAGAAGATCTCCCTCGGCATTCGCCAGCTCGAAACCAACCCGTGGGAGCAGGCTATGGATAAATACCCGGCCGGCACCCGCGTCAAGGGCAAGATTCGCAACCTCACCAGCTACGGCGCCTTCATCGAGCTGGAAGAAGGTTTGGACGGCATGATCCACGTCTCGGATATGTCCTGGACCCGCAAGATCAATCACCCCTCGGAAGTGCTCAAGAAGGGCGACGACGTCGAGGCCATCGTGCTCGAGGTGGACAAGGCCAACCAGCGTATCGCGGTCGGCATGAAGCAACTTCTGACCGATCCGTGGGAAGGCATCGACCAGCTCTACAAAGTCGGCGACCTGGTTACCGGGAGCGTTACCAAGCTTGCGAGCTTCGGCGCGTTCATCGGCTTGCAGCATGAGATTGACGGCCTCGTGCACATCTCGCAGATCAGCGAGGAACGCATCGACAAGATCAAGAACGTCCTCAAGGTCGGCCAGGAAGTCACTGCGCGCGTCATCAAGATCGACAAGAGCGACCGGCGCATTGGCTTGTCCGTCAAGGCCGCCAACTACTCCAACGAGCAGCTCAAGGCCGAGCAGGCCGTGCTGGATGCCCTGAAGCCGGGCGAAGACCTCGTTGCCCTCCAGCACGCCTTCGACGCCGCCGACGAAGCGAAGCTGGACGACCAGAAGTAACTGCGCGGGCGGTAGCACCGGCTACCGAGAGCCGCAAAATCGAAGAATCGCACGTGCGGGTCACCCCCAACGGGAAGGGGTGATCCGCCGTGGCTAACCGTTTCAGGACGGTAGGCCTGAGTAGAAAAAGCCCTCAACGACCGCTACCTCTCCGCCGCCTTCAGACCAGAGCCTGTTTCCGCCTGAAAGCCACCCTCAAGCCACACCAGAGCCATCTCAATGCGGGTTGATGGCCGAGGCCAGCCCCACTGAAAAGCCAGCAGGGCCGGAGGGGATTGCGACAGTAACCCGCAGGGAAAGCGCAAGGACAGGCAGGGGGCCTGGAGTTCAGGTCATTGCCGCTTTGCTTCCACCCACCTCGCGAAGAGCCAAAGCAGGTCCGACAGACGATTCAGATAGACCACGATTTCTGTGTTCTGAAGCTGGCCGGCGTCTTGCAACGCGCAGGCGCGCCTTTCCGCACGGCGGCAAACGGTGCGCGCGACATCGAGCACCGCCGAAACCGCGTTCGCTCCCGGCGTAGCCCAACCCCTGGGGGAGATCTTGGCCGCCTCGATTTCCCCAACCAATCCCTCAAGCCGGGCAGTCATGGCCGGCTCGACCAAGGCATAACCATCCTTCGCGTAGCGTGGCAAATCGTCCACCGCGGTGGCCAGTTCGCCCATCAGCACCACCAGATCCTTTTGAATCGCGGTCAGGCTCTTCCCCACATATTCGGCATCGGCTGTCGCGCGGGCCACTCCGATGGCTGCATTCAGCTCGTCCACCGCCCCGTAAGCCTCCACGCGTGGATGGCATTTGGATACCTGGCGATTATACATCAACATCGTGGTGCCCTGGTCCCCGTGCTTGGTAACAATGCTCATTAGACTCTTTATGCCGATTTCCGGTCCCCCAACTCTGCCTGTCCGGCTTGCGCACTTCAAGCAAAGAGCGGCCCGACCGGCGGGGTGCCACAGGGCTGGTGACTAAGACTATGGCATGGCGGAGCGCTGGCGGTAACGCCTGCCAGCCTCGGAATACGGCCACAGAAAATGTGGCAGAAAAGCACGGTTTAAGGTTGCCTTAACATCGGGGACTACATTATTTTCGCACCTCTGAATCTTTAGTGAAAGTTGTCTATGGAAAAAACTGCCGAACTCATACTGGACGGGAAGAGCTACAAACTTCCGATTATTGAAGGAAGTGAAGGGGAACGCTCGGTGGACATCTCCTCCCTGCGCAATCAAACGGGCTATATCACGCTGGACGATGGCTACGGCAACACGGGTTCCTGCCAAAGCCAGATTACGTTCATTGACGGGGAGCAGGGGATTCTGCGTTACCGCGGCATTCCCATCGAGGAACTGGCGGAGAAATCCACGTTCATCGAGGTCGCTCACCTGCTCATCTTTGGCAAACTGCCGAATAGCGCCGAGCTGAGGCGTTTCTCGGACCTGCTGACCGCCAACGAGCTGTTGAACGAGGCGGTGAAATACCACTTCGAAGGCTTCCCGCCGAACGCCCACCCGATGGCCATTCTCTCCGCGATGATCAACGCTTCGAGCTGCTTCTTCCCCGAGCTGTTGACCAGCGAGATGCGGGATAGCTTCGTGGTTCAGGCTGCCCGGCTGCTGTCGAAAGTACGGACGATTGCGGCCTTCGCCTATCGCAAGTCGCGCGGATTGCCGGCCATTTATCCGAAGCCGGATCTGAAGTACACGGCCAACTTCCTGCACATGATGTTCTCGATCCCGTACCAGGATTACGACCTCAAGCCCGAAGTGGTCAAAGCCCTGGATTTGATCTTCCTGCTGCACGCCGACCACGAGCAAAACTGCTCGACGGCCACCGTGCGCATGGTGGCTTCGAGCCGTGCCAACCTGTTCGCCAGCGCGGCGGCCGGTGTTTGTGCCCTGTGGGGTCCGCTGCACGGCGGCGCCAACCAGGCCGTGCTCGAGATGCTGGAGGAGATTCACAAGTCGGGCGACGACGGCTCGAAGTTCATCGCCGCCGCCAAGGACAAGAACAGCGGCAAACGGTTGATGGGCTTTGGGCACCGGGTCTATAAGAATTATGACCCCCGCGCCAAGATCATCAAGAAGGCCTGCGACGATGTGCTCACCAAGCTGCATATCAGCGACCCGCTGCTGGATATTGCCAAGCATCTGGAGGACGCGGTGCTGCGCGATTCCTACTTTGTCGAGCGCAAGCTTTACCCCAACGTGGACTTTTACAGCGGCATCATCATGCGCGCCATCGGCATTCCGGTGGAGATGTTCACCGTGATGTTCGCCATCGGACGCATGCCGGGCTGGATCGCGAACTATAAGGAAGTCATGGAGACTCCCACTCGCATCTACCGTCCGCGCCAGATTTATACCGGGCCGACGCTGAACCACTACACGGAGATCAAAGACCGAAAATAGCCGGGCTGAAGGCACGGGACGTGTTAGAGCGTTAGACCGTTAATGGGTTACCTTAGCTACATTTGGCACGTCCGTGCGCAAGCGTGCGACGCTGGCGTTTACCGCGTCCCTACCCTTCAAACTTTTCAATGAACATTCACGAATACCAAGCCCGACAACTGCTGGGGCGATACGGAGTACCGTTGGCAGCAGGAGACGTCTGCGACACACCCGAGGCAGCGCAGAAGATCGCTGCGCAACTCCTGGCCGACGGAGCCAATCTCATAGCGGTCAAGTCCCAGATTCATTCGGGTGGCCGCGGCAAAGGCACTTTCAAGAGCGGCTACCAGGGCGGCGTCAAGCTGTGCAAGACCGTCGAGGACGTCAGCGACAAAGCCAAGGCCATGCTGGGCAACGTGCTCGTCACCAAGCAGACGGGCGCCGAGGGACGGCTGGTCAGCAAGCTGCTCATCGCCGCTGCCCCTAACATCCAGAAAGAGCTGTATCTCGCTGTGCTGCTTGATCGCTCGTCGTCGCGGCCAATAGTGATGGCCAGCACCGAGGGGGGCATGGACATTGAGGAGGTCGCCGCCAAGACGCCCGAGAAGATCATCAAGGAAAGCATCGACCCCGCCACGGGCATGATGCCCTACCAGGCGCGCAAGGTGGCCGCCGCACTGGGGCTTAAGGACGATTTGATCGGCCAGGCCGCGAAGCTCCTGCTCGGCGTCTATAAGACGTGGTGGGAATGCGACGCCTCGCTGGTGGAAATCAATCCCCTCTGCATTATCCGCACCCGTGAAGGCAAGGAAGCGCTGCAGGCCGTGGATGCGAAGATCTCCCTCGACGACAGTGCGCTCTACCGCCATCCGGACATCCAGGCGATGCGCGACCTGGGCGAAGAGGCGCCGCTCGAAATCGAGGCCAGCGAGTTCAGCCTGAACTATATCAAGCTCGACGGCAGCATCGCCTGCCTGGTCAACGGGGCCGGCCTGGCCATGGCCACGATGGACATCATCCAGCACTTCGGCGGACGCCCCGCCAACTTCCTGGACGTCGGCGGCGGCGCCAGTCAGGACCAGGTCGCGGCGGCGTTCCGGATCATTCTCAAGGACCCCAATGTGAAGGGCATCCTGGTCAACATCTTCGGGGGTATCATGGACTGTAACATCATCGCCACCGGCATCGT
>CAIWJG010000883.1 GCA_903912925.1 uncultured Verrucomicrobia subdivision 3 bacterium | reverse complement strand
CGCCAACTCCAGGAAGCCATACGCCTCAGACCGGATCACGCCGACGCCCACTACAATCTCGGGGTCGCCTACTATCAGCAAGGCCGCACCGGCGAGGCCATCCGCCAATTTCAGGAAGTTATTCGCCTGAAGCCGGATCACGCCGAGGCCCACAACAACCTGGGCACGGCCCTCGGCCTGGGAGGCCACACCGGCGAGGCCATCCGCCAATTTCAGGAAGCCCTAAGACTCAAGCCGGACTATGCCGGCGCCCGCAGGAACCTGGACGCCGTGCTTGCCACTAAGGCCCGTTCTCCGCAGCCGCCCGGCGTCTCCACGAACCGCTAAGGGAGGGAGAAAGCAGAAAGCAGAAGCCGGCAACCCGCAACCCGCAACATTCTGGAGTTCCTATGCACCGACCAGCGACCAAAACCAAACCCGCCCCGACGACGGCAGCTACTACTGCTTGGGTGCCTCGGGTGCTCCTGGTTACAATTTGCGCGCTGGTTATAGGCTTTTTCGCCTGGAGCGCCAGACCGGGGTGGTTGGAAATGCGCACCTCGCGCGCCGAGGACGCCTACTACAATCTATTGGTGCGGGGGTTCCGCGCCGGTCAACTCGATTTGAAAACAGAGGTGCCGGCCGGACTCGCTCATCTGGCCGATCCCTATGATCCGATTGCCAACGCCGACTACCTGCTGATTGACGGACATCCGTTGTGGGATCTGAGCTACTATCACGGCAAACTATATCTCTATTTTGGGATTACCCCCGCCCTGGTGCTGTTTTGGCCCTATGCGACCTTAACTGGCCATTACCTCGGGCACAAAGACGCCGTGGTGGTCTTTTGCGCAATAGGTTTCCTGGCCAGCGTCGGATTGCTGTGTTTGGTGTGGCGGCGCTACTTCCCGGAAGTCGGCCTCGCGGTGGTAGTGGCTAGCGCGCTGGCGCTGGGTCTGGCGGGGTTCACGCCGATTATTCTGCCACGGGCTGAGATTTACGAGGTTGCGATCAGTTGCGGCTATGCGCTGGCCATGCTGGCCTTGCTGGCGCTGTGGGAGGCTTGCCACCGGCCCCATCAGCGCGGGCGATGGCTGGCCGCGGCCAGTCTGGCCTACGGATTGGCCGTCGGGGCGCGGCCGACCGCGCTGTTTGGGGCCGTGATCCTGTTGCTGCCGGTGGCGCTGGCCTGGCGTGAGGGCTCGCCGCGCTGCGCCGGGCCTGGCTTCACGTTTCACGTTTCACGTTTCACGTTTCACCGGATTTGGGCTCCCTTGCTGGCGGCCACAGTTCCGATCACGTTCATCGGGCTGGGGCTGATGCTCTACAACACCCTGCGCTTTGACAATCCGTTGGAATTTGGGATGCAATACGCCTTGAGCTCGATTCGAATGACCGCGCAGCATTTTTGGAGCCCGCATTACTTCGCATTCAATTCCTGGGTTTACTTCCTGGGGCCGGCGCACTGGGGTGCTCATTTTCCTTTCATCCACGACATCAAGGTTCCACCCTTGCCGACAGGCCATGTTAATCCGGAGCATCCCTTTGGCATCCTGACCAGCATTCCTCTGGTTTGGCTAACGGTGGCAGCGCCGCTGGCCTGGCGTGGACGCTCGGCAGACGCGCGCTATATTCTGCGCGGGTTTGTAGCGGCCGTGGCCTTGCTCTTCGCGACCCGCGCCTTGACTCTTAGCCCCTTCTTCGCCGCCTGCGTTCGCTATGAATGGGAGTATTGTCCCGCGCTGGTTCTGCTGGCTGTCGTTGGCATCCTCGGCTTGGAACGCGCACTGGCCGGCCGGCCGGCTTGGCAACGCGCAGCCCGATGGGCTTGGGGCCTGCTGCTGGCTTTCTCGCTGGCCTTCAACCTCTTGGCGAGCGCTATTTATCATGCGGAATATCACTCAAAGCTAGGCACCTTGCTGCTCGAACGCGGGCAGGTCAGCGAGGCGATTGACCAATTCCAACAAGCCCTCCGCTTCGAACCCGATGACGCCGAGGCCCACAATAACCTCGGCGGCCTCCTCGCAAAGCAAAGCCAAATGGACGAGGCGATCCACCAATTCCAGGAAGCCACCCGTCTGGAACCGGACCACCCCCACGCGCACTACAACTTGGGCAACGCCCTCCTCATTAAAGGCCAAATAGACGAGGCGATCCGCCAATTCCAGGAAGTCATCCGCCTCAAACCAGATCACGCCGAGGCCCACTACAACCTCGGTACCGTCCTGGGCAGTAGAGGCCGCACCGACGAGGCGATCACCCAATACCAGGAAGCCACCCGCCTGAACCCCGGCAACGCCGACGCCCACTATAACCTCGGCCTGGCCCTGGCCAGCAAAGGCCAAACCGAAGAAGCCATCCGCCGCTTTGAAGCAGCCCTGAAAGGGAAGCCCAACTACCCCGAGGCCCACAACCACCTGGGCCAGATCCTCGTCCGGAAAGGCCAAACGGACGAGGCGATCCGCCAGTTCCAAGAGGCCCTGAGACTCAAGCCGGACTATGCCGACGCCCGCAGGAACCTGGATACCGTGCTTGCCGCCAAGGCCCGGGCTTCGCCGCCGCCCGGTACCTCCACCAACCGCTGAGTTATTGGGGGCAATCCTATGTGCAGACCAGTGGCCAAATCCGAACCTGCTCCGATGAGGGCATTCCTTCCTCTGATCATTGGAGGTTGCCGCAGAGCGGAGATAATGCGGTGTGGGACTGGGAGGGCAACATGCCGCTGGCAGCGCGCCCAGACTTGTCAACGCCCTGTCATTCCAGCTACAAAATAGCCGTGCTAAAGTTCCCGACTTGGTGCGGTGGAGCAGTATCTTGAGCAGTCCTATCGGCAGGCCAGCGATGAATGACAACCAGCCCCCGGCAATGGCGTCTGCCCCTTTGGCGGCTACCTCGCGTTTTAACCGGGCCATTGTCTCGGCTCTCGTCCTTGCGCTCTTAACGGCGGCGGGCGGCTTATGGTGGCTGTGCGCCCGCAGCGAGGCAATAGCTTTCCTGCCGACGCGATCCGGAGCCGAATGGATTGTCGCTCCAGGACAAACCGGGGGCACAATACATGAGGCTATACCAGTCACGGCTGCGTTCCGGCACTCCTGCACCTTAAGCGCCCCGCCTGCCACTACTATGCTGACCGTCTGTGCGTTCAAGGATGCTGCCGTTGCGATCAATGGCCGGTTGGTCGGCCGGGGGGGGGGGGGGGGGGGGGGGGGGGGGG
>CAIWJG010000882.1 GCA_903912925.1 uncultured Verrucomicrobia subdivision 3 bacterium | reverse complement strand
TCTCCCGTTCCCAGCGAGCAGCTCTGAAATCCGAAGCCCGAAGCACCGAAACACCGAAACACCGAAACACCGCCCCCAAGGCGGCTGGCCCATTTCGGATTTCGGTTTTAGGCAGATCCTAACCGACTTTAGAGCGCCCTCACCCGGCGTCCCCAGCTTCCCCGGTCGGTTGAAGCGCGCGGTTCTTGCCGTATGAAGAGAACGCGCGTTTTTCTGGCGAGCCTTGGCAGGCGGACGGTCAATTTCCCCAATTCGACGCCGCCCATGGGTATCCTGTGCCTGGCCGCCTATCTCCGGAGCCGGCTGGACCTGGACCTCTTGCTGATGGACCAGCGGGTCGAGAATGCCTCGATGGAATCCGTGGTCCGGCGGGCTGCCGATTTTGGCGCAGATGTGGTGGGGCTGAGCGTGATGACGCCGTTCGCGTCCATGTTGGGGCCCTTGACGCAGTCACTGCGTGCGGCGCTTCCCGAGGCGTTCATCGTGGTCGGCGGACCTCACGTCTCGGCTTTTGAAGCGGGAGCGCTGGCGGGCAATGTGGCGGATGCCGCCGTGACTGGGGAGGGCGAATGCGCGCTCGAACAGGTGATCCTGGCGCGTCAGGAGGGTGCGGATCTGGGCGGCATTCCCGGGCTGCTCTGGCGAAACCCCCGCCGGGTGAGGGCACCCGGCCTACATCCCCCGCAAGACGGCGGGGATGCCATTACCCTGAATCCCGGCGCGACACCCATTGTTGAAGAGATTGATGCGCTGCCTTTCCCGGCCTATGACTTGCTCGATGTCAGCAAATACTGGGTTTTGCCGCCCATGGCTCACCTGGCGCCGCACAAATACCTCTCCCTTTTCAGCAGCCGGGGCTGTCCTTGCAAGTGCATCTATTGTCATCGGGTATTCGGGAAACGGTTTCGGGCCAGTTCGCCCGAGCGACTGGTCGCCGAAATCGAACATTATGCGAAGGTCTTTGGGGTTACCGATATTGAGTTTCTGGACGACATTTTCAACTTCGACCCCAAGCGGGTGTTCGCTATCTGCGATTTGATCGCGAAACGGAATCTGAAACTCCGCATCAACTTTCCCAACGCCGTCCGAACCGACGCCCTCACTGAGGAGGTCGTTGATGCGCTGGTGGGGGCCGGCCTTTACCATTCGGCGTTCGCGCTCGAATCGGGCTCGCCCCGCATGCAAAAGTTCATGGGCAAGCACCTCAATATTGACAAGTTCCTTCAGGGAGTCCGGTGGGCCACCGACCGGGGCGTCTTTGCGCATGGATTTACAATGCTCGGTTTCCCGACCGAGACCGAGGATGACATGCAGGCGACCCTGGACGTAGCTTGTAATTCGCGCCTGCACACGGCGACCTTCTTCACCGTGATTCCTTTTCCCAACACGGAGCTTTACGCGTACGTGGCCAAGCATACGCCGGATAAACTCAAAGGCGTTGATTATGACGACTCGGAATACACCGGGGTCCGGATCAATCTGTCGGTGGTGCCGGACGAGGTTCTGTTCGGTTATCAACGGGCCGGCTGGCGCCGGTTCTACCTGAATCCCGCCCGCATTGCGCGGATTGTGCGAGACTATCCAAATCCATGGTTTCTGCCATACTTTATGCCGATGTTTACCATTCGTGCCACCAAGCGACTTTTTGCCAAGGGATGAAGATAATCGCAGATGAGGCTGTTTCCGGCATTTGGATTGTGGTAGGCTCGCACGGTCGATTGAAGTAGAAGTTTTTTGCAATGTGAAGAGATTGCGCGTTTTTCTAGCAAACCTTGGCAGGCGTACGAATGTCACTTCGCCTTGTTCGACGCCGCCTATGGGTATCCTTTGCCTGGCCGCCTACCTCCGGAACAAACTGGACGTGGACCTCCTCTTAATGGACCAGCGGGTCGAGAATGCCTCGGTGGAGTCCGTGGTTCAGCGGGCTGCCGATTTTGGTGCGGATATAGTGGGGCTGAGCCTGATGACGCCGTTCGCGTCCATGCTGGGGCCCCTGACGCAGGGACTGCGGGCGGCGCTGCCCGAGGCGTTCATTGTGGTGGGCGGGCCTCACGTTTCTGCCTTTGAAGCCGGTGCGCTGGCGGGCAATGCGGCGGATGCCGCCGTGCCGGGCGAGGGCGAACGCGCGCTGGAACAGATTATCCGAGCGCGTCAGGAGGGGGCGAATCTAACGAGCATTCCCGGGCTGCTCTGGCGAAGCGGCGGGGATGACATTACCCGGAATCCCGGCCCGGCACCCATTGTCGAAGATCTTGATGTGTTGCCTTTCCCGGCCTATGACTTGCTTGATGTTACCAAGTACTGGGCTTTGCAGCCCATGGCGCATCTGCCGCCGCGCAAATACCTGTCCTTTTTCAGCAGCCGGGGCTGCCCGTGCCGGTGCATCTATTGCCATCGGGTGTTCGGGAAACGGTTTCGAGCGAGTTCTCCCGAACGGCTGGTCGCCGAGATCGAACATTATACGAAGGCCTTTGGGGTTACCCATATTGAGTTTCTGGACGACATATTCAACTTCGACCCGAAACGGGTATTGGCTATCTGCGATTTGATCACGAAGCGGAATTTGAAGCTGCGCATCAATTTTCCCAATGCCATCCGCACCGATGTCCTCACCGAGGAGGTCCTGGACGCGCTGGTCGGAGCCGGGCTTTACCATTCGGCGTTCGCGCTTGAGTCAGGCTCGCCCCGCATGCAAAAGTTCATGGGCAAGCACCTCAATATTGACAAGTTCCTTCAGGGGGTCCGGTGGGCCACCGACCGGGGCGTCTTCGCCCATGGGTTTGCCATGCTCGGTTTTCCAACGGAGACCGAGCAGGACATGAAAGCGACCTTGGATGTGGCCTGTAATTCGCGCCTGCACACGGCGACCTTCTTTACGGTTGTCCCTTTTCCCAACACGGAACTCTATGCGTATGTGGCAAAGCATGCGCCCGACAAACTGAAAGGTGTTGCTTACGACGCCGTGGAATATACCGGGAGCCGGACCAATCTGTCGGAGGTGCCGGACGAGGTTCTGTTCGGCTATCAACGCGAGGGCTGGCGGCGGTTCTACCTGAATCCCGGCCGCATCGCGCGGATTGCGCGAGACTATCCGTATCCATGGTTTCTTCCATACTATATACCTCAGTATATGCTTCGTGCTACGAAGGGACTTTTTGCTAAAGGATAAAGGCTGAAGAATGATGGATGAATCCAGACCTATGCGCGTGATGCTGATATTAGCGGGACGACGGACGTTATTTCGGTGGGTTTCGCCGCCGTTGGGTATTCTCCAGTTGGCGGGATATCTCCGGAACCGGCTGACGAACCTCGAAATCCGGGTCGTGGATCAACGCGCGGATGACTGCACCATTGAGGAGGTCGTTTCCCGGGCCGCGGAGTTTGCGCCGGACGTGGTCGGCATCAGTTGCACCACGTCCAGCTCCGGCGTTCTGGGCGAGTTGAGTAGCAGTATCCGCGGCGCCTTGCCCAAGGCCTTGCTGATGATTGGCGGCCCGCATGCTTCCGCTTATGGCGCCGAGCTGATGAACACGGCCTGCACGGACTGCGTCGTAATAGGGGAAGGCGAGCTTATGTGCGAGCACGTGCTCCGGATCTGGCAGGAAGGTTCCCGGGATTTCAGCGCCGTGCCGGGCCTGGTGTGGCGCAGTGCGGAGGGCGAGTGCCTCACTAATCCCGGCCCGGCACCGGTGATCCAGGACCTGGACACGCTGCCGTTCCCGGCCTACGACTTGATTGACGTGCGCAGCTATTGGCGGCTTTGGTCCATGAGCCTGCTTCCGCCGCCGCGCCGGTATGTTTCGATGTTCACCAGCCGGGGTTGCCCCTATCGGTGCATCTACTGCCACGAGATCTTCGGCAAGCGGTTTCGGGCGCAATCGCCCGAACGGATCGTCGCTGAAATGGAGCACTATGTGCGCACGTACGGCATCAAGGAAGTGGAATTCTTCGATGACATTTTCAACTTGAACGGCCGCCGGGTGATTGAATTCAGCGAGCTGGTGCGGCGGCGCAACCTGCGGGTCTCGATCTCTTTTCCCAATGCGCTTCGCGCGGACATTCTCACGGAAGACGTGGCCGATGCGCTGGTGGCGGCCGGAACCCGCGAGTCGGCCCTGGCGCTGGAGACCGGCTCACCGCGCATCCAGGAGTTGATCCAAAAGCGGTTGAACATCCCGAGGTATATGGAGGGAGTGGCGATGCTCGCCAAGCGGCGGGTGTTCACCTATGCGTTTCTCATGTTTGGCTTTCCCACGGAAACGGCCGCCGACATGCAGATGACGGTGGATGTGGTGCGGCGGTCCAAATTGCACGTAGCGTATGCGTTCGTGGTAACCCCGTATCCCAAGACCGAGTTGTTCGACCTGGTTATGCGTCTGGCCCCCGGCAAGTTGGCCGGCATTGACTATGCCGGCACGGACTTATCTTTCTATCCCTGCGTGAACCTCTCCGAGGTTTCGGACAAGGTCTTGGCGGCTTATACGCGCAAGGCCTATTCGGCGCTCTTTCTAAACCCCTTCCGTGCGTTGCGCATGGTCCGCGATTTCCCTCGACCCTGGTCGGTGGTGCGGTACGCGCCGGGCGTTCTTCTGAATCTGACGCGTTTGGGCTACAAGTATAGCCAGGGTCAGGAAACCTCGGGCATGAAATCGGAAAATGGCATCACGAGGGGCACCGCTCGCGTTTCCGAGCGTGGGAATTCGGGCAGGGAGTGAATCATGAAGGGTCTGCCCTAAATTCGACAGTCGATTTAACCGCAAAGAACACAAAGATCGCAAAGAAAGATAGTTATGAATGGATTGCATAAGTCTCCCCTTCACCCTTGATGTCGATGAGCAAGATCCCACGGGTGCTATTCAGCTCCGTCTTCAAGCCGTTCGCCGAAGCCGACACCCTCTATAGCCGGGTGGACTCCAAGGTCGAGGTGTTCCACAACCAGCTCACCAGGTATCAGGGGGTGTTCAGCCCGCGCGTCCATCACAGTACTTTGGGGCTGCACACCATCGCAAACAACCTGGAAGTGCCGTCGGTGGTGCTGGACTACCCCACCCTGCCGCGATTCATCGAAGAGGTGAAGGCAGGTTACGACTATGTGGGGATCGGTTCCATCATCCCCAATTTTGAAAAGGTCAAGCGGATGTGCCTCGAGATCCGGCGGCACAGCCCCAAATCCAAGATCATCATCGGGGGATTTTGCGCAACCATCGAACACCTGGACCGGATCCTGGACGTGGATTACATCTGCCAGGGCGAGGGCATCTCATTCATGCGCGAGCTTTTGGGGCTTCCCGCCGGGTATGAGTTCCGAATGCCGGACTGCGGAGCCAAAACCGCGGAGATCCTGGGCGTGCCATTTTTCTGGGACGAATACCGGGCGGTGGCGGTTGTGGGCCTGGGCTGCCCCTACGGCTGCGATTTTTGCGCACCATCGCATTTCTTCGGCAGGAAACACATCAAGTTCCTCAAGACCGGCGAGGAGGTGTTCCGGGAACTGACGCGGCTCTCGGTTCGGTTCAAGACGGACGGGATCGCCATTTTGGGCGACGACAACTTTCTGGCGGACGAGAAGCGGGCGCGCGAGTTGCACGCGATCGTCAAAAAGAGCGGGCGGCTTTTCAAGCTCTACCTATTCGCGAGCGCGGACCTGGTAAGCAACTGGCGGCCCGAAGAACTGGCCGAGATGGGGGCGTACAACATTTGGATCGGCCGGGAGAGCAAGTTCTCGCCCTACGCCAAGAACAAGAACGTCAATCTGCGCGAATTGATCGCGAGCCTGCACCGGGTGGGGATCAACGTAACCCTGAGCTCGATCCTGCTGGTGGACTACCACAACAAGGC
Source organism: uncultured Verrucomicrobia subdivision 3 bacterium (assembly GCA_903912925.1). Lineage (GTDB taxonomy): Bacteria > Verrucomicrobiota > Verrucomicrobiia > Limisphaerales > UBA8199 > PALSA-1440. The sequence continues at coordinate 5,492 of CAIWJG010000882.1, read as the reverse complement.
CAACATCTGGGAGGATGTGGAGGATCATCTTGCGTGCAACCCGGACTTCAGCCAGTTCTCATTCTATTCCCCGAGCCCGGGCACGCCACTCTACGACCGGTTGCGGGAAGAAGGCCGCCTGCTGACCACCATCCCTTGGGAAGATTGCCACGCGTTCAAACGGCCGTGGTTCGTCCACCCGGAGTTCACCCTGGCCGAGGCGGAGGCGCTCCAGGAGCGGGCCTATCTGGAGGACTTCCACCGGCTGGGGCCGGGGTTGGTCCGGGTGATGGCGACGGACCTGGAAGGGTATCTCAACCTGCGCAAGTCGGAGAACCCGCTGCTCCGGGCGCGCGCCGAGATGTTCGCCCGGGAATTCAAGCGGTACCGGCCAGTGCTGAAAGCCAGCGCCGCGCTGGTGCCCACGCCGGAGATGGCCGGGCGCATCCGCGAGTTGCTGAAGCGTTTGGAAAAGTGCAGCCGGAAGACCAGCCTGGTTGAAGCCGTTGAAGCGCTAGGTCTATACGCCTTTGGCCGGGCCCGCACGATTAGAACCAGCCTGTTCGGTGATGTGCTCCAGCCCCCGACCCGGTTCACCAACTATGCCGGCTGAACGGTCAGTCGCTTTTTTGCTCCCCGGGCACCGTTTGGGGGTGTTGCCAATCGTGCGCGTGAATGGGCAAGAAATGGGTAGCCAAAACTGGCAGTGTCAGTAACAATCAGAACAGTGAACATGAATCGGCCGAATGCAGCCAGCAGTTCTTATTATGGGCACCTGCGCCTGGTTCGGAGTCCACGCCTTAGCGTGTTGGCGGCCTCGAACACCCTAAAGGGTGGACTCCAAACCTTCCAGACCAGCCAAAATGAGAACTGCTGGAATGCCGCGGAGTCAGCGCGGTTGGCTTCCCCGGAGTTTCCTGGGGGACTCCGAGCGTTGCCGCTGGTTTGGGAGCGGCGTGCCTAGCGCCATGCGCGTGCTGTTGATATCAGCGGGGCGCCGGACCTATTTCAAATGGGTTTCGCCGCCGTTGGGTATTCTCCAGTTGGCGGGATATCTCCGGAACCGGCTGACGAACCTCGAATTCCGGGTCGTGGATCAACGGGCGACGGACTATACCGTAGAGGAGGTCATTGCCCGGGCGGTGGAATTCGCGCCGGACGTGGTCGGAATCAGTTGTACTACGCCCAACTGCAACACGCTGGTCGCGGTGAGCAGCGGGATCCGCCGCGCCTTGCCCCAGGCCCTGCTGATGATTGGTGGCCCGCACGCTTCGGCTTTTGGCGCCGAGCTGATGGACACAACCTGCGCGGACTGTGTCGTTGTGGGGGAAGGCGAGCTTACGTGCGAGCACGTGCTCCGGATCTGGCAGGAAGGAGGCCGGGATTTCAGCGCCGTGCCGGGTCTGGTGTGGCGTAGTGCGGAGGGGGAATGCCGGACGAATCCCGGCCCGGCGCCGTTGATCCAGGATCTGGACACGCTGCCGTTCCCGGCCTACGACCTGATTGACCTGCCCAGCTATTGGCGGCTCTGGTCCATGAGCATAGTGCCGCCGCCGCGCCGGTATGTTGCGATGTTCACCAGCCGGGGCTGCCCGTATGGGTGTATCTACTGCCACGGCATTTTCGGGAAGCGCTTCCGGGCGCAGTCGCCCGAACGGATCGTCGCCGAGATGGAGCACTATGTCCGCACGTACGGCATCAAGGAGGTGGAGTTCTTCGATGACATATTCAACCTGAACGGCCGCCGGGTGATTGAATTCAGCGAGCTGGTGCGGCGGCGCAATTTGCGGTTGTCCCTCTACTTTCCCAACGCGCTGCGCACGGATATCCTCACGCCCGAGGTGGCCGATGCGCTCGCGGCCGCCGGGACCCGGATGTCGGCGTGTGCATTGGAGTCCGGTTCCCCGCGCATCCAGAAGTTGATCCAAAAGCATCTGAATATCCCGAAGTACTTGGATGGAGTGGCGATGCTGACCGAGCGGCGGGTGTTCACCTATGCGTTTCTTATGTTTGGCTTTCCCACAGAAACGGCCGCCGACATGCAGATGACGGTGGATGTGGTGCGGCGGTCCAAATTGCACGTGGTTTACCCGTTCGTGGTAACCCCGTATCCCAAGACCGAGTTGTTCGACCTGGTGATGCGTCTGCACCCCGGCAAGTTGGCCGGCATCGACTATGCCGGCACGGACTATGCGGTATATCCTTGCGTGAACCTATCCGAGGTTTCGGACCAGGTGCTGAAGAATTACGTTTTCAAGTGCTTCCCAGCACTCTTTGCCAATCCCTTCCGGGCGTTGCGCATCATCCGCGATTTCCCACGCCCCTGGTCAGTGTGGCGGTACTGGCAGGGGGTTCTTCTAACATTGACGCGAACGGGCATGGCGAAACCCCGGCGGGGACAAGGTGCGCCTGAAAAATGACTGGTCGTCCGAAAATCCTGCTGTCGTCCACCTTCAAGCCGTGCGGCGTGGATGATCTCTACGGCCGCCGCGAGTGCGTGGCCGAGGTCCATCACAACCAAATCAGCCAGCACCAGGGCGTTTACAGCCCGCGCTACTGGTGGCCGACGATGGGCATCCACCTCATCGCCGCCAACCTCGAAGGCTGCGACGTCACCGTGCTCGACTGGCCCACCCTCGAACAATTCGAGGCCGAGCTCACCGGCAATTACGACTACGTCGGTATCAGCTTCATCCACCCCACTCTGGGCAAGATGAGAAAGATGTGCGAGCGCGTCCGGGCGGTCGCGCCTCGCTCCAAGATCATCGCCGGCGGCTTCGGGGTCACCATTTCCGAGTTCTCCAAGACTTGCGAGGTGGATTACATTTGCGAGGGCGAGGGCATCCGCTTCATGCGCGACCTGCTGGGCCTGTCCCCGGAATTTGTCTTCCGCCACCCCGACCTCTCCTGCGAAATCATCGAAATCCTCGGGGTGCCCACCCGGCTCGTCTCTCGCGCCTTCGGTATGCTTGGCCGCGACGTCTCCAGCCTGGTCAACAACATCATTATCACCGGGCTCGGCTGCACGCACGGCTGCGATTTCTGCTGCACCTCGCATTTCTACGACTGCCGCCACCTGCCCTTCTTCCGCACCGGCGCGGAGATTTATAACGAGATGCGCCGGCGGATCCCGCTCACCGGGTCCAACACCTTCTTCTTCCTGGGCGACGAGAATTTCCTCAGCGACAAGAAGCGGATGGAAGAACTCTGGCGCTTGCAGCGCGACTCGACTGACGAGTACGTCATCCGGCTCGTCTTTGCCTCGGTTGATCAAATCGAGCGCTACGACCCGGAGATGCTGGCCGAGATGAACCTCGATCACATCTGGGTCGGGCTCGAGTCGCAGCAGTTCCCCTACCCGAAGACGAGGAACCGCGACGTGACCGGGCTGTTGGACGCGCTCAAACGGGTGGGGATCAAGACCATCCTATCCAGCATCCTTTTCCTCGATGAGCACACCCAAGAGAACCTGAAGCGGGACGTGGACTTCCACTTGTCGTTGCGGCCTGAGCACAGCCAGTTTGCCGGGCTGTCGGTGGTCGAAGGCACGCCCCTGTACGAGCGCTTTAAGAAGGCCGGGCGGCTGCTGGATAACATCCAGATGGAGGACCGGCACGCCTTCAAGCAGATCTGGTTCTGGCACCCGGAGTTCACCCTGGCCGAAAGCGAGCAATACCAGATCGAGGCCTACCAGCGCGACTTCCACGAACTCGGGCCCGGGCTGCTGCGCGCGACGATGACCAACGCCCGCGCCGCGCCGCTCCTGGAGGCCAGCTCCAACCCGCGCTTGCAGCGCCGCGGTCGGCGGTTGCGGGAAGAGACCCGGGCCGCCCGCTTCCTCTTCCGCGCCTGCGCCGACCTGGCCGACACCGACGCCATGCGCGCCCAGATCGAGACCTGGCTCGAGGAGTTGATCGAACTCTGCGGCCCGATCACTGCCATTGAGCGGGCCGAGGCTGCCGGGGTCGCCGCCTTCGGCCACGCCCGCAAGTTTCGCATCCGCCACTGGGGCGACACCATCCAGCCGCGTTTCAAGCGCACCCACTACCGCTTCTGAGGCGGCCACGATCTCGGCGGCGCTGCCGCTGCTTCTCGCCATTTCCCATTGGAACTCGGCAGGAATCCTGGGACACCCCTCTCCCTGGGTCAACATCCAACATCCAACATCCAACATCCAACATCGAACGCCCAACATCCAATGGCTGCGGTGGCGCGGGTTCTTGGATGTTGGATGTTGGGTGTTCGATGTTCTGTAAATTCGTATTACACCTTGGCACCCACAACTACCTTGGCCGCAATCTTCAAGGTTCCCAACCAACCAAAGCGTTCCAGCATAATGTTCTTATACATGCCCATCTCCGTTTTTGGTGGAACCGTGACCTTTTCTTTTCTGATGAGTTGAATGGCCTTTGCTTTGCAGGTAGGAATGCAGGCGCCACAACCGATACAGCGGTCTAAACTCACTTCCATGCGGTTGTTGGTTCTGCGGAAGGCATCCATCGGGCAGCGTTTAAGGCAGACTTCGCAGAGCCCGCATTTTTCGACTTCCACCCGGGCGAAGTAATTGGAATGCAGATACTCCGCTGGCTTGGCGAACAGTTTTGCGGCCGAAAGCACGCCGCAGCAACAACCACAACAGCAACAGACGAAATGCGGATGTTGGATATTCTCCGGTTGCAGGACGAGGCCGGCTTTCTTTGCCTTGGAAATTAGCTGAAGCACCTCTGCTTTGGAGATTTCCCTGCCCACCTCCAGGTTTCTGGCAAATTCGACACCGCCTTCTATCAGAATACAGCTTTCCCGGTCCTGCGTTCGGCTGCAGGAATGACCGGTTTTGTCTTTAGACTGCCGGCAGATGCAATTCATCACCGCGAACGGTCCCGGCGAATCACCGATTATTCGGGCAATATCATCGTAATTGCTCACCTGGTGATCGGGCTCGATCTTTAGGTTCAGCGGTATGGTCCGGAGCTGATTTGTTTTCTTGCCGACCACGGCTGCCCCAAAGGCCTCGTCGCCATATTCAAAGAAGTCCTCGGCCAGGTCTTTGGTTATTTTGTCAACCTGGGCTTCAAACATTCCGACGGCCAGGGGCATTTTACCGTAGCGGAGCTGACCTGGGTTTCTTCGGCTCCTTACCCCGCGGATGGCCCCTTTCTTTACCATGCGCTTCAGGCATTGCTCCAAGTGTTCGGGGGAAATGCTGGTATTTCCTAACCGTTTATGGATCTTTGATGCCCTTTCCGGGATGGCGCTTAGGTGAAGGGCCATCTCGGCTTCTTCCCGGGTGAATAGCTTTCGAAGCAGGCGCAGTTCCACTCCGGATTTTGTGGCCGGAAAGGGAATCGGGAGACGGTCAAGTTCCCTGCGCAGCCGTTGGTATATTTCGTTTTCCTCGCTCACAGTATTGAAGGTGTTGATGAGTATGATGGTCCCTTATTTTCTGCGAGTAAAGCATTTCCGAGTATGGGGGGCGCCCGGCAGGGCTGCGAGAAAGTCCGGCCAGTTGAGGG
>CAIWJG010000881.1 GCA_903912925.1 uncultured Verrucomicrobia subdivision 3 bacterium | reverse complement strand
AGATGCGATTGAGCGCCTTCAGCGCTCTGGATGGTGTTTGGGGCCATGAACCCAAGGCGTTGCCTTGGGCTGGTATGAACGACGCCCTTGGCGTCTCCGCGCGCGCCCCCCCCCACGCCGCCTTACAGTGGCTTTGCTCGGCTTCGCCCGGCCTTTCTGCATTCTTCATTCTTCATTCTTCATTCTGCATTGCTATTGTGGTCAGCCAGCCCTGATTCCGTTTTGGCTCCCCATGATTCTGTCCCGCCATGATTCTGTCAGTCTTCCGTTTGGTTGCCGCTCCGCCGGGCTGTGCTCTTCGCGTCTCTGCGGTTAAATGGGCCGCTCGAAAGGAATCGCCGCCCGCGGAAGAACTTCGCCCCCCCTGCGACCCTCGGATTTCGGTTTTCGAGCTTAGGATTTGAGAGCTGCTCGCTGGAAACGGGAGGATCTTAGAACAGCCCTGCCCATCACTCATTTCGCTGAAGAGAAAGCTTGCCTTCGCGAGGCAAATGGTCATGCTGCTCGACTGCGCTGAGTCGAGCGCTGCGGATAATTGACTCCGGCGCGAGTCTTTCGGCAGAGTCGGAATTATGGGCCCAATGCCACAGACGGGGCGGTTGCCAGATCGAAGCGGAGCTAGTGCGGTTTCTGCTCAGCTTCCCTCATGGGGAGGGTTTGTCTCCCGATGCGCCCAGGAGCGCGGACATTCCGGTTCAATGCCGCCAGGATTTGACCCTCCTCATCCCGGAGGGATGCCCGAAAATAGCCCAACGTTTCAACGTTGGGTACGCGAGGGTAGCGGGGCACAAGTCCCGAAGGGACGGCTGAAACCCGGTGCGATGCGTCAGCCGTCCCTTCGGGACTTATCGGACTGCGGCGGCGCGTTCCAAACGGTAAAACATTGGGCTAAGGGTCATCGCCAAGCTGGAAGCTTGGCGAGACAGTCGCAAGCCGGAGGCTTACGCTACTAACGAATGTCCGCGCTCCGAAACCAGACAAGAACTCACTATGAATGATTCAAATCGCCACCCTCGACGCGGCGCAGCGCTGCTGTGCCTGCTCCTTTTGTGCGGAGGGAATTACGCGGCGGCGGGCACCGCGCCCGTCGTCTCGAACGTGCGCGCGGCGCAGCGGTCGGGGGCCAAGTTGGTGGACATTTATTATGACCTGGCGGACAGCGACAGCGCGACGCTGGCCGTCAGCGTGGCGGTGTCCACCAATGGGGGAGCCTCCTACACGCTGCCCGCGACGAGTTTCAGCGGTTCAGGCTGGGGCAGCGCGGTGACGCCTGTCTCCGGCAAACAAATCATCTGGAACGCCGCCGCGGATTGGAACGGACGCTACTCGGCTAACGTGCGCTTCCGGGTCACCGCCGATGACGCCACCGCGCCCCCTCCCGGCGGCATGGCGCTCATCCCGGCTGGCAGCTTCACGATGGGAGACTGCATGGGCGACGGCAACTCCTACGAGCTTCCCCTGCACAGCGTTTATGTGAGTGCGTTTTACATGGATGTGAACCTGGTGAGCTACAGTCAATGGCTGACGGTCTATAATTGGGCGACGAGCCACGGCTACAGTTTTGACTATGCCGGTTCGGGCAAGGCGACGAATCATCCGGCGCAGCGCATGACCTGGTATGATGCGGTGAAGTGGTGTAATGCGCGGAGCGAGAAGGAGGGGCGGGTACCGGCGTATTACACGGATGCGGGGCTGAGCGTGAGGTATCGGACTGGGCAAGTGGGTCCGTATGTGAACTGGAGCAGCGGGTATCGGTTACCGACGGAAGCGGAGTGGGAGAAGGCGGCACGCGGGGGAGCCAGTGGGCAGCGGTTTCCGTGGGGGAACACGATTAGCGAGAACCAGGCGAACTACTACAGCACGGGCACGAGTTACTATAGCTACGATATGAGCAACACCGGCTATAATCCGACTTTCAACGACGGGGTTACTCCTTACACGAGTCCGGTGGGTTATTTCGCGGCTAACGGGTATGGTTTGTATGACATGTCGGGGAACGTGTGGCAGTGGTGCTGGGATTGGTATGGTTCGTATTCGAGTGGCTCGCAGACCGACCCGCGAGGTGCCCCATCAGGCTCGTACCGTGTGTCTCGGGGCGGCAGTTGGTCCGACTACGCGTACAACTGCCGGGCGGCGTACCGCATCAGCTTCCACCCGGGCAGCAGGAGCATCGGCATGGGGTTCCGCTCGGCTCTGCCCTCAGGTCAGTGAGCTCAAGAACAGAAACAGAGCGGAGCAGGCGTGGCGAGCGAGGGACGAGCGAAGCCCGCCTGCGGAGCGGGTGTGAGAATGGCCGAGCGTGTGCGTCTGGAGAAAGAGAAGCCCGCGCAGCGGTCGCGATTTTTGGCGTAGTGCGCATGGAGTGCGGACATTCGTGTCCGCCGCACGTAGCGTGGCGTCCGCTCCGTTAGGGCGCGTATGGTGGGCGGCGGACAAGAATGTCCGCGCTCGTGCGCTTGGGAGCGGTAAGTGCAAGAGGGTGAAAGTCCCTCTCTGGCGGAGCTAAACGCCAGTAACTGAAAGTAACTGCGTCACCGCGAGGTGAGGTGGAGAGCAACTGGAAGTGAAGGGATAGTCCGTAGCCTGATGAGTCCAATGGCGACTCACGACACGAACTCGATGCGGCTGAATACGACTGATGAGACTGCGAGCAATGAACGAAGTCCGAAGCACCGCCGATAGCCGCCAAGGCGAATCGGGGGCCAAGCCTGAGACGGAGCTAAAGCCTAGCCGTAGCAGGGGCGTATTTAGTGGGTGGAGACGGAATGTCCGGAAGCACAAGCTGGTGAACCAAGGATCCCTGTCCGGGTGCGGAACGGAGCCGGGCAGGAGTCAGAGTCCTCATAGGAGCGATGAAGCGGGTAACGACCGTGGAGCGAAGGAGGGCAGGAAGGTGGACGCGTGAGGGAAATACAACTGCAAATCAAACTGCCGGGAGTGCCTGAGGCTAAACAAGGCAGAGCGGTCCCCCCCCACTGGGAATGGACCGAAGCAGCGGTGTGGACCGAACGCATGTTGGCAACCCTCGAAGGAGGAATCAAGGGAGGCAAATGGTACAGTCTGGATGATAAAGTCTGGAAGCTGGAAAACCTGCAACGGGCAGTGGAGAAAGTGGCAGCGGGCAAAAGCCCCAAGAAGGCGGATGGGCGCAAGTGCCGGAGTTATGCTGAACAAAGCGCCCAGCGACTGCCACCGTTGCAGCGAAGGCTCCAAGCAGGGAGCTACGAACCCAAACCCGCGCAACGAGTCTGGATCCCCAAGCTGGGCAGCAAAGAACTGCGACCCTTAGGGGTGCCGCCGGTAGAAAACCGAGTGGTAGAAATGGCCCTACGCAACGTGTTGGAACCGATTTTTGAGCACACCTTTGCGGCGGACAGCTATGGATTCCGGCCGGGACGAGGAGCTAAAGACGCGCTTAGGCGAGTCGATGCGCTGCTCAAAACGGGGAGGGGCTGGGTGGTAGATGCTGATCTGAAGGGCTACTTCGATAGCATTCCACAAGATAAACTGATGGCCGCGGTCGGGGCGCAGGTGGCGGACGGAGCCGTGTTGGAGTTGATCCAGCGGTTCCTGAAGCAAGGCGTCCTGGAAAGCGGAAAAGGATGGAGTCCAACGGACAAAGGCACCCCGCAAGGAGGAGTGCTCAGCCCACTGCTGGCTAATATCTATCTGAACCCACTGGACCATGTGATGGCCAGAAAGGGCTGGGAGATGATACGCTACGCAGACGATTTCATCATCTTGTGCAAGAGCCAAGAACAAGCTCAACAGGCGCTGCAAGAGGTGCGTCAATGGGTGGAGCCAGCAGGACTGATCCTGCACCCGACCAAGACTCGCATTGTTGACGCCAGCCAAGCTGGGGGTTTCGACTTTCTAGGGTATCATTTCGAACGCGGCATGAAATGGCCGCGGGAGAAGAGCCTGGCGAAGTTCAAGGAAGCCATCCGGCAGAAAACAAAGAGAACGCGACCTGGCTCAATGACGCAAATCATTGAGGAAAGCAACCGAACTCTGCGGGGCTGGATCAACTACTTCAAACACAGCATCGCCAACATCTTCCCAGATTTAGACGGATGGGTGCGCGGGCGTCTGCGTACCATCCTCCGCAAGCGGCATAAGGGAAAAGGGAGAGCTCGCGGGCAAGACCATCAGAAATGGCCAAATGCATACTTCGCCGAACTTGGGTTAATCTCCTTAGCTTTAACCCGAGCCAAAGCGGCCAATGCTCGCCAAGAGACCCACTGACCGGAAAGCTGGATGCGGGAAATCCGCCCGTCCAGTTTGGAGGGAGGGGTGAGGTTAATCCCTCATCCCTACCCCTATCTATCCGAGTTCGTGTGATAGATGCAACTGAAAGTATTCATCTTACCGTTGAAGAACGTATCCGCCGCCGAGGCGGAGATGAATGCGTTCTTGCGTTCGCACCGGGTCTTGGCGGTGAAGAAGGAGTTTGAGCTTGAAGACTGGGGAACGGACAGACTCATGGCAGGACAGAATCATTTGCTGAATGGGGTGGACAGCCCTGAGTTGCTTGTGTTGGGGGACGCTCGGCTCATGGGGGCCGCCCCTCTGGTCTTCATGATTCTGTCCCGCCATGATTCTGTCATTCAGTCCTGGGTGGAGTGGCCGGCGGAAACGCAAAGGGGATGGCGAACTGACAGAATCATGGCAGGACAGAATCATTTGCTGAATGGGGTGAAGAGCACTGAGCTGGTTGCGCTGGTGGAGGCTCGACTTGTGGCGTCTGCCCCTCTAGCCTTTATGATTCTGTCCCGCCATGATTCTGTCATCCCCCTCCGTAATAATCCCTATGCCGATTGAAGTCAGCACCCGGATTCAGGCTCTTGACCAGGAGGAATTCCACGCCCTGGACCGGCGCATCATGGGCGTCGTGTTCGAGGTCCACAACGAGCTTGGGAGGCTCTTGGACGAGGATTTGTATAAGCGTGAAATAGCCACTCGCTGTCTCGCCATCAACCTTGAACCAGCGGAGTTGGAAGTTCGGATTCTGGTAGGCCATGAGGGCTTTGTGAAGGACTACTTCATGGACTTGCTCGTGTGCCGCGGCTACCTGATGGAAGCAAAGGTAGCCGATCGGTTGGTGGCGGCGCATCGGGGCCAGACGCTCAATTATCTCCTCCTGACAGGGCTGAGGCACGGTCGGCTGGTAAATCTCCGAACGGAGCGAGTGCAGCACGAATTCGTGTCCACCACGCTGACGCCGGAGGAGCGGCGCCGGTTCAGCGTCGTGGAGGATGGTTGGGTGGAGATGACCGCCGAGAGTCGCCAGCTAAAGGCCAGGACGATCGAACTGCTGGAGGACTGGGGCGCTTTTCTCGATGTAAGTCTCTATCGCGAAGCACTGGTGCATTTCCTGGGCGGTGCAGGCTCGGTGTGCAAGGCGGTGGAGGTCTTTAGCGGGTCACGGCGAGTAGGGACGCAGAATTTGAATCTGCTGGATGAAGATACCGGGTTTGCGCTGACTACCAAGCGGGAGGGTGCCGGGGCGATGCGGGACCATTTGGGGCGTCTGCTGGAACATACGCGACTAAAGGCCATCCAGTGGATTAACCTGAACCGGCATCGGGTCGAGTTTACCACGCTTTCAAAGGATAGGGCGTGTGGAAGTGGCGTAAGGAACTGACAGAATCATGGCAGGACAGAATCATGTAAGGAATGGGCTGTTGAACCGCAAGGGGCTCGCAGGGGATGGTGCGCGTGTATTTGGTTTAGGTTTATTGGTCTTTATGATTCTGTCCTGCCATGATTCTGTCAATCGGTGCTGGGTGGAGAGAATGGCGCGAAGGGGATGGGGAACTGACAGAATCATGGCGGGACAGAATCATGCAGGGAATGGGGTGGCGAGATGCAGGATGCTCGCCGGGGATGGTGCCTGTGTTTGGGTTAAGTTTATTGGTCTTCATGATTCTGTCCCGCCATGATTCTGTCATTCAGTGCTGTTTGGATCACACCAGGAACAACTAAAAGCTTTATGAACACAACCAATTGGATGCCAAAACACCTGCGTTTGCCATTGCTCGTCTTGTGGTGCGCGGCGCAGGGCCTGGCGCTGCCGTCCGCCCATGCGGCCACCAGCTCGGCGGACTCGAACGTAACGGCGGTGGACACGCGGGACAACACGCTGACGGTCTCCGGCCGCGTGCGCGCTGCAACTAATTCGGCGGCCATCAGCGGTGCCGCCGTCTCGCTGCGCGGCCAGAACACGGCGACGGCAGGCGATGGCACATTCACCCTCTCCGGCGTGGTGCTGGCGAGCGGCAACACGCTCACGGTGAGCAAGAGCGGGTATATGACGGACACCGAAACGCCGAACATCCCCGCCGGGAGCAAGAGCATCACGCTGGGGGACATTCTGCTGCAAGCGGCCGGCGGCAGCCTGCCAGTGGTGACGGGACTCAAGCCGAAGTATGAAGGCATCTTCCTCTCTGGCGCATCGGTGCTCAACGACTACACGGCGAGCGTGAACTGGAATGGGAGGACACCCGGCAGCGTGAAATTCTACGTTAATGGAGCACTTAGGCAGACGGTAAACACCACAGCGGGAGAGGCGACTGCCGCGCTCGACATGGCGCTGGGGTTTAACGGCAGCCTGACGCTTGGGGCGAACAAGGTCAAGGTGGTGGCCGTGGACAGCCTGGGCACTGAGTCCGCACCCTTCGAGCAGGCGGTCACCATCATTCCGATGCCGCTGTTCCTGGTGGATCAGGCCATACTGCTTCCATTTGAGTTTATTCCCGGCAACCAGCCGGCGATCAGTTGGGAGTTCAATTTCCCGCGCTCGCTCATGTCCGCACGGGACGTGCAGCAAATTCCGTTCATCGGGAACTTTGGCCCCGACTTCAGTTTCGATGTGGCGTTCGATTATAATCTTCTAACGGGCGAGTGGGGCTTGTTTGCGGGCAAGGAGTGGGACAAGCGCCTGCGCTATCGCGCTGGGGTGAGGCCGCACAGCACGCCGCTAAGCCCCAAGTTCTATCTGGGCAACATTGACTTCAGCTACGGGTTTGGCGGCAAGGCGGAGGGCGTCGCCAGCCAGACGCGGAGCATCGTGGTCGAGCGCGTCGGTGTCGAGCTTTCAGCCGGCGTGCGCATGGAAATCCTGACGTTCTACTTCACGGACTATGTGCCGGGCGGGCAGCTTGTCCGGCTGCTGGACAAACTTAAGTGGGTCGGCGTGGACGTGAACAGCATTCAGCGGGTCAGGGTCCTCGGCCTGTTTGACGCGAGCTTCTCGGCGATGCTGAAATTCCCGTCGCTCCAGTTCGATAATGCCACACTGAGCCTGACGCCCGGCGTCGAAGCGCTGTACGAACCCAACCTGGTAGCCGCTCACGGCTCCATTGCCGTCGGGGGCAACGTGGGCTTCGACTTGCAGCTTGCCCCCGCCTTTGGGTTGGACAAGGTCACGGGGGCAATCTATCTCAAGCTCCACTTCGACGCCTGGCTCATGAAGCCTTACGACGAAAAGTTCCTCATCTTGAACGGGACGGTTTACCAGCGGTCGGGCATCTCGTCCTCGGTATTCCTGGCGAACGCAGCGGCGGTTAAGCCCTTCTTGGGCAGCGGCCAATGGGTGGTCTGCCAGGTCGAAAGCGCCTCCTCGGGAGTCATCAGCCGGGACTATCTGAGTGCCGGGGGAGAACGGTTTGTGGCGGGAGAGTCCGAGAGCCAGGCCGAGCTGACCACCACTGGCGGCATGACGCCGCTGGAGGCGTTTCGCGCGATGGGCCAGACGCCGCCCAAGTCAGCGGCGGGCCTTGGCCTGGAAGCCCGGAGCGGAGCAGATGGCGCGCAGCCCAAGGACACTCCCCAGCCCAAGGATGCCGTTGAGTCGCCGGCCCAGGCGGACCTGACCCTCTGCATGAATACGTTCCCAGACTCGGCGCCCGCGATGGCGGCGCGGGGAACGGAGCTGATGCTGCTCTACGTCACAGATAACGGCATGACCAACAGCTTGCAATACACCGACATTAAATGGACGCGTTGGGACGGGACAAATTGGAGCGTGCCACTGGCCATCCGCACCAACACGCAGGCGGAGTTTGCGCCGCAGGTGGCTTATGACGGGAATGGCGACGCCATTGCGGTGTGGGAGCGGGTAGCGGCTTCGAACTTCAACGAGACCAACCTGACGGCAATGGCGGCACAAATGGAGATCGCATGGTCGCGATGGAGCCGGACCACCAGGGCGTGGTCGGCTCCTGCCGCGCTCACCGCAAACGCTTATCTGGACCATGCGCCACTGCTGTGCGGGCCGATGGCCAGCGGCAACGTGCTCGCCGTGTGGACGAAGAACGTGGCAAACCAGCTCATGGGGACCAATGCGCCGGGCAATGACACCGTGCTGTGGGCCGAGTGGAGCGCGGCGAGCCGGAGTTGGGGCTCGCCACAAGTGCTGGTGGACGGACTGGCCTACCGGCTGTCGCAATCGCTGGCCGGAGTGGGGAATCATGCCGTCTATGCCTGGACGCGGGATATGGGTGGCGTCTTGACGAACGATGCCGACCAAGAGGTGTTCTTCATGGAGTACACCAACAGCGCATGGCGGGCAGCCCGTCAGTTGACCACGAACGCCGTGGCCGACAAGACCGTGCGCGTGGCGGTGGCAACGAACGGCAACGTCTTCCTGGTCTGGCAGAGCAGCACGAACCTGGTGCTGAGCCAGAACTTCTCAACGAATGTCTCGATTGCACGGACAGACTCCCAGACCACTGGGTTTGCCGACTATGCGATGACGGTTGGCCCGCTTGGTCACCTCGTCTTGCTCTGGCAAGAGATGAGCACGAACGGTTCGGACGCCCATTATATGGTCTATGACCCGGTCGCAAGCGCGTGGGGGAAGGATGATTTGCTGTGTCAGGATCCGCCCTTGGAGCGGTCATTTGCGCCAGTGTGGGACAGTGTCGGCAACCTCACCGTCGCCTACGATAAGGTGCAGATCATTCATACCAACGAGACGGTGGCGTTGACCAACGGGCAGACGATCACAATTACGAACGTGCCGCAGCCAGGCCGGGTGGACCTGGTGGTGACAAAACGGGCCTTGGTGAAGGACCTCGCCCTGCTGGCGGGAGATTTCACCGTGCAGGGCGTGAATTACCTGCCAGGCGATCCGCTCACGCTGTCAGCGACGGTGCATAATTCCGGGAATGTGGCCGTGAGCAACGTGGTGGTGGGCTTCTATGACGGCAACCCGGCCGCGGGTGGGGTGTTGCTGACCAACGTTACGCTGCCGGGTTGGCTGGTGGCAGCCACGAGCGCGACTGCGACCATGCTATGGGTGGTGCCTGATCCGGCTATTAACCACACCCTCTACGCGGCAGCAAACTGGGCCGTGCTGGCGGGTGAGTTCAACGGGTCCAACAACGTCGCCAAGGTGAGCATCGGCGGGACCGATTTGGCGGTGTCGCTGTCGAGCTACAGCGCGGAGACGAATGGGGCGATGCGTGTCATTGCCCGGGTGCAGAATCTCGGAGCACCGTCGGCAACGAACTCGGTGCTGGCAATTCGACGGCAGGGGCAGACCAATGCGTTACTGGCGACGGTGGCGGTGCCGCTGCTGGAGCCGGGGCGGCTGGCACAGGTGGCGCTGGATTTGCCCGCCGGAACCCAGCCAGCGGGTGAACAGATATACACGCTCACGGCGGATGAAACGCACGTCACGAGCGATATTGATACGAACAACAACACAACCAGCTTCGCCGCCAACCTTTGGATTGATTCGGATGGCGACGGGACACCGGATAGCTGGATGATGCAGTATTTCGGCCATGCAACCGGGCAGGCGGGTGATCTGTCGCGGGCGCAGGATGATGCCGACGGGGATGGGGTGAGCAACCTGGCGGAATACCTTGCCGGCACTAACCCGAAGGATCCGCATTCGTATCTCAGCATCACAGGGATCGGCCTGGGCGGAACAAATGGGGTGCAGGTTGCGTGGGGCTCGGCGTCCAACAAGCTTTACTCACTCCAGCGGGCCGTGGCTCTGAGCGGGGGCTTGGGTTTCACGAACATCGCGGAGCACATCCTTTCCACGCCACCGCAGAATGTCTATTTGGATGCGACTGCCACCAACCGTCCGTCGCTGTTCTACCGGGTGAGAGTGGAATAGGCCAACTGGTCGAGCGGGGTGGAGGCGCGCGTTAGTCGCGCTGGCCTGGTATCCGCCAAAGGTTCCACCCCAGCAATTCTCATTATGGCCAGGTCAGCCCAAATCCGAGATCCGAAGGCCGATTCCGCCAGCTCACCCTTTAACGCAGAGGCGCAGAGATTCGCAGAGGTTCGCAGAGAGTAGTTTGGCTCTGCGTTTCTCCGCGTTCCTCTGCGTCTCGGCGTTAAGCCCGGTTCCCGAATCCGAAACCCGCCCAGTGAAGTAGCAGGAAGACTTCACGGGCCAAGCGTAGTCCGAGTCTTCCTCTCATTAACACCCAACTTCAGTT
>CAIWJG010000880.1 GCA_903912925.1 uncultured Verrucomicrobia subdivision 3 bacterium | reverse complement strand
GCGCTCTCGATGGCTGCTGAGTAGGTGACTGACCCTTCGTCACGTACTGGGATGCCCTCCTCGTCGCGTCCCTCGGCGGTCCAGGTCGTGACCAGTTTGACCTCGCGGGTCTTCGCACTGCCGTCGGGCTGCTTGCCCTTGTGCCCAGCGACAATCCCACCTGAGCGTTGACGACAATTACATCTGAGCATCCTGGTGGTAATTGACGTTTGAGTCGTGCCGTTGGACAAGTCTTCGACCCATAACGGGGATCGTGATGAAGACGACGGATGCGCAGGTGAGGCGGTTGATGGAAGAGATGTCGAGGCACGGGCAGAAGGGCCGGGCGGCGATGCGATCAGGGATGAGCCGGAACACGGCGGCGAAGTATCTGGAGTCTGGGAAGTTGCCGTCGGAGGCGATGGCGCTGCGGACGTGGCGGACGCGGTCGGACCCATTTTCGGAGGACTGGCCTGGGATCGTGGCGATGCTTCGGGACGCCCCGACCCTGGAGGCGAAGACGATCTTCGAGGACCTTGTGATTCGGAAGCCGGATGGGTACGAGGAGGGCCAGCTCCGGACGCTGCAACGGCGGATCCGGGCATGGCGAGCCTCGGATGGACCGGAGAAGGAGGTCTTCTTCGCGCAGGAGCACCGCCCGGGCGAGGCGATGCAGACGGATTTCACCTGGGCGACGGAGCTCGGGATCACGATTGCGGGCGTGGCTTTCCCGCACATGCTGTGCCATCCGGTGCTGCCGTACAGCAACTGGGAATGGGTGACGGTGTGCCACTCGGAATCGATGCTGGCGATCCGGCGCGGGGTGCAGGCGGCATTCTTCCGGTTGGGTCGGATCACGAAGTTTCACCAGACCGATCATTCGACGGCGGCGACGCATGATCTGCCGTCGGGGCTGAGCAAATTCAACAAGGAGTACAGCGACTTCATCGAGCATCTCGGGATGAAGCCCCGGACCATCGAGGTCGGGGCGAAGGAACAGAACGGCGACGTGGAGGCGGGCAACGGTGCGCTGAAGCGCCGCCTGGAGCAGCACCTGCTGATGCGCCGGAGCCGCGACTTCGACACGGTGGACGGCTACGAGAACTGGCTGTGGGCGATCCTGGAGAAGGTGAACCAGCGCCGCACGAAGCGGCTGAACGAGGAACTGGACGCGATGCGGCCGCTCGTCGTGGCGCGGCTGCCGGAGTACAGGGAGGAGGACGCGCGGGTCATGACGTGGTCCACGATCAACGTGAAGCGCAACGTGTACTCGGTGCCGTCGCGGCTGATCGGGGAGGTCGTGCGGGTCCGGCTCTACGAGGACCGGCTGGAGGTCTACTTCCGGGGGCAGCAGCAACTCGCCATGGATCGGCTCTCGGGTCGCAGCGGCCACCGGATCGACTACCGGCACGTCATCTGGTCGCTGGTGCGCAAGCCGGGCGGCTTCGCGAGGTACAAGTACCGGGACGACCTCTTTCCGACGGCCATTTTCCGGGCTGCGTACGACGCGCTGTGCGAGGCGCCGCACAAGGGGATCGGCGCGGACGTGGACTACGTGCGGATCCTGCATCTGGCGGCGTCCACGATGGAGAGCGAGGTCGAGGCCGCGCTGGAACTGCTGCTGGCCGAGGGCATCGTCCCGACGCCCGACCAGGTCAATGCCCTGGTGGGTCCGGCACGCCTTGCGGTGCCGGTGGACATGCCCGTGCTGATGGTGGACCTGTCGGCCTATGACGCGCTTCTGCCGATGGCGGAGGTGGCGTCATGAGGAAGGAGGAACGCGCTCGGGATGATTCCGACGTGCTGCTGCGGTCGCTGTGCCTGCCCGCCTTCGTCGCGTACCGCAAGGAAGTGGCCTCCCAGGCCGAGAAGGGGGGCTGGAGCTTCGACCAGTACTTGCACCACCTGGCCGAACTGGAAGTGGAAGAACGGAAACGTCACAAGACCGAGCGGATCCTGAAGCGGTCGGGCCTGCCGACGGGCAAGACGCTGGCGTCGCTGGATCCCGCCCGCCTGCCGGTAGCAATCCGACGACAACTACCCGTCCTGTGCGAGGGCGGCTTCGTGGAACGCGCCGAGAACCTCCTGGCCTTCGGCCTGCCGGGGCGCGGCAAGACCCACTTGGTCTGCGCCATCGCCCAGGAACTGGTGCTGCGCGGCTACAACGTGCTTTTCGTCCCGGCCTTCAAACTGGTCCAGCGCCTGCTGTCCGCCAAGAAGGAACTGTCCCTGGAGAAGGAATTGCGGCGGCTGGACGCCTTCGACGCGGTCATCCTGGACGACATCGGTTACATCCAGCAGGACCGCGACGAGATGGAGGTCCTCTTCACGTTTCTCGCCGAACGATACGAGCGGCGCAGCGTGATCATCACGAGCAATCTGGTCTTCTCGCAGTGGGACAAGATTTTCAAGGACCCCATGACCACCGCCGCCGCCGTCGACCGGCTGGTCCACCACTCCGTGATCCTGGAACTGGTCGGCAAGAGCGTCCGCAGCGAAGAAGCCATGAAGCGCAACGGCGAAACGAAGGACGAGTCGTGATGCGGGAGGAACGACATGACCAGGACGAGAAATCGCGACCCCCCTACGGTGGGTCGGCCCTGCGGGCCTCGAAGGATCCTGATGCGCCTGTCGGCACATCAGGGCATTGGATGAGGAGGGGGCTCCGCCCCCTTACCCCCCACCCGGAATGCTCAAGTGTAATTGTCGCCAGTGCACGTTTGGACTTGACGCTGGGCACCCTTGCGGTCTTCGAGTTCAGAGGCGCGCATGGGGATGCCGCTGCCGTCCATGCCCAGGTACATCGTGGGGGCAGCAGGAGGCTCGG
>CAIWJG010000879.1 GCA_903912925.1 uncultured Verrucomicrobia subdivision 3 bacterium | reverse complement strand
TGCCCAAGGGGATCTGGCCGGGGCGCTGAAGGCTTACCGGGAGAGTCTGGCGGTGAGTCAGCGGCTGGCGTTGGCCGATCCGTCCAACGCGGGCTGGCAGCGGGATTTGAGCGTCAGCCATAACAAGGTGGGCGACGTGCTGCTTGACCAAGGGGATCTGGCCGGGGCGCAGCAGGCTTACCGGGAGAGTCTGGCGGTGAGGCAGCGGCTGGCGTTGGCCGATCCGACCAACGCGGGCTGGCAGCGGGATTTGTGGGTGAGTTATTGGCGGATGGCAATGATGGTCGAGCAGAGCGGTAGCGGAGATGCGCAGGACTGGTGGCGCAAGGCGTACGAGGTACTGTCCACCATGAAGCACCGCGGGATCATGCTCCCCACGGACGAGCAGTATCTGGTGCAGTTGCGGGAGAAGGTGGAAAGCGGCAGGCAGTGAGCAGTAGTCAGGGGAAACGCTGAAAAGCTGAAATGCTGACAAGCTGAAACCAGAAGACAGAGGTCGCAGGTCGGAGGGCAGGTGGCAGAGGACCGTATCCAGTGATCAGTAATCGGTAATCGGTGGTTCGCAGCCTGGAGGAAAGAAGTGACGTCCAACGACATTTCAAAGGCGCCATCCGTGTTTTTGTCTCCGTGCGGCCTGCCTGACAAGATGGCGGCGGCGTGTCAGTCGCACAGCCGACTAAACGCTACCTTCGGTTGAGGAAAAGAGTCCGAGCCGTTTTGCCTCTTCCAGAGCGCCGTACTTCAATTCGTTGAAGATGGTTTTGTGGAAGATCGTCCTCACGCGGTAGTTCCGTTTGAGCCGGGGAAGCGCACGCACAAGCGGCTGATAAACCTGCTCGACCCGTTCCGGTTTGGGAGCGCCCAGACTGTCGGCCAAACGTGCAATCAAGATGCGCGCGCCGTGGTGGTGTTCAAGCGGTGCCACATTTTTCAGGTCGCTTAAGGCTCGCTCAAACTGCGCTCGGCTGGCGGCCAGGAGAATGTACTCATGGTCGGCGCGTTCATGGAGGGCCACCGCCAAGCCGAGCTCGAAAGGCATATTGAAACGGCGAGGCCGGCTGAGGTCATGGATGGAAAGCGCGCAATCACCCAGGAGCTTGCGAATGCGCCCCAACTGGCCTTCCCCGCGCTCCGGTAATTCCAGGGCGCAGCGTGGCACCAGCCGAGCAGCCACTACCGTGGCAATTAATGCCACGAACTTGGATTCGTATCCCTGATCAAAAGGGACGTTGAGGAAGACGGCGTCGCTGGCTTGGCTAGCCCTGCCCATGTGACCCGGAGTTGCCGGTGTTATCCGGGCACCGAGACTGCGGTCGCCTCACGCAGTGAGGGCTTGACCACGTTTGTGCTGCTGAATGAGGCCAAATAACCGTGAATCTTGTAGTGCGAGGAGCCCTTCAGCTTCATCGCTTTGCTCAGGTCGGCAGCGTTCGTCGCCCGGCGCAAGCGTAGCTTCGCCTTCAGAATGGACTTCCGTTTGTTCGGCAACGATTTCGCAATCGGCATGGCTATATTCTGACACCGCAGTGGGGCGAAGTCAACGTGTTCCCGGTATCGTGAAGCAGACCTGATGAGATACCCTGCAATCTTATATCGGAGGACAGAGGACAGAGGACAGAGGTCAGGGCGGCAGTAGGGGCTTGAGCCATCCGGGCAGCGGGGGATTCGGATTCACCCTCCGACCTGCCAAACTGCCAACCGCGAGCAAGCCGCCTACGCGATTCGCATCCTGGAAACGTCCGGTTTCGGGGTGCGCGAAGCGAAGAAGCCTGTCATCTTCAAAAGCCGCCCAAGGAAGGCTGTCTCCACGCAAGCCAGGCGCAAGAAGTGACGGTCCATACTTCGGCCGGGCGACCGCTA
>CAIWJG010000878.1 GCA_903912925.1 uncultured Verrucomicrobia subdivision 3 bacterium | reverse complement strand
GGCGCCCGGGCACGCGGCCTTGTGCACACATCTCTTCAGCAGGATCGGGTATGGCATCTTGGACGGCCGGTTCCCTCTCAGAGGTCTCTCCCCAGGGGAGAGGGTTGGGGTGAGGGGGAACGCGACGCGCGCAGTTGCCTGGGCTGCACATCCACTCGGAGATGCGTGTAAAGTGCAGAACGGTGCGGCGAGCACGGCCGCTAAGAACCAGCAGGCCGGCTTGGCTAGCAAACACTCTACTGCACGCATGAAATTCAAAGCTGGGCGCCCGGTCGTGGTGCCACTCACAATTGCTGCCACCCGGCCCGGTCGTCAGGCCACGACCACATTAACCTGACTAGCGCGGCGGTCAAGGCAAGCGGAGGCTGAAGCTCGGGCAGGCCTCCGGGACACCGAGAACGAAAAGCTTGCCTTGTGGCAACATATCAGTATCTTATTTACCAGCGCGGCAAGAAAGGAACATCGATTCCCGATTAGTCAGTAGTCCTTTCAGACCCATTATGGGGGTAATTTGCTCAATAGATGGAGGTGCCGCGTGAACCAGTTGCATGAGCGGCACGAGCTTTGCTCAGGCTGGCACGCGGTCCGACGCGTGTTTTGAACAAATCGGAGGAAAAGTTGTTTCTATGTTGAAGATGAAAACTACAAATAAGACGAAGAAGTCATTGGTTGGTATTAAAACGGCGGCCCCTGAGGCCGCGAAGTCTGTGCCGGTCCGGTCGGCGGAGCCCGCGGTAGCGCAGCCCGCACCCGTGAAATCCTGCTCACCCCAGCCGGCGGGCGTGTCCCTGGAGTTGGTGGAGCCCGCCGCTCAGCAAGTTTATGTGGCCGGCTCATTCAACGAATGGAAGCCGGAGACCACTCCGCTGGTCGCGCTGGGCAACGGGCGCTGGAAAGGCGACCTCAAGCTCAGCCCGGGGCGCTATGAATACCTTTTTGTCGTGGACGGCCAGTGGCGGCCCGATCCTAACGCCCGGGAGACCGTCCAGAATCCCTTCGGCGGACAAAACTCAGTAGTGATGGTATCCGAGTAGGCTGCTCTACAGGCGGAGGCGGAGGCGCGTGCCTCTCGGGGGTTCCCAGAGAGCGCGCTGGTAATGGTCTTGAGGCGAAACTAGCAGGCTTGCCTGCGAGGTGCATTCTTGCTACCAGCAGGCATGAGCCTCTTACGAGACCAAGCCTCGGCGTCTGCCAAACTGAAGCGTACTCGCGGCCAGCACGACCAGCAGAGATCCATAACGACGAGTGGCCCAGCAAGGCAACGCCACCTTGAACGCCGCGTGAGGGCACGCGGCCTACATGCTATCTGCCGTCGGATAGTCAGGAGCACGAGCCTTTGGGCTGCGTGCCTGTTGTTGCAGGCGAGTGGCTCTGGGCTCCTCGGGGCAGAGGCGATCCGCGCCTTTTGCATCGACTTTAACTGGGGACCAGGCGGCCCTAACGGCTTTGCGCCGCCCGGGCTTTGGGCCGATGCCGATCCGGATCAGCATCTTGCCTGGTATGCCGGGCTCGGCGCCAACGTGATCCAGACGTTTGCCGTTTCCTGCAATGGCTATGCCTGGTATCAGGGCGGGAAGGTTCCGGCGCAACCGGGGCTTCGCCATGACTTCACCACGCAGTTGGTGCGCCAGGGTCATGCCCGCGGCATGAAGGTGATGGGCTACTTCTGCGTCGCGGCCAATACGCGCTGGGGCAAAGAGCATCCCGACCTGAGTTACGGCACACCCGCGACTTTCCACCTGCCGCTGACCGATGCCTATCTCGACTACCTGGCCGAAGCGATCAGTGACGCACTGCGCACGACGAAGATGGACGGCTTCATGGTGGACTGGCTGTGGAACCCTTCTGATGAAGCCCGGCAGCAAGCCAACCACGGCCAGTGGTTGAAGGCGGAGCAGGCCCTCTACACCCAGCTCACCGGCAAGCCTTTTCCCGCGGAGGGCAAGCCCTCACCGGAAGACCGCCTGCTCTACGAGCAAAAAGCCACCGAACGCTGCTGGCGGCGGATCCACGACACCGCCAAACGGGTCAAGCCCAACTGCGTCATTTGGCTGTCGTGTCACGACGTGCGCAGCCCGCACTTCCTGAATACACCGGTTTTCAAGGGGGCGGACTGGTTCATGGACGAGAGCGGGACGCCGGAGGCGGTGCGCACGGTAGCCCCTCGGCTTGGACCGCACACGCGACAGATGCTCTGCCTGGTCGGTTGGGGCGATCGCCATGACGCCCGCAAGGTCCTCTCTGATCCGGCCAACCGGGCTTACGGCATTTACGGGTTCAGCAAACCGGGCACGAACTCCTTGCCGCTGCCGATTGCCGATTGCCTTGCCAAACCGCTGGACAGCTTCTCTGGCAACGATCGCAACATCGCAGCCCTCGCGCGCTGGTACAACCACAAGCCGTTTGACTGTGTCACGACGTCAGCCGCGCCCGCAACCGAGCCCTACGCCAAGACCGCGGAAGGCCACGCGGGACCGCGTCCCTATCCCGAGCGCCTCCGCTGGTGGGCCGAAGGGCGATTCGGCCTGTTCATCCACTGGGGGCCGGTCAGCCTCAAGGAGACTGAGATCAGTTGGTCGCGCGCCAACTCCAATCCCAAGTGCCCGAACAAGGGGCAGATTCCGGTCGAGGTTTACGACAATCTTTACCGGGACTTCAACCCCACCAATTTCAGCGGCATGGAATGGGCACGGCTCGCGAAGGCCGCGGGCATAAAATACATGGTGCTGACCGCCAAGCACTGCGATGGCTTCCTCCTCTGGCACAGCCAGGCCAGTGATTACAATATCGCCCACACCCCTTTCCAGCGCGACGTCTGTGCGGAGCTGGCCCGGGGGGCACGGGGGCAGGGTCTGCGCATTGGCTGGTATTTCTCGCCAATGGATTGGCGCGACCCCGACTTCCGCACCGAGCGCAACGCGCTGTTTGTGAGCCGGATGCAGACGGAGGTGCGCGAACTCCTCACACAATGCGGGCGCATTGACCTGCTCTGGTTCGACTGGGACGGGAACGAACCGCTCTACGACCAGGCGCGCACCTACCAGATCGTCAAGGATCTGCAGCCCCGAATCATTATCGACAACCGCCTCGACCTGGGCCCGGGCAAGAGCGACCGGCAGATCCTTTCCCCCAATGCCGATTATTACACGCCCGAACAGAGTGTCGGCGCCTATGACGACCAGCGACCGTGGGAATCCTGCATGACGATCTCGCGCGGCGGCCAATGGGCCTGGGGCGGGCACAAGGACGGGGTCAAGCCCTACGCCGCTTGCCTGGAGATGCTGATCCGTTGCGCGGGCGGGGATGGCAACCTGTTGTTCAATGTGGGCCCGATGCCCAACGGTCAGATTGCGCCCGAGCAAGCCGAGCGGCTCAAAGAGCTGGGCGCATGGCTCGGCCATTATGGCCAGACCATCTACGGCACCCGCGGCGGCCCTTTCAAGCCGGGCACATACGGCGCCTCGACCCGCAAGGACAAGACCATCTTCCTCCACCTCTGGCGCTGGTCCAAAGACTCGCTCAAGCTGCCGCCAATCCCGGCCAAAGTAGTGCGCAGCCGCGTCTTGACGGGCGGCAAGGCCGAATTACGGCAGACCGAAGCCGGTCTGGAAATCTCGCTTTCTGCAAGCGACCGGCAGCCGTTGGATACCGTGATTGCGCTCGACCTGGATCGTTCGGCCCTTGGCCTCGCCGCGGTGGATGTGCCGGTCGAGCCGTCCCTGACCACGAAGGTCAAAGCCACCGCCTCAAATGTCTTCGGTAACCAGACTGAGTATGGCGCGGACAAGGCAGTAGATGGCCGAGACGATACTCGCTGGGCTACTGACGCAGACACCACGTTGGCTTGGCTGGAGGTTGACCTCGGCAAGCCGACGAGATTTAGCCGCGCGACCATCATCCAAGCCTACCCGGAACTGAAGCGCATCCACAGGTTCGCCATCGAATACTTCCAGGATGGCCAATGGAGAACGTGCTACCAGGGTGAGGACCCGGGCGAGAGGCTTGATGCCAGGTTTGAGCCGGTGACCGCCCAGCGGGTGCGGCTGAACCTGCTCGACGCGCACGGCGGGCCGACCATCTGGGAGTTCCAAGTCTTAAAGTAATTCAGCGATAAGGACTCCCATCTGAAGCTGTAGGAGACGACGTAAGGAGTCTCTAATCGTATCCGTGTTACTAACAGCGTCTGGTCGGCTGCAGATTTTCCGCCAAGAGCAGCCTGATGGTGGGCTCTGCGGTGTCGGCAAGACCGTCTTGCTGGACAGAATGCGGGATGACGCCAAAGCCACGGGCATCCACACGATGCGCATTGAGGCCCCGGAGAATCGCTCGCTGCCCGCCTTGCTTCCGTGTTGCCATCTACTCCGCCCTGCGCAAAGCGCCAGCCCAGGCCGGTCTGATTGTCCTTGGCGACCTCAGCATCCAGAGCAACATCAAGCCCGTCCGTTCATTGGCAGAACCCCTCCAGGTCGCGATGGACAACCATACGGGCGAGGTGAAGATTGGCGAGGGGGGGATGTCGTTGCGGCGGGCCTTCCGCATCGCCGGCGCGCAGACCGTGCTGGCGAGCCAGTGGAAAGTGAGCGACAAGGCCACCCGCCAGTTGATGACGGAATTTGTGGGGCGCTGGGGCTCGGGTGAGCTCCACGCGAAGGCATGGCGGGAAGCGCAGTTGTCCCTGCGGCACTCGAAGGAATTTGCCAGTCTCTATTTCTGGGCAGCGTTCACGCTCACAGGCCAGTGGAACTGACAGCCGCGTGAACCCCGCCGGCATTTCCGCCGCCACACTCGAATAGTCCCGCGCGGTTCAGCGTCAGGTTCTTACTCTCATGTCAGGAAAACAATGGATGCTGTTGGTGCTGGCCTTGGGTCTGGGTGGCCTGTCGTTCCACCTCAATCACGACTGGTCTGGAGGAAATAAGATTAAGGTTCATCATCGCTCCCGGCCAGCGGGCGCATACGACGGCCGTTCGACACTCCAGCCGCTCTTCTTTGCGTTCGACCGCAGCCTCAAGCTCACCTCGCTTAGAGTCATCCCCATTAGCGAGATTCAGACCAACAAGTATCCCCACCCCATCTGGCATCTGATTTCCAAATCCAATTCCGTCCCGGTCTCGGACTTTACCTACGGGTGTTCCATTAAGGGGATGCAGCCGGCGGTGCCAGGTGCCACCCCGGATCCGCTCGAACCGGGCGTGACATACCGACTCCTGGTCGAGGCCGGCCCCCTTAAACTACAGGACGATTTCGTGCCCGTGCCGCGGTAGCGGTGAAGGGCGCAAGCGATAGCATGAGACTTAGCTGGGTGGTGTTAACGCTGCTGGCCGGTCTGGTCCCGGCGCTTCTGTGTAGTTCCGCGTCCGCGCAGGATTCCGGTCCGGGTGCGCCAGCGGCGGCGCGGAATCTCTGTCCGAATCTCGGGTTCGAGCGCCTGAACCCCGCCGGCGATAACTTCCCCATCGGCTGGGGTGGGCCGTTCAATGCGTTCATTGACAAGGACGCTCATACCGGGAGCATCGCTATCCGGATGTCGTGCAAGGCCAGTGAGCACGCCAGCTTGAACTCGCAGACGATGGCGGTGCGGCGCGGCGTGCTCACGTTCTTCTACAAGGCGGTGCGTTCCGGCGCGGGCGGCGACAACCTGAGGGTCTGCGTGATCGGCTTGAACCAACAGGGGATCGAGGTGACGCGAGTATGCGCGCCAGCGGCCAAAGCGCACGTCGGGGATGGGCAATGGCACCAGGCGAAACTGGAATTCGACTTCACTCGCGACTTTGCGGTGGAGAGCGCGCTGATCGCGCCGCGCATCAACGAGACGGGCACGGTGGGGGACGGGGAGTGGCTGGTGGACGATATCGAATGCATCGAGAACCGGGCGGGGCCACGGCCGGAGATCGAAGCGCTGCACATGCCCGAGCCACTGATGCAACCGGGCAGACCGGCGGCAGTGGTGATACAGGTGATCAACAACGGCGACACCCCCGTGCCGGCGTCGAAGTGCCGGCTAAACTTGTCGGAAGGGGTGGAACTGGCCGAAGGCCCGGCGGAGCTGGAGCTTGCTGCCTTGCCGCCGTTCGCCTCGCAGCGCTGGCAGTGGAAGATCATCGCCCGCCGGGAATGCGATGTGCGGATTATCGCGCAGTGGAGCGCGGCAGGGTTTGCCGAGGGCACCAGCGTGCAGTCGGAGTACAAGACGGCCTGCGTCGCCGGCGGGGACTTGCGCCGGGTCTGCACGGGCAAAGGCGGTTTCTGGCGGCTGATGCCTCAGCCCGAGTCCTTGCAGCTCAGCAACAACGCGCACTTGGAGCCGCTGAAGACCAAGAAGTCGAGCCAACTGCCTGACAGCATGATCGGCATCACCGCGCACTTACCGCGCTCGCGCGACTTCGAGGTGATCTTCGAGCCGGAGCACCTGATTGATGGGAATCCCCAGACAAGCTGGTCGGCGCGCGCGCACAAGACCCCGGTCTCCGGCGGCATCGATTGGGCGGAGGTTGACTTCGCCGGGCCGCAGAGCCTGAGGGAAGTGCGGCTGGTTCCCTACTGGCGCGCGGAAGGCTTTCCTCTCGACTTCACGGTGTCGGTCCGAAGCGAGGGCCAATGGCAGAAGGTGCGGGAATTGACCGGCGTGCGGTTGCCTGCCAGCGCCGGGGAGACAAACAAGACACCTTACACGATCGCCCTGCCGGCACCGTGCAAAGCGGATACCGTGCGCATCGAGGTCACGCGCTGCAGCCACGCGTCGAGCTTCTTCACGGAGTTCTACCAGCCCTACTATTTCCGCCTGTCGGAGATCGAAGCCATCACCGTGGATGGGCGGAATGCGGCACTGGCCGCGCATGGCGCCAAGGTAAAGGTCTCCACGACCTTCCGCTCGTACTACAACTCGCCGGAGGTCGTCCGCCGCACCTACCCGGAGCTATACGAGATGGGAGTGAAGTGGAATCGCGTCGGCCAGTGGGGCGACTGGACTTGCTGGACGGCAGTAGAACAGGAAAAGGGCAAGTACTACATGGACCCGGAGACCGACCGGGCTATCACCGAGTCCGTGCGCAACGGCGTACAGATCCTTTATACCCTCGACTATGGCAACCCGCTTTACGAGGCGACGCCTTGCCTGGGTAATCCCGGGCCGGTGTGGCGTCACGGCCATCCGTTCATGGGAGACGGCGGGCCGACCAAGCCGGAAAGCATCGCGGGCTTCGTGAACTATGCGAGGTTCGTGGCCCGGCACTTCAAGGGGCGGGTGAAATACTACGAGATCTGGAACGAGGAGAACAGTTGGGCCTGGTATGGGAGCCCACCCGATCCGGTGGCCTTCGGCACCCTCTTGCGCGAGACGGCCAAGGCCCTGAAGGAGGTTGACCCCGAGATCAAGGTGACAGTCGGCGGCACGGCGGCGCTCGCCCCGGTCTTCATCTCGGCTGCGTTGCAGCAGGGCGGCGGCAAGTTCCTGGATGGCGTTGCCTTTCATCCCTACACGATGCCCTATCCGGAGATGGGGCTGAGCTCGCTGGACGTCATTGACGGCAAACAGCAGGGCCGCACGCCAGCCGACCTCGGCTTCAAAACCTGGCCGGAAATGATCTCCTTCCTGCGTAAGACCTTCAGCCCCTTCAACCCGCGCTTCGAGTATTGGGCCAACGAGTGGAACGCCATTCCCGACGTGGAGGACGGATTGCAGTCCGGCTTCGGCGAGCTGGCGGAGGCCAAGCAGGCGGCGAGGTTCTACCTGGGCTGCACGCTCTCCCAGGTGCGCGGCGTTTGGTGGTCGCTGGCTAATGAGAACTACCAGTATGCCTGGGCGATCTTGCGGACGGGCGACCTGAGCCGCAAACCGATCTTCTACACCATTCGTGCGCTGTCCACGGTGCTGGCCGGCGCTCACCCGGACGACTCGGTGCGCGCCTCCTTGAGCGGTGACGCGCCGGAATTGCACTGCGAGACGCTGCGCGGCGCCGGGGGAGAGACACTGGTGGCGGCGTGGTCCGCGCTGCCGCCGCAGGATGATTACGGTGCTAAACGCATTACGCTGCGGATCGAATCGTCGGCCCGCAAAGCTGAGCTGATTGACCCGCTCCATTCGGTAGTGCAGAAAGCCGTGGTCAAGCGCGAGGGGAAGACGGCGGTAGTCGAAGGCTTGCTGACGCCGGACTATCCGATCATCGTGCGACTGAGGTAACCGCAAACGGGCCAGCGCGGCAGAGCGGCAGCCAAAAGAGTTAAATGAGTTACATGGGTTAAATAGGTTACATGAGGTCGAGGAGTTCGCGCGGGCTGTGCAAAATCCTCACGGATAGCAGCGTTACAGTGCGGCATAAACCCAGAACTCTTTGTGGTCTTCTTCTCTCCGGTTTTGCAGGTCGTCCACGCCTCTGGATGCTCGGTTCGGGCTTGCTCGCAGCGCGCTAAACGCAAAGAATCATCCGCGCTTACATGCTCACAGACAACATTCTCGATTTAATCGGTCGCACACCGCTCATCCGCCTCAAGGGCGAATCCATCTTCGCCAAGGCGGAGTTTCTCAATCCGGGCGGCAGCATCAAGGACCGCGTTGCGCTGGCCATGATCGAGGGCGCCGAGCGCGATCGCCGGCTGCGGCCCGATTCAATCATCGTCGAACCCACCTCCGGCAACACGGGCATCGGCATTGCGCTGGTCGGCGGACTCAAGGGCTATGCGGTCCGGATCGTCATGCCCGAGAACATGAGCGAGGAACGGAAGAAGCTGATCCGCTGCCTGGGCGCGGATCTGGTGCTCACCCCCGCCGAGGCCGGCATTGGCGGAGCGGTGGAGCGCGTGCGGCAGATGCAGACCGAGGATGCGCGAGTGCTCGTGCCGCAACAGTTTGAGAATCCTGACAATCCGCGCGTGCATTACGAGGAAACCGCGCATGAGCTGTGGCGACAGATGAACGGCGACGTGGCGGCGTTCGTAGCCGGCGTGGGCAGCGGCGGCACCTTGCAGGGCGTTGGCCGATTCCTCCGCGAACACAAACCGGGGGTCCGCATCGTAGCGGTCGAACCCAGGAACGTGTCCGCCCTACTGGGTCACGAGCCCGGGTTGCATCAGATTCAGGGCATTGGCGACGGCTTCATCCCCGCCGTGCTGGACGTGAAGCTGGTGGACGAGGTGATCGAGGTGACCGACGAAGACGCGATTGAGACAACCCGGGCGCTGGGGCGCGATCACGGATTGCTGGTGGGGATTTCCTCGGGCGCGAACGTGTGGGCGGCGCGGCAACTGGCCCGGCGGATTAGCGGCAATATTGCCACCGTGCTCCCTGACCGCGCGGAACGCTATTTTAGCACCGCGTTGATGTGAATTGAGTATTATCTGCCTGCAATATGAAAACAACAGAACCCGGCTGCCTGGTATCGCAGCTTTACATCGAGACGGAAGGCAGCTTGAAGGAAGTTGCCGAAGAGACGGTCCGGCACGAAACCATTGGGAAATGGGACCGGCCGGGCAAACCTACTGAACTGTTCGCCAAGAGCGGCGGATATCTTCTGGATTACGAGGAGCAGTCGCCCGGCAAGGGCAAGGTCGCCTTGGCCTACCCGCTGCACAATCTGGACCTGACGAACTCGGCCTTCTCCCACATCTGGGTCTCGATGATCACCGGCATGTCGGCCATGCCGAACCTCAAGAAATACCGCGTGCTCGATTTCACCCTGCCCGACGAGGCCTATTCCTACTTTCCCGGCCCCGGATTCGGGCTGGAGGGAACCAGGGAGATCTTGCAGATAGACCCGAGCGAGCCAATCATCGGGACGATCGTCAAGCCCACCTGCGGGCTTACCCCAGACGAAGTAGCTGACATCTGCGAAGAAGGCGCTATGGCCGGGCTTAAGTTCATCAAGGATGACGAGCGGATGATGAACCCGGCCTACTGTCCGTTGCAGGAGCGGGTGCGGAAAGTGATGGAGCGGCTGCGCAAGGTGTATGAGAAGACCGGGAACAAGGTGCTCTATACCCCTTGCATCACCACCGGGCCGGACAGGATTCTGGCCAACGCGCGCCGGGCCGTCGAGGCTGGAGCCAATGGGGTGATGTTTGTCTTTATTGGAGCCGGGTTCGAGAGCTTGCGCATCGTGGCGGAGAGCGATGTCAACGTCCCCATCTATGCCCACTGCTGCGGCAAGGAGCATTGGTCGCGGGTGCCGGACCAGGGCCTTGACCAGCGAGTGGTGGCGAAGTTCGCCCGGCTCATGGGCGGGGATTACTTCAGAATCGGCGCCCTCGGCGGATACTTTGCCAAGGACGATGTCGGCGAGGCGGCGGTGCTGCGTCCTGCTTTGATTGAGCCGATGGGCAGGATCAAAGCAGCGGTCCCGGCCGTTTCGGGAGGGTTGGACCCGTCCAACCTTGCGGACAATATCCATTACTTCGGCACCGGCGCGCTGTTCCTGGCAGGGACTGGCATCGCCAAGCATCCGGACGGCATCACCGGCGGGGTCAAGGCCATGCGCGAAGCCGCCAAAGCCGCGGTGAAAGGGGCAACATGAGCAACCGGGTTCGAGGTCCCATTTCAGCCATCGTCAAACCGTGGGGCGGGGAGCAACTGCTGGCGCACACGGACCATTACGCGCTCAAGCGCATCAAGGTCAACAAGGGCGAAGGCTCCAGCCTCCAGTATCACAAGCAAAAGGAGGAGTCGCTTTACCTGCTCTCCGGCCTGCTGCAGTTCGAGATCGGCCCGAACGAAAAGGAACTGGAGATCGTGCAGCTCAAAGCGGGGGATTGCATTGACGTGCCGACGGGAACGGTGCATCGCACGCTGGCGCTGGAGGACTGCGATTTGATCGAAGTATCCACGCCGCACCTGGACGACGTGGTGAGACTAAAGGACAAATATGGCCGGTAGCGGACGGATCGTCATCATCGGCGCCGGCGCGACTGGCCGGGGGCAGCTCGGGCAGGTGGCCTTTTCGGCGGGCTGGGCGGTGACCTATATCGAACGCGACCAAGAACTAGTGGAAGTTTTGAAGCAATCCGGGCGGTTCAGAGTAGGGCTGGCAGGCGAGCGGGTGGTTGATCTGGAGGTCTCAAACTACCAGGTCTTTCACACTTCGGATGAGGGAGGCAGCCGGGCAATTGCCGACGCCGACATCCTCGCTACGGCGGTGCTGCCAACCAATCTCCAGTCCACAGTGCCAACCGTTGCCCAGGCATTGAAGCTGAGGCAAGCCTTATCGGTGGAAAAACCCCTCAACGTAATCGCGTGCGAGAACATGGAGCGCTCGTCCAGCACTCTCAAGGGGTATCTCAAAGCGGGCGTGCCCGACCTGGATTGGGCGTGGTTGGAGGAGCACGTGGGATTTCCGGACTCGATGGTGGCGCGGGCCGTGCCAGTGCCCAAGGACGACCCGTTGTATCTGATAGCGGAAGCGACCCAGGAATGGTCGGTGGACCTGAAGGGTCTGGTGGAACCGATGCCACGGCTGGAGGGCATGACCCTGTCAGAAAACCAGGCTGCCGCCCTGGAGCGAAAGCTCTACATCAAGAACACGGGCCACTTTTCCATCGGGATACTCGGCTTCCGGAAGGGGTATGTGCTGATGGACCAGGCCGCCCGGGACCCCGAGGTATTCGAACTGGTGGACCAGGCCACCCGTGAATCCGCCTGGGCGGTGGCAACCAAACACCGCTTCGACCGAGACTGGCTTGAGGACTATCGGGCTACCTTTCTCGAGGCAATGAAGTCGACCTTCCTGCCCGACGAAGTCTCCCGGGTTATCCGCGAGCCAATGCGCAAGCTGACGCGCGAGGAGCGGTTGGTTGGCCCCGCCATGCTCGCTTGCGAACTGGGAGGAAAATACCAGGCCTTGGCGAAAATGATCGCACTGGCGCTGACGCTGGATAATCCAGCGGATGCCCAGTGTCGCGAGCTGCGAGCACGACTGGCTGGTGAGGGACCCACGAAGACGATTGCAGCGGTATGCGGCGTACCGGAGGGCCATCCGCTGAGCGCGGAAATAGGGAAGCACCTTGAACTCGCTTGAGCGCGCGGTTGCCGTCATGGACGGGAAGGTTCCCAGAACTGCCCGGGCGCGTGGCCGCTACCGGTCCGATGGATCGGTTGGCTAGCAGTGCGCCACATGAGAGCACGATAACAATTGGCTCCCTCCTCAGGAAAGACAAAGGGCCACGGCGCGAACCCCTCAGAAACACGCCGGGGCCAGCCCGCCAACCAGAACCTGATTCAGCTTCGTAGTGAATCTCCCTAACGCCCAAGCACGAAGGAAGGCCGAAGTCCGCAATCCGAGGACGCCAAGCCGCGGCCAGGGATCGTGTCCCTTCGAGGAGTAGCACTTACTGAGGAGTCCGCAGCATATACTACACCCAAAGCTGCCGAGGCTGCTCCCCCTCCCCTTCGACCGATGGTTCTGCAATCCCAGAGGGATTGTGTCCTCCAGCCCAGCAACCGAGTCCGCGAGGCTACCCTGAGTTAGCGTCCGTGCGATCTTCAACCCCAACGGTTGGGTCCCCGCTCCACCATCGGGCCACAACCCCGTCTGGGTTGGCCGACACCACCCGCTTTTCCCAGGGGTGCGAGCCGCGAGCTACCCTGGGCTTCGGGAAGGAATCCCTTTGGGATTCAGCTCTGGAATTTCTGAAAGGCAGGGGCTCAAATCCTGGCGGCATTGGACTACAAGTCTGCGTTACGTCACAGCAGTTGCGGCCATGGGCACTCAGGAAAGATAAAAGCATTTTGGGCTTTTGATATACGAACCAGCCGTCGTATTATTCCCCCAGCGTCGTTGATAATGAGCAACTTACGCACAAAGGCAGACGAAAACGTCGGCTGGGGATATACGAACCAGCCGGGTGGAGATCAACGCGTATGAAGCTGATAATGAACGACTTACACCCAACCAGACCGTGGAAGGCACGAGCCAGAATAACCGATTGGCCGTCGCAAAATCACAGTCAAGCGGTAACTTTGAATGCACAAAAATGGCAGGTATCGGTGTCTATAAGATATGAAGAACAAGAATAGGTGCTGGGGCATTCTGATTGCACTCATGGTCTTGGTTTTGGTGGCATGCCTTCTCCCGCCTCTATCTAAACCCAAGGCTCGACCATCGCGCATTGCGGGGGTCAACAACATTTCGAGCTTCTCGATAACGAGTACGAATGGGGTCACCACTACCACACCGAGCAAGTGAGGTTCCGGGCGCTTAACAATTGCGTGCAGGCGACGCCGGATTCCGCCTTCCTGTTTATCCTGGCTCAGGTGTCCGGCGCACCTGACGCAGAGCGTTATGCGCCAGGAAACGGCCCCTTCTTTTTGTGAGCAACATCAAAACAGCTCTTAGTCGAGCCATCCGGGCCGCAAATAGGGCCATGGGGCCTCAGAAATATCGTGCCGGTGGGAAGAGGATCGTTTGCCCTCACTGCGGCGGCGAGCTCTTCGAGCCGATAGGTCTCCCGTACCTTTTGGGACATATCATGCAGTGCTCGCGATGCACTTTGCGACTCATTTTTAGCGACAAACCAGACCTCGATTGAAGACGCGAGCGCCTAACATACTCAAGGACAACCATGCTGAATGAAGGAAGACCCTTTCTGAACTTGCTGAACACGCTGCTGAGCGACCGAGGCAAGGACACGCTGTACCTTTGCATTCTGGATTTGGTCGAGCACGGCCTTGACCTGGCGCGCTTC
>CAIWJG010000877.1 GCA_903912925.1 uncultured Verrucomicrobia subdivision 3 bacterium | reverse complement strand
GCAGTTTTGACCCCGAGAATGCGATTCGCGTGCGGGGATTCTGCCAGTGCGACGCTTTGCACACGCAAAGACTTGTGACACACTCCCGCCGAACAACTTCTCAGTATTTCGAGGAAACCATGGGTATGTCAGGAGGTCTGGAGCCCCGGTACTCTTCCCACGGAATGTCAATCGGCTTGGTCGCAGGCACCTGGCCTTTGAGGCATTTGCGCACCAGCGCTAGACCGGCGATGCCCCGGCCGAGGCGATTGCGGATGCCATATTTGGAAAGGCCCGCGGTTCGCGCATGGTGCATGACCGGCATTTCCTTCACGATGGCTCCCTTGCCATGAGCAAGAATCGGGATGAAGCGGTGCAGGCCGTCGAACGCCGGCAACAGCTTGAGCACGGACCGCTTGAAGACCCGCAGGTTGCATCCGCTGTCACGGAAATCCACCCCCAGCGCAAGCCTCCGGGCCAAGCGCGCGATCGCAGAGGAGACCTTGCGGACCCACGTATCTTTGCGGCCAACCCGTACGCCGCAAACCATGTCACACGTCACCAACTCGGCGAGCATTCGCGGCAGGTCCGCCGGGTCGTTCTGGAGATCGCCATCGAGAGTCGCGATCACCTCACCCCGACTGGCCTGGAAGCCCGTCCAGAGCGCAGCGCTTTGCCCGTTTTGCGACTGGTGGCGCAACGCCCGAATACGCGTGTCTGCCTGGCGGGCTTTGAGGATCGCTTGCCAGGTCTCGTCGGTGCTGCGGTCATCCACCAGGATCAGCTCAATGGGGCGTTTCTCCTCCCGGAAGGCCTCAAAGACCTTTTGTGCCAGGGGCTGCACATTGGGAGCCTCGTTGTAGAGCGGCGCGATGACTGAGATTGCTGGAACGCCGGATTTATCCGGCAGGCGGGCGAGTGGCGCGATGACTGAGATTTCTGGAGTCATATAGGGCTGCAAAGGTAATTACTTCTTCGAGTTGATGTCGCCGGACTTCTTGATCGCGCGCAGCAGCCGCCAGCCGAGATAGGCCGCGAACACATAACCCGCCGCGCCGAAGATGGATACCCCCGCGAGCACCGGCGGCGCTCTCATGCTCCACAGCAGAGAGGAACCCACAAACAGCGCCGCGGTCATCACGCCCAGCACCAGCCGATTGATCACCGGGTCGATATGGCGGTGATCGAGGTGGACGGAGAAAGTGCCGTCGCGCACGCGTTTGAGCACATCGCCCAGATCGCGCGGCAGCGCCTCCACCAGCCGCTCCCAGTCGCGGTAGGCGTGCTGGAAGCGACCCAGGATGCGCTTGGGGGAGAAGCGACGCTGGACCATCGTCGTGTAGAACGGGCGGATTACTTCGGCCAGACTGAACTCGGGGCTCAATTGCTGCGCGGTGCCCTCCAGCTCCACCAGCGTGCGCAGCAGCAGCGAAAGCGGGGCCGGCAGCGTGATGTTGTAGCGCCGCACAATCGCGAACAGGCTGTTCAACGCCCCACCCAGGTCCATCTCTTGAATGGACTGCCGGGTGTAATCGGTGACGAAATCCGTAACGTCTGCCCGCAACTGGTCGCGGGGCGTGTTGGGCGGTGCCGAGCCCAGCCGCAGTAGAATCTCCGCCAGGTCCGCCGAGCTGGGGTTCACCACGGCCATCAGCATGTCCTCGATGGCCTCCGCGAGTTCTTCGTCCAGGCGCCCCACCATGCCGCAGTCCAGCACGCCGACCACTCCGTCGGGCAGCAACATCAAGTTGCCCGGATGCGGGTCCGCGTGGTAGAACGCGTCGCGGAAGATCATCTGCAAGTACATGGTGGCGCCGCGCCGCGCGAAGTCATTCAAGTCAGCGCCGGACGCCGCCAGCGCCGCAGAATCATTGCCCAGGATGCCGTCCAGCCGTTCCATCGTCAGCACCCGCCGGGTAGAGAACGCCGGGTAGGACCGAGGGAAATGCACCGCCGCGTCATCGGCGAAGTGGCTCTCAAACTCCTCCAGGTTGCGGCGCTCGAAGGTGAAGTCCAGCTCACGCAGCAAAGTGCGCCGGAAGTGGCGAACGACCGCGCTCGGCTGGTAGGGACGGACTTGCGCCGAATGCTTCTCGGCCAACTCGGCCAGCCCGGCCAGGATATCCAGATCGGGCATGATCTTGTCCACAATACCCTCGTGCTGGACTTTGAGCACCACATCCTCGCCGCTATGCAGCCGGGCTTTATGCACCTGGGCAATGGAGGCCGAGGCCAGGGGGACCTCTTCGAATTGAGCGAACACCGTTGCCAGCGGCTTGCCGAACTCGGCTTCGATCGTGGCCCGCACGACGGCGGGCGGGTCCGCCGGGGTGTCGGTCTGGAGGTGGGTCAATTCGCGCGCGAGTTCCGGACCAACCAGGTCGGGCCGCGTGCTGAGCACCTGACCCAGCTTGATGAAGGTGGTTCCCAGGTCGGTGAACGCGAGCCGCACGCGCTCTTCAAACTTGAGGTCGGGGATGCGCTGGCCGTCGTAGCTTTGGATCCGCTCCTGGATCCAGGAGTAGTTTAAGCCCTTGACCCAGTCGGCCAGGCCGTACTTGGCCAGCACGCCGAGGATTTCCCCGGCCCGTCGGGCGTTACGTTCGATTCGCGCTAAGGCGTTGAATTTCAAAGTGGGTTCGACCTGAGTCGTAATCCGGGTCCTGAGCTACCGGGATGCTCTGCCGCGTGCGCCCTAGCCAACCTCCGGCGGGTTGTGAGCGGGGGCCGCTTGCGGTATTCACGTTCGTGCAGGTAGCGCAGGCTTCCGGGGCGGCAGTGTCGCAGGTTTGCCGCCGCCAGCAAGAGCGTTTTGACAGCCGCAATTCACGTGGGCGCACAACAGATTTCTTCGGGGCGGGGCCGACTCTCATTAACATCACGCTTCAGCGGGGTGGGTGTGGCACGCGAACCAGCGCCCCAACCGCTTCGGCGGTTCACGGTGGTGGGGGTAAACCGCTGAACCGGTTCCGACGCCGAGACCATCGCCCACACCCCACTACAGTATGGTGTTAATGAGAGTCATGCCGCGTGCCCTCACCCGGCGGGGGGTGACAGGGCCACAATGAGAATTGCTGTTTTGACAGCCTGCTGGCAGCAGTGCGCAGCTCACATTTTTCTGGAGCGCGGACATTCTTGTCCGCCGGTGGGCTTTCGGGCTGACCATCACGCAAAGGCGGACATTCTTGTCCAATGCCGCTAGCAGCCTGTCGGACTTAGCCCCTTGATTTTTGGGGTGAACGGGTGGTATGCGGGATACGAGGCCATACAACGGGCCGTTCCAACCGCGATCCGCGGTTTGGGTCGGCTCGCCCCAGCGTTCCTACCGCCACCCCAACCAAAGCACGCTCACTTTTTGCCCCCCGCAGCCGGTTTTCGCTAACCTTGCCCCGCGCAGCCATTTTCCGGCCCGCGCCCATCCGATGCAGCCGCTTGAGGTTGTAGGCCAGGCACACCAACCCCCATTCCAACTCAACCTTCGGCAGACCCCGCAGCAAATAAACGCCGAAAGCCCAAGACACTCTTGATGATCCCAAAAACCGGTTCCACCGTCTGCTGGCGTAATTTGTACTTGGCCCTCCCCGCAGCGGTCTTCATGCGATAGTGCATCACCTCGCTGATGCTGGCGCCAGGGGTCGGGGCGCTCGGCTCGGACTTTTGCTCCAAATCGCTCACCGTGCGATGGTGCGCCTTTTTCTCCAATAAGTCGCTTGTTCGATGCGCCGGGAACCAATTACCCCGGTGGCATAGCAATAGAGCAGCAACGCCAACATCATCCAGGGGGAATACTGTTCACTGCCCGTGCTCCGTTCATTGACCCGGATCTGGCGCAAGTCCAGTTCCTGGACCACCTCCAGGATGAAGTGAGCTATGTGATCGGCTGGCACCCAATCCCGCAGATTGGGCGGTAGCAGCAAGTGACTACCGCTGAGCGCTTTACGCCTTGACTAAGCGCCATTCGGGACCCTGCCAATCTTCCTTACCATTTGCTTCGCGGCCTTGGTGGCACCTGCCAGATACGCCCTTCCAATCTCACTGAATTTCAAAATCCTTGCCTGAGGCAGGGAATCACACTATCAAGGCGAGGCTGGTTGGGCGATCGGCAAGCGCGTCCTAGCGATACCTGAATGGTATCGCCGGGTGTGACCAATCCAGTGGAAATTTTGACGTGAATAAAGCAGGGTCCGTAGCGGGACCGGCTTGGTCCGCTGATCGGCGGCAAATGATGGCGATTTGTGGTAAATGCGGTTTATATGCCTGCTCAACAAGATCCACCTGCGACGGAACATCCCGGCGGCGATCCGGCGTGGGGTCGGCTGCCGTGGCGCGCGGAGGCGACGCCAATTGACCAAGCCAGGCCTGAATCTAACGGAGAGCAACTGTCTTTTTTTCATGCCATTGAGCAATTCGGCATTCTGAAATCGTTCCAGCATGACCTTTATCTGCTGACGGGTTTGCCGTTCGACTTCGTGGATTTGCGCATGAGGTCATCGGACAAACTCCAGGCTCATCGGCTGTTCACCTCGTTTTGCACCCTGGTCAATAGCACGCACCTGGGACGACTGGCGTGCGAACGCGACGACCAAAAAGCGGCCTCGACTTGTCTGAAGGGAAGCGGTTGCTTGGCACGGCACTGCCACCTGGGGCTGATTGATATCACGACACCGATTGTCATCAATGGTAAAGCCGTCGGTTTGTTATGCACCGGCCAACTACTTTACAATCGTCCAACGAGGCAGGCGTTTCAACGAATTCAAAAGCGCCTGACTAGCCTGGGGGTGGACGTGGCGAAGGCCCGGCAGGCATATTTCAAGCTCCCGGTCTTGGAGAAGCAGCGCGTGATGGCCATCATTGATTTGATGCAAATGGTCGCTGAGTTGATTGGCAACCAGAGACTGCAAACGCTGAAGACGGTGGTGCTCCACCACCCTCTGTCCAAGGCGCTGGACTTCATGGAGGCGCATTACGCGGAACCGCTGACTCTGCCGCTCGTGGCGAAGGCAGCCAGCCTAAGCGTGTCCCGGTTGGCGCATGTCTTCAAGGCTCAGGTTGGAATGAGTGTGACCGCTTACCTGAACATGGTCCGCGTCAATTGGGCGAGGTACTATCTGACGAACTCCAGTCTGCGGGTCAGCGAAACGGCCTTCCAGGTGGGGTTCGGCAATCTGAGCCACTTCAATCACGTTTTCCGGCGGGCGACCGGTCTCTCCCCGACGCAATATCGCCGACAGCAAACCAGCACAAGAAAGTAGTATTCCGCCAGTAGCCGATTTCCGGTTTCTGCCGTAGCCTTATCCGCAGTACGACGAAAACCAAAAACCGAACCCCAATGCCGAAAGGACCAGATCATGCCCTATCTTGAGAAAGCAGAGAGTGACAAGCGAATCGCCCAGGTCAAAAGTTTACTGAAGGCGAAGAATCTGGATATCGCGCTGGTGTACTACGACGAGTTCAACATTGGCAACGGCTGGTATCTCACCGGCTGGTGTCCGCAGTTCGAAAGCGGAGCGGTGCTGATCCCGCGCACGGGTGTGCCGCGCCTGCTGGGCGGGCCGGAGAGCGAGCCGTTCGCCAAGCTCGACAGCACTATCACGGAGACCCGCAACTTCCCCGTGTTCATGGTGCCCGACGAGGAATATCCCAATGCCACGATCATTGACTTCCCGAAACTCTTCGCCGAACTGAATGCCGAGATGGGCAGCGTGCGACGCGTCGGGCTGGTCGGGGCTGGACGCATGCCAGCCGATTGTTACAAGCAAATCGTCACCGGCTTCACCGGGGCGGAACTGGTTGACATCACCGCGGACTACGTCCAGATGCGCTTCGACAAGTCCGACTGGGAACGCGCCCAGATCCGGGCGGCCTTCGCGCTGGCAGATCATGCTTATGACGCTATGAAGGCGGAGATCAAGCCGGGCGCTTCTGAGATCCAGGTGGCGGCAGCCGGTGAATACGCCGTGCGCAGCCGCGGGGCCAGCGGCTTTGGATTCAGCGCAATTGTCGGCAGCGGCCTGCGCTCGAATGCCGTGGTGCCCACCGCCAGCTCCAAGCGCCTGCAAGCGGGGGAACTGGTCATGATCGGCATCGCGCCGAAAGTTTCCGGGTATGCCGGCGTGGTGGGCGATTCCATTCCAGTCAACGGCCGTTATACGGAACGGCAGCAGGTATGCCTGCGGCACCTTAAGGAGGCGTTTCGGCTGACCAAGGCGCAACTGCTGCCTGGCAAGATCGGCAAGGAGATTGATGCTCCCGCGCGCGCCTACTTCGCCAAGCACGACCTCTCGAAGTATCTGGTCTGTCCCTTCGCTCACACGATCGGTCTGCACGAGGCGGAATCCCCCTTCTTCGGGCCCCAGAGCCGGGACGTGCTCAAGCCGGGCATGACGGTCTGCATTGATGTCAGCTTCTTCGGGCACCCCGAGTTCAATGGCGTTCGGATCGAGACCGGGTACGAAATCGCGGCGAACGGGCCGGTGCCGTTCAGCAAGAAGATGGACGCCCTTCTGTGCGCGGACTGACGGCCATGAAGAAAATTCAATCGCAAGCCCAGTCTGCGCACAGCATGGCTTCAGCCTTCGATGTCGTGCTCGGGTTTGACATGGAGACGGACATTGGCTCCTTCACTCCGTTCTATGAAGGTGTGAAGCGCGGGACGCCGCAGATATTGAAGCTTTTGAAGGCGCACGGCATCCGCGCAACTTTCTTCTGGACCGGGCATGCAGCGGAGACAAATCCGGAAATGGTCCGGCGCGTGCGCGATGCCGGGCACGAAACCGGCTGCCACGGGCTCTACCACGAAACGCTGGGGGATCCGCTGTTCCCGCTGCCGAATAACTGGCCCATTCTGCCTTCGGAGGTGGAAGGTCGGTTGCGCGTCGCTACTCAGATCGTGCGTAAAGCAAGCGGCGAGCGACCGGTGAGTTTTCGTTGCCCACGTCTTTGGGGTAGCACGAATGTGCTCAACGTCTTGGAGAAACTAGGTTACCTGACCGACGCATCATTCCCGCTCTACTTTTATCGCAAGCCGTTCGTGCCGTATCATCCGTCGGCCAAAGACTGGACGCGGCCTGGCCGGATGCGGATTCTGGAGATTCCCAATTTCTGCGATCTGAGCATGGAAAGCCACGATCCGTATCAGCGTGACCGCGACCAGTGGCCCTTGTTTCGCACCGAATCGGCGGAGGCGCTGGTGCAAAAGGCCGACAGTTTCATCGCCTACGTTACGGCCCGCAAGGCGCGTCCCGTCCTATGCTTTTACCTGCATCCCTGGGAGTTCTACCCCATGCCGAAGGGCGCGCTGGATTTCGGCGAGTGCAGTGTGAAGACACTGCCGTTCATCGTGAAGAACTGCGGTCCGAAGGCGGTGGCGCAACTCGATCGGGTTTGCACCCTGCTCCGGGAGCGGGGCGGTCGATTCCTCACCGCGAAAGACTTGGCTGCTGAGCACGACGCCAGGAACTGATGGATTCAACCCCTGCGAACGGAGAGCCATGGTCCGCAAAGCGTTTGTAATCCAAGCCAAGCCCGGCATGGCGGCGGAGTATGAACGAAGACATAATCCGATCTGGCCCGAGCTGGAGGAGACCTTGAAGCGCCATGGCGTGGCCAATTACTCCATCTTTCTTCGGGAGGATACGGGCGAGTTATTTGGCTACCTGGAAGTCGAGGACGAGGCGCGGTTCCAGCAGATCGCGGAAGCCGCAGTGTGCCGGCGTTGGTGGCGACACATGACCGAAGTCCTCATCTGCGCAAGCGCCGACAGCCCGAAGGCCAAAGAGGAAACGCTCCGAGAAGTCTTTCACCTGGATTGAACAGAATCGAACGCGAATGAAGGCGACACGCATCCTGAAGGCCTTCGCCAAGGCCGGCAAACAAGTCCAGTTGGTGGGCGATCTTGACGCCGGTGTGATCATCGCGCTCGACATGGAGGGCCGATTGTTCGCAGTGCTCGATGGCGAGGTGCTTAACCGTGTCAACCTCGATGCCATCGCGGGGGAAAGCACCCAGAAGCTGTACCTCAACCCCGGCGGCGACGGACTCTGGCCCGCGCCCGAAGGCACGTCACGCGGATACCAGTATTCCACGGGCGCCTGGAGGGTGACACCCGGGTTACGTGCCGCGCGTTACCTGGTTACCCAGGCCGGGAAGAACAGCGCCGAGGTTGTCGCCGAAGTGGATTTGATCAACGCCCAAGGGCGGGGCATCCCAACCCTTTTCAAGCGGCGAATCACCCTGACTCCGGGCAGGCAGTGCGTCACCCTGCGGACGGTGGACAGCATTTCGTATGTCGGGCAATCACCTCTGCGGCGGACGGATTGCCTGTTGGCTCCCTGGACCCTCTGCCAGTTTGACAGTGGTCCGGAATGCGAGGTCGTGTTTCCCTGCGCGAGAAAAGTGGCTGTCTGGGA
Source organism: uncultured Verrucomicrobia subdivision 3 bacterium (assembly GCA_903912925.1). Lineage (GTDB taxonomy): Bacteria > Verrucomicrobiota > Verrucomicrobiia > Limisphaerales > UBA8199 > PALSA-1440. The sequence continues at coordinate 1,253 of CAIWJG010000877.1, read as the reverse complement.
CCTCTATGACGATCCAAGTGATGCGCAACGCGAATGGCGAGGCGGCCTGTGCCGAACTGCGACCAACGGTTCGCAGCGGTACCAGATCGGCATTGGCGCGGAAGTGCCTTGGATCGAATTCCACGACGCTCGGCGCGGCCTGGTTGTGCGCCGCAGCGCTAGTCGGCTCCCTGCAGGCCAATCATATATCGACATCCGTGACGCGGCCCCCGGGGTGGAGCCGGCCCGGAAGGGTGTCCGCTACAGCGTTTACAGTGACACCGCCAACTTCATGGAGATCGAGGCCGTCGGCGGTTGCCCGGCTTTGATCCGCGCGAATGTCGAGTTGAGCATCGAAGTCAACACGCGGTTTACACGAACCTGACTGAACCCAGGCTGGCTACGCCGGCCGACGCCAAATTATGGAACAACTCTTCGGGATCATCCTCCACTCGATTGGCGGCTTTTCCTCAGCCAGTTTCTACGTTCCGTCGCACAAGGTGAAGAAGTGGGCGTGGGAAACCTACTGGATCACCCTGGGCTTCGTGGCTTGGATTATCATGCCCACGATCGGCGGGTTGCTGACGACGCCAGACCTCTGGAAGATTTTCAGCGGGAGTCCCCGCAATAGCATGTTGTGGTCGTACGTGTTTGGTGTGCTCTGGGGTTTCGGCGGACTGATGTGCGGACTGGGCCTGCGCTATCTCGGCCTCGCCCTGGGTCAATCCATCTCCCTTGGAGTCTGCGCCATTGTCGGAACGGTCGTGCCGGCAATCATGGACAACAAAATAGGCATGTTATTCACGACGACTGCAGGATTGATTGTGCTGCTGGGATTTGTTGTCTGCCTGGCCGGCATCGCCTGCTGTGGCCATGCGGGTTTCTTGAAAGAGCGGCTGCTAACTGAGGAGCAAAAGAAAGAGTCGGTCAAGGAGTTTGCTGCAGTCAAGGGAGTCACCCTGGCGATCTTTGGCGGCGTGATGAGCGCCTGCATGGCGCTGGCTATCAACGCGGGTCATCCGATTGCCGCCGAAGCCACCAGGGCCGGCACGGCCAAGGTTTTCAGCAACATCCCGATCTTTGTCTTCGCGCTGGGGGGAGGCTTCACCACCAACTTCATCTCCGCGATGATCCTCAGCGCGCGAAACAAGTCCTTCGGCAACTACACCCTCCGTCCCACCTCAACTCTGCTGTTCAACTATTTCCTGTCGATCATCAGCGGGTTGATGTGGTACGGGCAGTTCTTTTTCTACGGGATGGGCACGACGAAAATG
>CAIWJG010000876.1 GCA_903912925.1 uncultured Verrucomicrobia subdivision 3 bacterium | reverse complement strand
GGGCTTCGGGGCGGAATCCCTTTGGGATTCATCTCTGGAATTTCCGAAAGGCATTGAGTTTAGATGGACACAAGTCCCGTAGGGACGGCTGATACCCTGCCTGATCCGTCAGCCATCCCTCGGGACTTATCGTGCCGCGGACGTTGGTTCTAAACGTTGAAACCATCAGCCATAAGGATTGGTCCGAGGCAGTTGGAAAAGGCCCTTTCGACTTTCGTAGTCTGGGGTGGGGTATTCCGTTCCGCATTTTCGTCTAAGAAACAGAGCCGTCCGGTGTCATACTCAGTAAGCCATCCGCGTCGCGGCACTAGCCCACGCCGAAGGCCCACCAGTTGTTCCCCACGTTGCTCGCGGACTCGCAGCGGAGATTCGGGAGATTCGGCAAACGCGCTTGCCGCCGCCGCCACGGTATGCGATACACAGAGCTATGAAGACGTTGACCATGTCGGATGCCCGGAAGCTCCTCCCCTCCGTCCTCGAACGGGTGAAGCAGGGTGAGGACATTGGCATCATCTCCGGCGACCAAGTTATCCGGCTCAGACCGGTCGAGGTGGTCGCTTGGGAAGAGAGCTACCTCTATCAGGAATACCAAGTGATGCCCCAGGAATGGGACCGCTTCAAGCGCCGCGTGAAGCGCCGGCGGGCCAAGAACACCTACGCCACTTTCAGCGGTAAGTTTGATCCCAACACCTTTGCTTGAACCCCATCCGCATCCATCCCGCTTTGCTCAAGGCCATCCGCGCCCTGCCGACCGCAGAGCGCAAGGTGGTGGGACAAGCCATCGCGGAGGCGCAACGGTGCCTTGGGCAACCGCATCTGCACCGCGGGATTGGACTGCGCAAACTCCGAGACGACTGGTACGAAACCCGGATTGGACTCAAGCTCCGGCTGGTCTTTGAGAACACCGCTGAAGCCCTGGTTTTCGAACTCCTTGGAGACCACGACGACGTGAAGCATTTCCTCAAGCACCGGTAACATCACCACGCCCTTTTCTCGACAATCATTTCGGGATTGAGACGATAGATCGCCTCCGCCTGGCGGGCCTGGCTCGCCAAAATGCGCCGCCGCTCAGCCGCCGGCAGCCGCATCAACTCAGTGGCGCACAACACCGGTGCGCTGGAAAGCTCTTGAATGAACGTCAAAACGGCTTGGACCTGAAACTCCGGCAGCCCTTTTACCTTTTCGGCAACCAATTCGTTCGTGCTCATGGTGGAAACCTAGACGAGTGCTGAGTGACGCGCAAGAACAGGAGCGCGGACATTCCTATCCACCACAGACGGCAGAACACAGTTCTATGGAGTGCCCCGGCAGAGCGGAGCGGCCACACAGGGCAAAGACATCAAGCCCGCGCCTCTTGCAGAGAGATGACGCTTTTCTGGGCGATGATTTCCAAGGTTCCATCGGGCAGAAAGACGGCCACCGTTTCCCCAGTGTCGGAACAGGCAATGTGCGCCAAGCGCGTGACTGGGATCGCCCGACCGTCTTCCAGACGAAGGATGAACGGGCGAAACGGCTCTCCTTCGGCCCAACGTCGCACGTAATCAATCACTGTTTTCATGGTGTTAGAATACACAACCACAGGCTGTCTTTCGAGAATAATTCTCGGCATACTGCTGGGCGTGGAATTGGGGGCAACGCGGATGCTCTCATCCGCACGTCGCTTTCAATATGCAGGAAATCTACGCATTGCCCCACTCCTCGCAGAAACAGGGCCGCATCGCCTCGATAACTTCAGGCCTGGGCCTTGCCGGGGCCCCACGTGTACCACGCGCAGACGGCCAACAGCAACAGGTTGCCGACGCCCAGCGTCTTGATGACCATTACCGGTGTCGCGTGAAAATGGCTGAGCGCAAAGGCGTAGCCGACGGCCAGCACACACAGCGCGGGAACCACCTTGAAGAGTGAGCGGGCCAGCAGATTATTCAGCAGCACATTGGCCACTGCCAGCGGCACCACCGCCCAGGCATACCAGGGCAGCAGCACAGCGGCGGGTTCCACGTAGTTGGGCTTGAACATGAACGGCACCACCCAGGGACGAAATAACCACAATCCCGTCGCCCCGCCGGCGGCCAGGATCACGGTCCCGACCAGCACGACGCCCATCAAGTCGCTCTTTTCCCCCTTCGCCTTGGCGTGTACGATCTTCGGGAACATCACCGCCGCCAACGGGCCAACCAGCCACATCGAGGCGCGGGCCAGCGTCCCGGCACTCCCGTAAAACGCCGACTCCTTGCCGCTGAAGCAAGCCCTGACCACCATCGTGTCCGCCGTTAACAGAAACTGATACGCCCCAAATCCCAGCGTCAGCGGGATGACCTGACGCAGCACGCTGCGCCATTCGAAAGACTGCGGGGATGCCAGCCAGAGGGATCGCGTCGGCCAGATCGCGAGAACGAGGGCGACGGTCAGGCCGCCCAAAATACCCAGCACCATGCCTGGGGCAAGGTAGTGCAGCACGATGACCGCGAAGGCGCCTATGGCCACCCGCCCCACCCCGTTGACTAACATGCTCCAGCCCATCCAAAGAAAGTTCTGCTGCCCTTGCAGCACGCCGTAGAACATCGGCAGCCAGGCGGTGAACAGCAGCACCGGCAGCGTCAGCCAGATCGCCGCGGGGTTCGAGATGTTCCATTGCGCCATGATCGTGCCCTGGAACAGCAGCACCACCACGACCGCCACCAGCCACATCAGGAACGTCCCCAGCCACGCGGCCCGGATCAGCCCCGACAGCTCGTGCTCGCGGTGCAGCGCGCGCGCCCGGGCCGTCTGTTCGGCCAACACCATTTGCAGCGGCATGGCCGGGATGAACATCGCGACGGAAAGGAACGCGACAAACTGCCCATACTCCTCCTCCGGGATTCGCTTGGACAGGAAATGCACCCCCGTCATAAACATCCCGCCCACCACAGTGGCGAACATGAGCCAGCCGCTCTGGCGGAAGAATGAGGCGCGATGCGCGTCTGCGCTCACGGGCGGAGTATCAACGATTTCAGCGGACATTGCTCTTGGAGGGGGCCGGGGCCGTTACGGTTCAAGAAAACGATTGCAGGAAGCGCAGCAGCAGCCCTTTGCCACGCTCTAGTTCAACGAGGGAAATCCATTCATCCGCCGTATGCGCCTGGGCAATGTCCCCCGGGCCAAACACCACGCTGGGGATGCCGCCGTGCCCGAGCACCGAGGCGTCGCAAAAATAGCGCACGCCCACCGGCTTGCGCTGGCCCACGGTCTTCAGGAAGCGCGTGACCAAAGGGAGCCTCGGGTCCGTTTCCAGCGGCAGACAGGGAGGCAGCGGGTCTTTCGCAAAGCCCACGGTCAGGCGCTTGCGCCGCAAAACCTGGAGGATCTCGCGCCGCACACCGGCCTCCGTCTCACCGGGCAAGGTGCGGCGGTCAATCAGGATCGAGCAACGGTCCGGGACAATGTTGGCTTGCGAGCCGCCGCAGATCGCGCCGACGCTGACGGTGGCGCTGCCCAACAGCGGATGACGGCGGCGCTTCAACTGCGCGGCGTAGTCGGTTTCCAGCAGATCAACAACGCGGGCCATCTCGTGAACTGCGTTGCGGCCCAGCTCCGGCCATGACCCGTGGGCGGACTTGCCGTGCGTTTCCAAGCACAGCCATAAGGTGCCCTTGTGCGCGGTCACTACCTGCGAACGCGTGGGCTCGCCGACAATCGCCATGTCCGCCGTGAATCCACGGCTGACCAGGGCCCGCGAACCAGCCTGGCCTTGTTCCTCATCAACCAGGCCCGCGAAGACAATCTCGGTTTCCGCTGGCCGCTGCCGGCCTTGTGCCAACTCGCACAACGCCGTGAGCATGGCCGCCACCGAACCTTTGGTATCGCAGGCGCCGCGGCCGTATAGCCGTCCGTTCCGGGTGCGAGGGATGAACTGTTCGTCCGTGGCGTTGACCGTGTCCAGGTGCGGCGCGAGCAGCAGTCGCTGCCGGACCTTGCCCCGGGGCGAGAGCCGCGCGAGCAGATTGGAGCGGCCCGGAGAAACCGCTTGGAATTCCACATCGAGCCCCGCCTGAGCCGCCGTGGCGGCCAGGAATTCGGCCACGCGCTGCTCGCCCGCCCGTGGATGTTTTGCCGGCAGGAAGGCCGGGTTCACACTGGGCAGCGCGATCAGTTCGCGTAAGAGCTTGTCAGTTTTCGTCATGCGGTTCCCGCGAGGGAAGTAAGGCGCATACCCTACACCAGGGGTCGCCGGCTGTCGAGCCTCCAAGCCGCCGCGGAGCGGGTGGCCAGGGCTGCTCACAGGTCTGCTCTAAAGTCGGTCCGGGCCATTCCACACCCGAGATCCGAAGGCCGAGGTCCGAATTGAGAGCCACCCCGGCGGAGCAGCAGCCAATCGAATCAGGCCATTCTCGGAATTCGGATTTCGGCCTTCCTTCGGGTTTCGGCCTTCCTTGGCCCGTGAAGTCTTCCTGCTACTTCACCGGGCGGTCTTCGGATTTCAGGGCTGCAGAACAGGATCTTCCCTCAACTGACCGGACTTTAGCGCAGCCCTGGCGGGTGGCGGTTGGACTGATTGGAACCTCGGCCCTTGGCCCGCCGTCAAACCGCCCGTCGGGCGCGGCAAGGTTGCCACACCCCCAGCCAATCCTGGACCGCAATGCCTGCGAGGAAAGAGCCAAACAATCGAGGAACAATCGAGGAACAATCGAGGAACAATCGAGCAACAATCGAGCAACAATCGAGCAACAATCGAGATTTGCGGGCGGCCACCACGCCTTCGCCCCTCAGTTACCCAGCAATTCTCATTAGGGGCAAGAGTCAGGGGAAACCGTTGAAACGGTGGGACCGCAGCGGGGGCGTGGTTCACCAACTGAAGTTGGGTGTTAATGAGAGGAAGACTCGGACTACGCTTGTCCCGTGAAGTCTTCCTGCTACTTCACTGGGCGGGTTTCGGATTCGGGAACCGGGCTTAACGCACGGCAGAGGAACGCGGAGAAACG
>CAIWJG010000875.1 GCA_903912925.1 uncultured Verrucomicrobia subdivision 3 bacterium | reverse complement strand
TTCCAAAACCACCCCACCGGGAATAGGAGTGATGGGAGTAATGGGCTCAGCAGACCCCGAGGCGGACAAGCATGTCCCATGCTGCTAGGAATTGGAACCTGGTCTGGAGGGGATCAGGCTCAGAACTGCTGGCACCGCGGAAACGGCGTGAGCCCAGTTCCCCCTCACCCCAGCCCTCTCCCCAAGGGAGAGGGAGAGGCCCAGCCCGACGCTCGCATAGCGTGGGCACCCGCAGGCTCGTAGCGCGGCCAGCGTGGCTCCCTCTCCCCTGGGGAGAGGGCTGGGGTGAGGGGGAACTGGGCCGCCGGACTGACGCTGCCGCCCAAAACGTCTTTGGCACGCGTGAGACCGAGCCTCAAATCCTAGCGGCATGGGACAAGAATGTCCGCGCTCCGAAAAATCTAAGCTGCGCAAGAGCAGATGGGAACCCTGCCTATCCGATTGACTCCGGATACCGCTACAGAGATGCTCTGCCCTGCTGGTAAGAGCCAAGACGACCGCAACCTGTGGTAGGCTAGGGAGTTAACCGGATAGACATGGAATCTAGTTTATGGCGCGAATATCGAAACTACTAAGACGCGAGTTTGAAAGAGCTCGCACGGCGAAAATCATATCCCTGCCCGCCTATCTCGAGGGCGAACGCGAAGGGGATGAAATCAAGACGGTGGACCAATTGATTCGCGAGGGTCATGAACCGGTCCATGCGCTTTACGCCAATGTGAACAACTTGATCGGCCTGTTTTGCGAGAGGGTAGTCGAGCTGCCCATGTTTAATCAGGCCCATAGCATTCTCTTAAAGGCCCAGAACTTGTATGACCCCGGGTATCCACCGATGAGCCCCATCACCGTCTCCTATTATACCTGCTGGACACTCTACGACGTTCTCATTGGGAAAGGCGACGAAACTATTGGCGGCTGCTTCGTGGACCTGACCGACCAGCTCGGATTGGATCCGCTCCAAATCGAGGCGGCGCGCAATCTATGCCAGTCCCGAATGGGTATTTACGAAGTTCTAGGCACCACCGGCACTTGCTCGCGCCTGCGAGAACTGGTCACGGATCGCACCTTCGATGCGATCATCGCCAGCGGTTTCAGAGGCAAGGCGGGCGATCTGATCCTGATACGCCTGCTGCCGCCGGTGCCAGATTGCGGCCTGCCCTGGGTGGGAATGACCACGCCATACGTCCTCGTCGGATGCCGTGAGGGGGATTGGCTCGAATACTTCAACCGGTACCAGATTGTGCCCGGAACCGTCGGCTGCGATGAACGCCTGCGCCGGCATTTCAAAGTCGGAAAGGATAGGTTCTACTGGATCGAATTCGCTTTCTGGGGCTTTATCAATTTCCGCTCCGATGCGATCTTTCTGGCCGGTTTTCCGGACAAACTGCACACCCAGCCGGCTCACAGAAGTTTCGACCCCTCTACTTTGGACCTGCGTCGAGTTGCGGCGCAACTAGCCTGATTGCGGGAGAATGCAGAATGAAGAATGGCCGAAAACGGCCGACCGTCCGGCCAGTGTTCTGCATTCTGCATTCTTCCTTCTGCATTCGCCTAAGCCACCTCAATGCGACATCCAAGCCACCTCAAAGCCACCCCCATGCTACCCTCAAGCCACCCCCATGCTACCCCAAGGCTCCCACGAAGCGCCAACCAAGCCTGGAGAAAGCGAACTCAGAATGCAGAATGAAGAATGAAGAATGGCCGGCGGAGAAAGTGGGACGTGGTGGAACACGTCCCTACCGGCTCGGCTGAACCTCTGCTCGCTGGCAGCCCCCAAGGTCGTTTTCCGTTTACCAACCCGGGGCCGCGCCGTTATGATGACTCATGGCTCTGGTGCGAATCCTGGTCGATGGCTACAGCTTGCTGCATAACTGGCCAGGGCTTGCCCCGGGCCGGGCGCGCCATTCCGCGGCCGCGCGCGATGAGCTCATCCGCAGGCTCACCCTCTATCAGGATGCCGCCGGCACGCCAATTACCGTCTTTTTCGACGGTTCCAGGCCCCCGGGCGGCAAGGCAAATGCTGTAGATTCGTCGGCAGTCGAGGTCCTGTACTCACGCCAGGGCCAGACCGCCGACCAGATGATCGAGCGCGCGGCGTACCGTTTCGGCCCCTACGGCGAAGTTCTGGCGGTCACGGACGACCATGCTGAGCGCGACACGGTCATTAGCCTGGGCGGCAGCACGGCCAGTTGCTGGAACTTCATCCAGATGGTTCAAAATGCCTTGGCGGACCTGGAAGATGATATTAAACATCACAACCGGCGAGAGCGGCACAGCTTCCGGCAGCGGAAGTAGCCAGCCCGGACAGAAATACTGATTGAGAGACCGATACGAGAACGAGAGCCGACCGCGCCGCCCCAAACGATGGGGCAGCGCCGGTTTGGGGTGCGCGCAGCGGCTGCTGGCCGGGCTGCTTGTGCTCGGTGGGGTAACCCAATGCCCGCTGCGGGCGCAAACCAATGCCACGAAGGCGGCTCATGCGCCCGATCGCTACCTGCTGGTCGTGGAGACATCCAAGTCCATGCAACGCCGGGCGGACGCAGTGCTCGGCAGCGTAGGGGACTTGCTGGGATCGGGCCTCAACGGCCAGTTCCGGGATGGCGGGACGCTCGGGGTCTGGACCTTCAATCGGGGCTTGTCTGCGGGCATTTTCCCGCTGCAGACGTGGTCGGCATCCGCGCAGAAGGACATCACCCAGCGCACGATCACCTTCCTGAAAGGGCAGAAGTATGGGCAGCGGGCCAACTTCGACGAAGTGGCCCCGGCGTTGAGTCGTATCATCGAAGCCTCCGAAGCCATCATCGTGATTCTCATCTCCAGCGGTGACGTTAAGATCCGCGGCACGCCCTTCGACGATCGGATCAACGCGGCTTACCTGCCGTTTCGCGAACAACAGCAGAAGACGCGAATGCCTTTCGTCACCGTCTTGCGCGCCAGGCAAGGGCAATTCGTCGATTATATCGTCAACGCGCCGCCGTGGCCACTGCAAGTGCCGCGCTGGCCCGAAGAGACCAGGAGCGTGGAAGCGCCGCGCGGCAAACCCAGCGAAGCGCTTCAAAATGCTCCGCCCACAACGGTGCCGCCGCTCATTGTTTCCGGGAAGAAGCCCAAACCGGAACCGGCGGTGGTGTCAAAGCCCGAGCCGGCGGCCGCCAAGGCTGAACCGCTACCCCCGGTGGTTGCAGTAACCGTCACTAACGAGCCTGCCGTAGTGAAGCGGCCTGAGTCAGCGGCCCCACCGGCTGAAGTCGCAAGGGTCGAACCGGCACCGGTTGTGCCTGCGAAGCCGGCGGCGGAACCGATACCCAAACCAGTCCCTGAGCCTAAACCGGCCAGCGAGCCCAAGACGGAAACGGTGAAGGCGCCTGAGGCACAAGTGACCGAACCCGCGCCCGTGAAACGCGAGCCGGTTCCTCCTCCGCCCGCTCCCACGCCAAAGCCGGCGCCTGCACTTGCCAAGGCCGAACCGCCCCCCCCGGTGGTTGCTGCGACCGTCGCTAAAGAGCCCGCCCAGGCGAAACGGGCCGAGCCAGCCGTCCCGCGGGTCGAAGTCGCAAGAGTCGAGCCGACCCCGCCGTCTCCCGGTCCCGAGGTGAAGACCGGGCCGGCGCCTGCTCCGGCCACAATTCCTGGGGCGCTAACTGCCGTCACCCCAAGTGTTGCTGCGGGCCAAGCGACGGCCTCCAACTCCTCGTCCCTCACACCTCTGCCGGCGTCCCGTCCCGCGCCGTCCGCGCAAAGTGCCGCGGCTGCTCCGGGCGAATCGCTCAGGCGCACCAGGAACCTCTGGATAGCCTCGGTCCTCCTGGCTGTCGTTGCGGTTGGCTTCGCCTTCCTGCTAGCACGGCGCTCTCGCCCGGCGCCGCAGGGAAGCCTGATCACCCGGTCGTTCGAGCGCAAGCAGGGGCCGTGAACTGTAGGCGAGGGCCCCCTTACTCGATTCGTAGCCAGACGGTCTTCAGATAGGCCGGCTCGGCTCGGGAGATCGGGAAGTCTGGCGGCTGCGGGACATAGTGGCGCTGGAGGACCGTCCGTTTTGCCTTGTGGATGGCCGCGTCCACGTCGGCCAGGAACTTCTCGGGCGGCCAATCTGCGGCGTTGGTAGAAGCGAACAGCACGCCGCCGCTCTTGAGTAGTGGCAATGCCGCGGTCACCAGCCGGCCGTAATCTTTCTCCGCCCGGAACACTCCCGATTCCTTCGACTGCGAGAACGTCGGCGGGTCGAGCACGATTACATCAAAGAGCCGCTGCTTCCTCACCAGCCGGCGCAGCCAATCGAAGGCCTCCCCGTAAAGGAAGTCGTGCCCCGTGGGATCAACCTGGTTGAGCTGGAAGTTGCGCCTGCCCCAGTCGAGCCATCGCTTGGAAAGATCGAGGCTGGTGGTGCGTGCCCCCGCTTTCGCCGCGCACACCGAAAAGCCGCAGGTATAGGCAAAGGTGTTGAGCATCTCCCAAGGCTCATTCCCGGATGCCGCAGGGAGCAGGGGAAAGTCCGCGGCAACATGCTGTGTGAGCAGCCGCCGGCGGTTGTCCCGCTGGTCGAGGAACAGGCCGACGGAGTAGCCCTCCCGGAAGCTAAGCTCAAACTGCAACCCGTTCTCGCGGACCGTGAACCGCTCCGTTGCCGTGTCGCCTAGCACCCATTGTGGTGAGCCCTCGGCCTGGGCAGTGCGGCGCACCAGGCGGGTCAATACCTTGTGGCAGGCCCCGCGGGCGGAAGAAGCATAGTCTGCTGAGGGAAAGGTTAGACCCGACTGACGTCGGGTGCTACGAGGGTTTGAATGGGAAACCCTGAGTAGCCGCCCAAGTTCCTCGCGCTGTTCCTGGCTTAGCCCCTGGGCGCTCTGCGACAAGAGGAAATCTCCCAGGCGCTCCACATACCAGCCGGGCCAGCCATCGCTCGCGCCGTGGATGAGCCGATAGGCATCGGTCAATTCCGGTTCGATCAACGCTTCACGGAGCGCCAGGAAGGGGAAGGGACCCACCTCGCGGCGGCGGTCCTCCGAAGCTTCTGCTGGACCGGACGCTGGAGTGTTTGGCCAGTCTGGTCCGGTTGGCGCCTGAAAGCTAAGTTCTTCACCGGATGCGGGATGTTGCAGCGTTAACTTCGCCGCGTGCAGATAAACGCGCGGTGCCGGCGTGCCGCCGTAGAGCGTATCGCCGAGGACCGGAAAGCCCTTATCGGCCGCATGGATCCGGATTTGGTGCGTGCGGCCCGTAAGCGGCTCGGCTTCAACCATTCGGCAGCCACCGGAACCTCTGCATTCTGCATTCTGCATTCTGCATTCCCTGAACCGCGTTTCCGCCGTCTTCGCGCCCTGATGGACGGGCCGGCTCACGTACCGGTCCCCCGCCCGAACCAGCGCGCTCTTGACGGTAAGCTCGCCTTGGCCGACCGGCCTGTCCGTCAGCAAGAGATACTGCTTGTGAATGCTGTGGGCGGTGAATTGCGCGGTCAGCGAGCGATTGGCCAGCGGGGTTTTCGCGAAGACCATGACGCCCGAAGTCTCCTTGTCGAGCCGGTGAATGATGGCCAGCCGTGCCCACCGGGCCGCTCGGTGCCGCAGCCAGTCGTAGAGACCTTCACCCGCGTGCGGGCTCGGCGCATGGGTGTTCAGGCCGGCGGGTTTGTTCACCACCAGCAGATGCTCATCTTCGAAGATCAGGCACGGCAGCATGGTCAAGTGAAGACTAAAGGCTAAAGGCCAAAAGCTAAAGTCGGCTTTCAGCCTTTAGCCTTCTGCCTTCAGCCTTCTACCAAAAGCTCCAAGCGCCCTTCCAAACCACCCAAAGCCCGAGCAGCAAATTGGTGAGCGCATGGGCGGTCATTGCGTCGCCGAGCCGGTTCTTGCGGATCACTAGCCACTGATACGCCAGTCCGCACAAAATGCCCGCCAGCCACCGGTCCGGGTGCATGAGCCCGAAGATCGCCGAGGTAACTACAAACGACAGCCAGTGGAATTGGCCCAGCGGCATCGCCCGGAAATCAGTCTTCACAAACATCCGGTAGAGGAAGGAGCGGTAAAAGACCTCCTCCAGCGGCGGCACTACGACGGTTGATCCTGCAATGCGGACCACCACGAACAACCACGCCAGGGCGGAACCTTCCCCGAACCGTTTGCCCGGATTCCAGACCGCATCCGGTTCGCTCAGCCTCGGATATAGCCCGTCCAACCCTACCCAGATGCCAAAGATGCCAGCGCCTACGACTAGCGCTTCCCAACTAACCTTCCAGCGCATCTCCTCGACGTAGGGCCGCATCTCCCAGATCAGCCAGGCGCCCACCAGCGTCTTGAGCAAGTAGATCCAATAGCGTGAATCTTCGCCCAGTTGCCCTTGGAGGGTGGTGAGCAGGACGAAAATGACGAAGGGTGCGACTCGCGCGTAGTCGGGCGAGCCTTCGAATTTGCGGCGCAGGAAGTTCATCGGCGGGCCATCATTTCTGTAATCGCCACCCACGCCAAGCCAAAAGTGACTGTAATAAGAAAAAGCTGGAAAGATGGGAACGCCGGGTGAGGGCACCCGGCCTACAAGAGGGCGGTTTTACGGGGGATGTAGGCCGGGTGCCC
>CAIWJG010000874.1 GCA_903912925.1 uncultured Verrucomicrobia subdivision 3 bacterium | reverse complement strand
TGTTGGTATTGTTTAGCTTACTGAAATCCCGTGTAAGCGCGCGCTGCGCGTCTGCCGGGCAGCGCAGAATGTATGGTGTGGACAACTCGTTCGACATTACCAAAAAATGTAGGTAAGCGTTTGTTGCTGCTTCGGCTCTCAACTCCCCCGCCGAGTTTGTCAACACCTTCCCTGGATACAGGTCCTTATGGTCCAGCGCCCAGGTTCTGTAACCCAGACCGATTTGTTTCAGGTTGGAAGTGCATGAAATCCGGAATGCCCGCTGCCGCGCACGAAGCATTGCCGGCAGCAAAAGGCAACTGAGGACTGCAACGATAGCCACGACCACCAGCAGTTCAATCAGTGTGAATGAGGGCGTCCCGGTTTTCGGTCGCAAAATCCTGCCAGCGGTCATCTTTAAGTACGCTTTCTCCGCCGAACTATGATTCTGCGACGGCCAGTCGCATATCCGAGTTTGGAGGCGTTCTGGTCGTTTTGGGTGTAAGTGGTTGATTATTGGGGTCATGCGCATCATCCTCCAAATGGCTGGTTAGCATATCGCCAGCCGGATTCTTCCCATCTCGTTGTGCGTAAGTCGTTCATTATCAACAACTCCTCTTCGATAATACGGCGGCTGGTTCGTTTATCAAGGCCAATAGCGGCGGTCTTTCCGGCGGATCGTTGCTCGGCCCATTGGAACTTCGGCCGCAGAGGTGGCAATAGTGACACTAGTACGCCCCTTCACCAGGCTCTAACCCTGTAGAAGCGGACAGTGTTAGTTATTCCCACGTCGGTCACGTGTATTGGCGTACCGGCGCCGTAGCTAGTCTGCAGCGGTGTCCACACGACGGGCGATGTGAGATTCGTGGCGTATTCGGTCACGTAGGTGATACTTGGCTCACCTGGGAACGTAAGCTGGAAGCTATTCGTCACTAGCACCGGCACCTCCAGGAGCGGCTGCGCGGGCAGCACCACATGAACCACCTGGGTCGCCGAGACTCCGGCAACGTTATCCGCGTTATACGCGGTGAGCGTGACCGTGTAGTCGCCTGCGTTGGTCCAGGTGTGGGAGGCGAGAAAGCTGGCGTTGGTTCCAATGGTGCTGTCCCCAAAAGACCAATCCAGGCGCGTAGCGTGGCCAGTTATGCGGCCAGTCAGCGTCAGGCTGTGCATTGCGAGAAGGCTCGACGGCGGTGGCTGGATCGCCACCTGGAGCGGCCCGGAAAATGACGCCCCCCCTGCCTCGTCACACCCAATGGAAGGTGGGTTGAGCCAAGGATCGCCCTCCAGGTCAGTGCCAATGGCGTAGAGCGGATTCCCTGCCCCCAGGCAGGGTGAACTGCCAGCCAAATGGAAGCTGTCGAGCAACTGCGGGTCCGCGAAAATGTTATTGCCTCCCAGGTTCTGGGGAGAGCAACAACTCGATTGGACGCCATTGCGCACCTCGAGGCCAACCATAGATAAGTTGTAGGCGATGATGCAGTTGGTTAGATTGCAGGAGCTGGCCCCGCCTACAACGTTGCGCGGAGCTGAGTTGGCCACAATAGTCGAGTTAGCGACATTTGCTGAATCCACTCCTCCGGCCCCTCCCCCCCCAAAACTGGCCGCAAAATTGCCCACAATCAGACAGTTCATGAACAAGCCGCCGTGAGCACCGCCACCGTAGTCCGCCGCAGAGTTGGTGCAGACAATGCAGTTCATGACGCGGCAGTCCGTAGACGTGGCGCAGAAAACACCACCACCATAGTTCTCACCCTGATAACGAGCCCGGGTGGCTCCCCCGATCAACGTAAAGCCATTCACTGCTGCACCATTGGTCAGCGCCGCGCAGCGGACGGCGGCCGGCCCATTGGTAGTCGCTGGGTCCCAGGCCCCTTGGATCGTCGTTACGGCCGCCCCGTTGACGCTCACCACCGTCAGCGCTTTGTCCAGCGCCACCCGGTTCGTCAGGCTGGACCAGATAGCTTTACCCCCGCTCGCATACAGCCCGTTGGTGACCAGCACAAACTCCCCTGCCGACGCCAGGTCAATCGCGGTCTGAATATTCGTGCTGGCCGTGGCCCAGTCGGCAAACGGCGGCTGCGCGTTGATGCCGGCCGCATCCACACAATGGATGACCACCCGGGCCACCTGGCTGGTGGCCATGCCGTAGGAGTTGCTCACCACCGTCAGGTAGAACCCCGCGTCAGAGGGACTTGCGTTGCTGATGACGAGAGTAGCTTGGTGGGCCGAACCATATTTCAGGCTGGTTCCCAGCGCGACCCCGTCCTTGTACCAGTAGTAGTCAGAAGCGTGACCCGCGGCGACAGCCCCCACGGCGATTCGACCGACCGCGCTGAACGGCTGCCCCGTCGGTTGGCAGGCCAAGAGCGGAACGGGCTGCCACTCGTCGCAACCCATCGAGGGTGGATTGGCCCACGCCTGACCGTCGATGTCCGTTCCACTGGCGATATTGATAAGGCCGACTCCACGGCAGGGAGAGGTTTCAGCAAGGTGAACGCCATCGGCCAGAAGTTGCGGATCGACCCCAATGTTCCCCGTGCCCGTGGAAAGAGGAGAGGCGCAACAGTACGTGAGCGTGCAGCTATAGTAGTTGCTGGGCGCGGAGGCCGCGCCGAAGTTACCCCACACGATGCAGTTGGTCAGGCTCGCCGAGTAAACCGCTCCTGCTGGGAGCACGCCCTGGCGCGAGAGCCCCGAAGTATTGCCGAAAATGGTACAGTTAACGAGCGAGCCGCCTTGAGCCGCGCCGCCCACCATGAATGCCCAATTGCCCTGGAGAACGCAGTTTGCCAGGTTGCATTGGTAGGCGCCAGCCGCGGCCGATCCAGGGGCGACATTGCCGGTGATGACGCAGTTCTTCAGGTTGCAGTAACCGGCGTCGCCGCCGTAGCCGGCAGTTATGCCGCAGGCGGAGCATCCCATGGAACGATTGCCGACCACCTGGCAGTTGAGCAGCGTCGCCTGGTAGGCCCCGCCACTGTGATAGCTGGCGTAGTTGGAACAAACCAGGCAGTGGTCCAATGTCGCATTGGTAGAGGAAGACCACACACCGCCGCCCATCATCGAGTTGTTTCGCGGCGAGGCCAGCGCCGCAGTAGCACCGCCGCGCAGGGTGAACCCGCTGAGCACCGCATTGTTGGTCATCCACACGCACCGAACCGCCGCCGGGCCGTTGGTGGAGGTCGGGTCCGACGCTCCCTGAATGATCGTGACGCCTGAGCCATTCACGCTTTGCAGCGTCAGCGCCTTGTCCAGCACCACCCGGTTCGTCAGGTTCCCCATCACCTTGCCGCCGCTGGCATAGATACCGTTGGTCACCAGGATCGTGTCGCCGGCCGCTGCGACCTCGATGGCGTCCTGGATGTTGGTGGCAGCCGTGCTCGGATCTGTGTAAGGGTCGGCGGGCGTTGGGTTGTTGATATCCACGTATCGGGTCGTGGCGGTCGCGGTAAGCGCGAAGAATACGACAAGACAAATGTGGGAAGAGAGGGTGAGGGTGTACTTGCGGGATCTGAATGCTCCGAACAAGTCGAGGAGGGTGGGATGCAGTTTCATAGGCAATTCCGTCTGTTGATTCCGGACCGTAATTAGTTTCGACTCTGCGCTTTTGGCCGTGGATTACAAGACGTATTTGCGCTCAGCAATGCCTCTCCGCGCAGCTCGGCATTTGCGCACTTCCGCCGAACCGGGATCCATCCTGCTGTCGTCGGCGTAAGGTTTTGATATAGCGCAAAGGCGGTGGCGTTCGTGGGCCAGGAGATAATCAGGTTGCCACTCGAAACCGCGATGCCTAAAACCGGAGGCGAGGGGGGCAGTGCGATAGGTTTAAACAAGAAGACATTGGTCCCGGGGGAGTAGAGTGCGACTTGGCCGTTCTTGTTAATGGCAGTCGCGTAGCTGTAACCCCCGGCCAGCGCGCTCAGGTCCGTCATCGTGCCATTGCTATACAGGAAGGCATACGTCAAAGTTGCGGTTTCGGAGTAACCGACAACTTGTCCGCTGTCGTTGACCCCGTAGGCATGGCTGCTATTCCCACCGGGGAGCGTGCCCAGATCGGTGAGGGTGCCGCCGCTATACAGAAAGCCGTGTTTGTAGTTGTGCTCCAACGTGGCGTCGTAACCAGCGACTTGACCGTTGTCACTGATGCCATACGCATTGCTGTAAGCACCGCCGCCGGGGAGACTGCCCAGATCGGTCATCATGCCACCGCTATAGAGGAAGGCATGAGCGTAGCCGCTAGCCATAACGGCGTAAGCGGCGACCTGCCCGTTGTTTTTAATACCGATGAGGCCACTCGGGGTACCACTGCTGATGAGGGGGGCGACGAGGGTAGCCAAGTCGGTCACAGAATACTGAGTTGCACGGGTGGTCATTTGAATCGAGTTATATTGATCTTCGTGGATGCCGCCATCGGCATTCGCTTTACCAAGTAAGACAATGCCCAACCAGAATTCCTTGGTACTATTTTACAGCGGTTAGTCAGCCCCAATTGATTGGCAATTGCTGGCTAGCGGAGCGCGGAGAGAGGGGCTTTGTAGAGGTGCCAGCCGCCGTGTGCCCAAACGCAGCCGCCACCCAATTGAATCTGATCCACGCTGCTGGCACGGACATAGGCAAACTTGAGGAGCTTGTCCTGGATCGGATCGACTAAAGCAACGTAACCCTTGCCACCCGCCCAAACATTCGGACCGTCCAGCGTCAAGGTGGTCACTTCTTCCTGCGGCAGACCAGTAATGGCCGGGAAGGTTTTCCATAGCCCTTCCTTCAGGGCTAATATGTTCACGCCGAGCCCCTTCGGTTGGTCCGTGCGGACCATGCCGCAGGGTCCCTTTCCTACGAAGAGCTTATCGTCGGTGCTCGCCAAGGCAGCAGCCGGCTGCAAGTCCGGGAAGGTTTCCCAATGATCGGTCCCGCTGCGGTAACGGCCCAGAGCGAAGCGTGCAACGAACCAAACATCGCCCGCGGGACCCGCGGCAAGCGAGACCACCGGCAGGCGGGGTGCTTTGCTTGCCCCGGCTGGTCCAGCCACCAGCGACGGCGTAAACGAGGTGGCACGGCGAGTCAACAGGTCGATTTTCCCCAGCCCCCCACTGGATTCCTGGCCGTACCCGATCCAGAGCACGTCTCCGGCGAGGTCCAGTGCGGAAATGAAGCCCATCAGCAGGCCATCTTTCTCGGTCAACTGGGTACACTGGTGACTGGCACGGTCGTATCGGACCAGCCCGGCTCCGCCCGTGCCAATCCAAATCTGAGAGGGCGCCGGGCAGAGGCAGGTAATCGGCGTAGTCGCAGGGATGGGCAGTGGGACCACAAGATTAGTCCTCAAGCTAAAATCCAACTGCAACAGCTTGCCGCCAATACCGACCCAGAGACCATTCGCATCGGTCGCGAACGCTCCGAACTTAGTGAGCAGCATTTGGGAAAGGCTGGTATCGCCCCCAGCGTGGAGACACAGGACGGGCTTGCCGAAATCAAACTCAAGGGGATTCTCCACCACGGGAAGCCCGAGTTGTTTGCGGCACTCGGCCGATTCCTTGCTGGTCAGTAATACGGTGAACGCTGGGCCCCAGGGACCACGCCCTCCCATGACGAGCGGCTGGTTGGTGTAGCTTTCAAAAACGCGCAATGCATCCTGCCACCGGTGCGCTGCCTTATAGCCAAAGGCGAGTTCCATCTTCTCGAAGTCCTGGTAGTCCATCGGCGCTGCGGGGTCTGGTCCCTGCGCCAGCTGTTTGGCCTCCGCAACTTTGGCGCCCAGGCCATACAGCCTATGTTGCTGGCTCCAGCGATAGACTTCGTCAATATGGTTCCAAAAGGATGCAATCTTCCTTGGCACCTTCTCCGGGTGCTCAGCCCACCCGTCCAGCGCCCTCTCGAATTCGGCAATCACTGGTGCATTAGTATCCACCTGCAGGGTGACAATCGCGGCCAGCAGGTAGGGAGCGGAGTTGGGAGTTTGTGCCTGCATCTTTGGATACAGCTCGCTCAGCCGCCGTGCTGCTGCTGCGCGATCCTGGCCAAAGGTCGCCACGAAAGCATCCATTCCCAGGAACTGCTGGTAGAA
Organism: uncultured Verrucomicrobia subdivision 3 bacterium; assembly: GCA_903912925.1. GTDB lineage: Bacteria > Verrucomicrobiota > Verrucomicrobiia > Limisphaerales > UBA8199 > PALSA-1440. Next base: position 18,628 of record CAIWJG010000874.1, on the reverse strand, counting down.
GTTCCCGGCGTCAAACTTCGCGATGGTTTCAAACAAGCGAGCCTCAGCCAGTGACTGGATGTTGGGGCCGTCACCGCGCTCAATTGCGGCATCAACGGCCGCGCGCCTGGATTCACGTTCAAAGAAGGCCGCGGAGGGATTGGTGGCCTGCAGCGCTGCGGGTTGCAGCCACCGCGCTCTTTCCTCTGGGGTGGCTTGTCTGAGGGTAGATTCAAGTGCCTGTTGTGCAATCGTTACCCACTTGTCCTTGACCGGCTCGTCCAGAACCTCACGATAGTACGGCCGCGCTTCCTCGTCCCGCTCAAGGGGCTGGCTTCGCAGAGCCGCAGCCAGGTATATTTTGGCCGCTCGGTTGGTGGGCTCGAGCAGCAACACGGTCTGAAAGGCGCGGATTGCTTCTTCCGCATGGCGCCGCCACCGCGCTTCTTGTTGCTCGTCTATGATGCTCCCGCGCCAGGGGTGGATCAAGAAGCCCATCACCATACCTCCATCGGTGGTGCCCGGCTGGAGCAACTCCCTACCGGCATTCATTTGCGCCCCGGCTTCAGTCATTCGTGTAGGAACCAGTGCCGCCGCCTGGGCGAGCAAAGCGCCGTCAATCTCGGCTTTGACCTTCCTGACCAGGGCTTGCCCCGGCTGATCGCGCACGATGACGTTGGTCCGGCGACCGAAGATGCGCTGGATATTAAGCACCAGTTCAACCTCGATGCCGGAAGTCTCGTATGATTGGTAATAGCCATCTACCAGCCAAAATGCCGACTGCATCGGGGGCAGGCTCGCCGAACTAGTTTCAGTCAAGCCAGCCAGATCCAGACGCACTTCCTGCAGCAAGGCACTTACGTATTCCCGCTCCAGCAAAGTCACGCCAGAACCTTGGTAAGCCTGGATCAGCTGCGCCCGCAACTGCGCTGGAAATCCAGCTTGTCGGCTATTGACGCTCAAGTCTTGAAGAGTGCCGACGGCCAGGAATACCCGCGGATTGGACCCGTTGTCGGGTTGGCGGGATTGCTGAACAAAAGCCGCCAGATTCGCCGCCAGCCCCAGTGAGGTGCCGTCGTAAGGGAAAACCCCTGCATTTCGCAAGACGCCTGTCCGCGCATCCACGACCCGGACAATGACAGCGTTGCTGGCGCCAGCCGACACCCAGTTCCCCAGCAAAAACCATTCGGCCTTTAGGAGTTTGCCCACGCGGACGGCGTCCTTGGCCCGCACAAGCCCCGAGAGGTTCAGTTCCAATTCGCGCAGCACGGCGTCAAACGATTGCCGGTCCACTAGCTCGAAGCCCTTGGCGCCGGTCAGCTCGGCGGTCAGCAAGTCGCTCACCTGCAAGTTCTGCGTCTCGTCCGGTAACCCGAGCCAGCCGATAGCCAGGCGAACGGGGCGCGAGGGTGTGATGGGGACAGAAGCCACGACTTCTGGCTGTGTTGGTAGGTTGGGGTTCAGGCGCGCGGCGGCCCGGGCCCGTTCCTTTTCGGAGGCCGCCGGCAGGCGCACTTCGCGCCCGTTGTTCCAGCGGATGAGCCAAACCAGGCCACCGCCAACCAGCAGCAGGGAGAGGAGAATGAGGGAGCGTTTGTTCATGGGTGTTCTGAATGCGGTTTCTTGCCGTCCTACACTTATGGGATCACGCGGTAGCGCCATCAGGGTCTGCTCGCCGGCTGGTCGCCAACTGTTTGGGCGTTCTGCTGAGCCATGCGCTTCGCGCTGGCGAGTTGCTCCGGGGTTAGTTTAGTTTCGAGTTCGTGCAGGGCCGATTGGGCTTCGCCAACCTTTTGGTCGGCGGCGAGCCGAAGCCACGCCCAGGCCGCCACAGGGTCCGGGGCGACACCCGTGCCCGTCTGGAGCGCCCGGGCCAGATTGAGCTGACCTGCCACACATCCTTTGGTGGCAGCGCACCGATACCAGTGAGCGGCTTCTTCCGGGTCCGGGGTGCCATCCACGCCGGCAGCCCACAATTCCCCAAGGCGGTTGATGGCTTCCGCATTCCCGTCACGGGCCGCTTGTTTCAGATACTCGACTGCCTTTGGCAAGTTCCGGGGAACCAGCTCTCCCTGGTAATAGAGATCGCCTACCTGGAAAAGGGCGCGAGCGGAGGTGAGTGTTTTCAGCGCGTTCGGGAGGCGCCGCCCCAACTCTTCGGCGTTCCTGGGGCCATAGACAGGCTTCACCGCGAACTGAAGTTTGCCCTGGGCGTAGAGGTCGATGAGTCGGGTGAGGGCCGGGGACCGATCCTTGTCCGGGCCCAGGTTCATGATTCGCCAATAGCCTTCCGCGGCTTTTGGGAAGTCCACGGGACCGCCACGACCTTCTTCGTAAGCCGTGGCAAGTGCCAGGCGTGTTTCGCCACCACCGCTGTAGGAGGCAGCCTCCAACTCGTCACGGTTCAGTGCCGCGAGCTGGTTCGGGGCCGAGTCCGGGTTCAAGAGCGCCAGCTTGAGCCGGGCCTTGGGGTTACCGAGTTCGGCCGATTTTTGAAGCCACGACTTCGCCTCGGCGGGATCGTGGGGAATGCCTTGGCCTTCCAGCAACAGGCACGCCAGCTTGTATTGGGCCTCAGCGTCGCCATTCTCGGCAGCCCGGCGGAACCACTTGGCGGCCTCGGCGGGATCACTGGCCAGATCCTCGTGATTGTCGGAATACAATTCTCCAAGGCGCATCAACGCGACGCGATTTCCTTTTTCAGCCGCCTGGCGGAACCACTTCGCCGCTTCCTGGTGGTCACGCCGCAGATGGCCATAGTAGAAGAGGTCGCCCAGGCGCAGCGTGGCTTCCAGGTGCCCCTTTTGGGCGGCCTTTTCGTACCACTCGGCAGCTACCTCGTAGTTTCCAACAATGGTGCTCCCGCTCAAGCCATCGAACTCGGACATATGGCCCAGGCGAAACTGAGCCTGGGCAAATCCCTGCTCCGCTGCCTTGCGATACCACGCGCGTGCTTCATCCTTGTTCTTCGGCACTCCGGTTCCGGTTTCGTACAGCCACGCAAGATTTGACTGTCCGTAGGCTTCACCCTGTTCAGCGGACTTTCGATACCACTTCGCCGCTTCGTTGAGATCCTTGGACACCCCGGCGCCCTGCAAATAGAGGTGGCCCAGATTGTTCTGCGCCATCGCATGACCTTTGTCTGCCGCCAGGCGGTAATAGCGGGCCGCTTCAGCAAGATTCTTTTCAAGCAGATTTCCGCGCTCATGCATGAAGCCTACCTCGAATTGCGCCTCGCGCAGGCCCTGGTCGGCAGCCGTGCGATACCAGCGCGCGGCTTGGCAAGCATAATCGGCGGAGGGAGATGTTAGAGCCGACTGACGTCGGCTGCTACGAGGGGCTTCCTTCAGGTCTTTGGTCACGCCACTGCGAACGGCGCACGTCCATCCGAGAAACAACTGTGCGGCCGGCTCGCCACCCTCCGCTGCTTGGCGAAGGTCCGCCGCCGAAACTGTCCCCCAGCGGTTTGAAATGGCTTCCCAGGTCAACTCAGCCGGAAGGCTGGCCGGGTTGGGCTTAGGCTCCTGCGCGCAAACCGGGTGGCAGAGCGGGCTCGCGTCACCCATCCAGAGGGTCAGGATGCTGATGGCGGCAGACCGCACGCCTTGGCTGACCCATCTGGGAGCGGGAACATGTTGGATAGCTCTCATGGTTTTGGAGTTGGTTGCTGGGCCGGTTTCTGCTTTGAAACCAAGTAGCGCGCGTAAACACTCTCGGGATATTCTTTCAGAAGCCGGGCCGCATAGCGCGCCGTTTCATCCGGCTGATTCAGCCCGTTCTCGTCGTGCGCCATCGTGAGCAGGAAGAGCGTTTCCGAGGAGGGGTCTTCCCTGGCCTCAGCCGCCAACAGCGGTGCCGCCGCTGCGGGGTCGTTGGCAAAGAATCGTGCGATGGCTTGTTGGTGGGGAGTCAGCCCGGCAATGAGCCCGGACGCCTCCGCCGGGGAGACCCGGTCCGGCACCCATTGGGCGCGGGGCGTGGTCAGAAACTCCTGCTTATCCAGGGCCAGCAGCTCCAGGCGGTTGAGAGTGGTGCGCGCGAGCCAAAGCTTCCCATCACCCGTCGCGGCCTTCATCCCGTAGCCCTTGAAAGCGACCCCTCCCACCCAGAAACGATTGGTTGGGCTGTAGAGCAGGATTCTGGACTCGTATAGTTGGTCGCCGTTGCGGGTAATGACCCAAACGAAATCGCCGTCCACGGCCAGCGCGTAGGGCAGGCCGGGCAGCCGGCTCGTGGGCTCAAACGGATTCATGGCGGCCGCGCTGGCCTTGCGTGCCACCGCAACCTGTCGCCGCGTATCCATGATTTTATTCACCTGGCCCAGGAAATTGGCGGAGGGTTGGTGCCGGCTCCTGCCATCTGTGGCCAGGCGGTTCCAGTGCTCGGTGTTAATCCGGATGGGCCAATTCAGGAACTGGCTCTGCGTGGTTCCTTTATTGCCATCGATACCATGTAGCCCGCTCTCCGAGCCCACCCAGAACCCGCCCTGTTTATCGCTCGCCACGCAAAAGACATTGCCGAGTCCCTGGAGAGGCGAGGCAGTGGTGATCGACGGGTCGAGGCGGTTCCATTGATTGGATTTCGCGTTCCCGAGCAACAATCCCAGGCTGTAAAGGAGCAGGTAATCCCCACTGCCGGTCAGTTTTCGGTTATCGCCGGTGGCAGGCATCCCAAATTGCCGTGGGGGATCGACTTTCACCGGCTCCCAGTTGGCGGCCGCGTGGTTCAGAGCCATGAAATCGAACATGCCCCCCAGGGCGAAGATCCCGCGGGTATTCGCCGCCAAGGTGTATTGGTTGGTCTGGGCCAAGCCCTCGGCGGCGCCAAACCGCCTTAACCCACCGGTCTTATTGTTCCAGGCAGCGACTCCCGCGTCGGCGAGCGCGACCCAAAGCTCATCGTCAACGACCAGCAGGTCGCGGATGTTATTGGTAGCAAGAGCACCCGTGTGGCGCTCCAGCGAGCCGGTGGCGGGGTTTGCCACCCAAAGCCGGCCGAACTTGCCTTTCAAGGGCCGTAGTTCGTGGTCGGCTTGGGCTGCGGTGGCCCCGACCCCGGATGTTCCCTCCTCCATCTCCAAGGCGAACCAAAGTTTTCCGCCATAAAAAGCCATCGACCGGATTCCCTGCGCCCCGGGCGGCAGGGGCAACTGCCTTGCGTCCGGAGTTAATGCCCGCACAGGTACTGGCGCTATCCAGGGCGGCACAGCCATCAGGTCAGCATTCTCCGCGGGGTCCAGTTCCGAGATGCGCGGCAGTTTAACGGTTTCCGCCACTGTCTTTTTCGGTCCAGATTGTTTGAGGAATTGGGTGATGACGGCCTTTTCGCCCCCGGGTTGGCCCAAATCTTTGAAATGAAGTTCCAAGAGCTGCTGCATCCTCTGGTCAAAATAACCCGAGAGCCGTTCGCGGTCCTCCAACATGCCAGGCAATAACAGGTCAAGCGCACGTTGTCGTTGCTTCGCGTCGGCAATCACGAAAGCATTGCCTTGCCTGGACAGCATGCCGTGAAACAATTCCGACGCCTCACGCGCTACCAGGGGATCTTTCGGCGCTTTCAGTAGTCGAATCTGCAAGTCCGCAACGAATTGTCGCTGCCATTCTCCGAGCTCTCGGGCACCCGAATCCAAAGGGACGCCCCACCTGGCCTGGTCATACTGTGAAAACTGGAAGATGCGGCAAAGCCGCCACGCCGAAAGGACATATTCGCTCGCAATGCTGTTGGTTTGCCGCCAGTCGGAAGGGGATGAGTTCAACCCCGAGCGAAACCCGAATTGGTCTGCGTGTCTCTGCCAGGCCTCGCTGCGGCGGCGCTCGAAGAAGAACTGATTGCGGGCACCGTTCTCAGCCAACCGTCCCCACCGGACTCGCGTCCAAAGCTCCCGGGCCTGGTCGTAGCCTGGGTCAAAGAAACACGCCGTCTCGAGCACCTGGACTACATCCAGCCACTGCTTCCGGCCCTCCCGCGAGTCCAAAGCAGGGGTTGACCTGGCCGCCATGAGGCCGACGGCGTGGTCCACCAGGGAGCTGGAAATGCGGCGGCGAATTCCCTCCGCAGCAGCTCCCGCAGTTCGGGCCTGCATCAGCAGCGGTTGAAGACTCTCCGCCAGGCGAGCGGCCATTGCCGCTTCCGGAGCGACGTTAGTTAATTGCACGGTTGCAACCCGGGTGGGGTTCTTGCCGTCCCAAACCTGGAGCTGTGCGGTAAGCACTTTCTCGTCCGTGGCAAGGCCAGGCTGCCTGCCGGGGCGCCTAGTCGAGGCGACGGAGTAGGTTCCCCAAACGTACCATTGCGCCACTTTTTCCGAGGCATCCGATTCGCTTTCCACCAGGCCGCTGAGCACCAGGTCGGCTTCGTCCATCGCCTCGCCGGCACGCTGAAATTGCAGCAGGTGAAAGAGGTTGGCTCGGTTCGTGGCAGCCGCCAGCAAGCTGCCGCGGAACTCCGTTTCGAGGCGCGGAAGACTGGTTTGAGCCGCTGCTGGGGAGAGGAACAAGAAGGCGACCGAGGGTTTGTGCCGGTTGGCGGCGCGCGCCTGGTCGGCCTGCTTCAGCAAGGAGGCCAAGGCGGAAGTGAGCCGGGAGGCTGCGGCCGAAGTGACCCTGAGCGGCCGGTTCGTCTGGTCCGGCAACACCAGTTTTGTCTCCGCCAAAACATCGGCGCAACTCAGGTTCACCACTTCGAGCGCGACCGTGCGGCCCGCGGCGGAATTCGTCGAGAACCTTCCAAAGATGGCCCAGTCCGCCTTGGCCCAACGCCCGGCTTTGAGGGCTTCGGACCGGTCAATGAGTCCAAACCCACCAAGTTTCAGTTCCTGTTCCGCCTTGTCCAGCGAAGCCCGCTCCACCCAATCGTAAGCAGCTTCGGCGGACAACTCCGCTTGCAGCGTGGCGGTGAGGTCGTTGATTGCGACGACACTCCGCTGGGAGTTGTCGTCGCAGGCGAAGTTCATCAACGCCACCCGGATTTGCGGCGACGCGCTACTGGCAGCGTGCAAAGGCAGGAAACAAAGCAGGCTGAAAATCATCATCAAACCGCAGACGGTTCTTGCCATAGCTGGCGCGGGGTGAGCCTTCCTTTGATTATGCTTGCCGCCCCTCAAACCCTCGTAGCACCCGACGTCAGTCGGGTCTAACATTTCCCTCCGCCGATTATGAACCGGGCCGGTTGATGACCGGGGGATGTTCCGTGGACGCATAGGGTTCCTGGTGGTGGCTGTGGTCGAACGGACTGGGATTTTAGCCTTTAGCCTTCAGCCTTCAGCCTTTCCTGGATGGCTGCCTAGTTTGCGAGCTTTGGCAACAACCGCTCCGCAATTTCCGCAGCGGCCTGCTGCAAGGCGGTTTTCGCTGCCGTCTGTTCGGTGATATCGACAGTTACGCTGGTCTGACGGTCAACGGCGAGCATTTCACCGGTGCGCTTTTGGGCTTTCAGTTCGACGCGGGCCTTGCAGGAGATCAGGTTGCCTTTGCGCATGGCGTAGGCACTGAAGGCGTCGCCCGTGATTTCCACGTCGGCCTTCTCTTTGGACTTATCATCCTTCAGGGCGAAGCCGCATTCCTTGAGGATCAGGCTGAGCTCGGTTTCGGCGGCGGGGTCAATAACCGGCTGGCCGAAGTGGCGTTCGCCGATTTTGACCGAGACGGAGGGTAGCGTTTTGCCACTGACCGACTTCTTGATTCTGGCAATGCGATCCTCGCGGCTTTCGACCTTGGCGACCAGCGTGTCGCCCTTCTCGGAGACGGTGGCGGCGATCTTCTTGGCCAGGTCGCCTGACAGGTCGGTGATGGAGCTAGCAGCCGGTCCTTTCACCAGCTCGCCATAGACACGGCTGGTCTCGGTGCCGATGATCTTGGCGACAATCACGAGTTCTTTGTCGGCCTTGAACACGCGGCCGGTCACGAGCACCTTGGCGCCGGTGAGGTGGCCGACTTTGGCAGCGGTGTCGGGCGAAACCGTGCCGGACAGGCCGAGTTCCTGTTCGCCCAGCACTTTTTCCAATTCGGCGCGCTCGACGGTGATGATCTGGGGGTCGGCGGAAAGGCTGGCGTTGAGAAGTGTGGCGACCTTCGGACCGAGGTCCCACACGGCGTCGGACTTGGACTCGAAGTCGAAGATGGCGACCGTCAGGGGTGGTTGGCTGGCGGGCGCTGAACGGGCGGTTATAGCCAGTGAACCCATCGTTAGCAGGAAGGCCAGCAACGAGCAGGAGAGTGATTTCATAATGCGATGTTGGTATATTGTAATGGCGTTAGATAAGGCAACCGGGGCGGCTCGGGACGAAGTGCCAGCCGGGCAAATTGAATCAAGTTGAGCTGGGCCTGCGGGCTCTCAGCGAGGTTGGCGATCTGGTCGGCCTGGACGACTACCACGGCGCCTTCGCCCTCCAGCACCAGGTAGAAGGACGGCTTGAGTTCCCGGCGCTTTTCTGCCGATGGCGGCTGAATCCAGACTACGGCGACCCCTTTTTGTGCCAGGGCCTTAATGCGTTTCGGCAGGTCTTCCCGCATTTGTGCTCGGCTCTGGAACGGGCCGATAATGGCCAGCTTGCCCTGGTAGTTCTCCAACTCCGAGTCCTCGAGGTCCTGGCAGTCAACGGCGGCGGCTTTGAGCAGCGGTTTATGCTGGTTTAGGGGGTCAAGCACGCCCAGCGGGTACTCGCCGGCCAGCAGCTTCAACTCCTTCAGCAAGTCGGGCGGATACCCCACGACCTCAGTGACGCCAATCACCTTGTTCGTATCGTCCAGCCATTGGACCAGGAACCGCGTCTCGGCTTTCACCGCAGGAAAAGCCACGGTGGCGGATTCGAGCACGGTCTGTCCTGGCAGGACTGTGAGTTTCTTCCAGGCGGCTTCGCTCACCAGCGCGGCGGTAGCGGAACTGGCCTGGTAAAGGCGAATGCGCAGGTCGGCCTCCACCGGGTTGGCGCCCGGGTTGCGCAACCGGATGGTGATGTTCCGTTCTTTGCCGCTGAAGACACCTTGAGGCGCATTGTCAGGCAGTGCTTGCACTTGCGCGGGGGCCGCAGGTGTCCAAAGTGCGGTAAGCAGCAAAACCGGGAGCGCAGCCTTTAGACGGCAGAACGGTGGGATTTGCCAGCACCCCCGGATATTCCCAGCGCTCTCGTCACCCCTCAAGCGCCTGCAGCCTAAAGGCTGCGCTCCTTGGCTGGCTATCACAGCGTGCTCTCCAAGGCCCTCGCCTCTATTTGGTATTGGCCGCCCCCGGCGCTGGCTTTCGTGCCGGACCAGAGCAACTGGCGGCCCACCACCAGCACATTGCCCTGGTGATCGGAAAGCACATCGCACACGTCGCCGTTGACCTGAATTTGCTGGCCGCTGAATGTGACAAAGCGCTGGCAGCCTTTCGGGCCGGAGATCTTCAGGTAGAGCGGCGGGGAGGCCGGCAGGTTGGGCTCCTTGGCCAAGACTAGATGCGCCCCCTGCTGGTCAAATACAATGGCCTGGAGCTGATGGGGAAAGAGGCCCTGAATTTCCCGGAAGTACTGCTGTGCCTCAGCGAGTTGCGGATCATAGCCGGGGGAACGCTGCCCTCGCCACAGGCCGAGAACGAACCCCAGCGTCAGGCAGACCGCGGCCACCCCGAGGGCGAAGGCAGGTTTGCTGACGAGCGAACGGAACGCAGACACCCAGGCCCACGCAGCACCCCCCTCCACCACCGCGGCGACAGAAGCATGCGTGCTCTTCTCGGCGCGGGAGTCTTGCCGGCGCCGTTCGATCTCTGCGGTGACCTGGCTGGGGAACCGTTCCCAGTAATCAGCTCCACGCTCGGGAACAGCCGCACACTTCAGGACCTCGTTCAGCTCATTATCATTCATTGGCCCGCCTCCCGCTTGAACTGATCCTTCAACAGGCGCTTGAGTTTGCGCCGCGCGGCGAACACCCGCCAGGAAACCGTCGTTTCCGAGCAGCCCAGTGCGACTGCTGTCTCGCCGTGGGTGAGGCCGTCGTAGGTTGTCAGGATTACTGCCGCCCGTTGTTTGGGGGGCAGCTTCATGAGGGACTCCTGGATTAGTTGAGCCCGGCCCGCATCACCGCCGGACGGTTCCAGGTCCTGCTCGCTCCACTCCTTGTGCATCCGGTCCAGACGTTGCTTTTGCTTCTGCCAGTTCAGACACTGGTTCACGGCGATGCGGTAGAGCCATGAGGAGAAGCGGGCCTCAGCGCGGAACCCATCCAGGTGCTGGTAGGCGTGGATAAAGGTCTCCTGGGCCAAATCCTCCGCGTCGGCCTGCGAACCGGACATTCGATAGCATAGCGAGTGAATCATGCGCTGATGTTCTCTAATCAAAGCTTCAAAAGCGCCGTGGTCGCCATCCCGGCTTTGGGCAATCCGACGTCTGGGTTCGTTCGTCGCGACCATGCGCTTATCTTTACTAGGTCTGACAATTCTGGGCGAGGAATCCTTTGATCGATTTGGGGCTGCGGAATGCCGTCAGCTTATGTCGCGGGATGCCGCGCCAACGCTCCGATCGTGGAATTGCCGCGAAGAGGCGCCGAAAGCGCAAGAAACGGCCAGGTTTCTGCAACTCTTGCGTTTCTAGTGCCCCTTCGCGGCAAGTGTCGCAACTGGCTCATCAGTTTATCTCGCGCGCGGAGCAAGTTCACCAGCGGCAGGTCGTCCCGCTCTTCCTCGGCCAGCAGCGACATCTGCGCGCTGCCGGTTCACTCCGTTTTGAACCAGTAGCTGGCGGGCCGGCGGCCGGGCGTCTTCGACGGAATACCAGTCTTTGCGTCGTAAAGCCAGTGCTGGTCCGGCTCCTGATAGGGCGAGCAGAGGATCGGGTCTCGACCGGCTGAATGGGAATCTGGATTTCGGGCATGGGCGATGACGTGGGCGCGCTATTGTTGCTTGCTGCCGCCATACTCAGGCGGCTTCTCGCGCAGCAAGAGCGCTTCCTTTTCCCGCTCCTCGCGGTAGCGGCGCAGATCCTCGGCGTTCTTCACGACCGGGCCGGCGTGGGGATGGGCCGTCTCCCACGCGCGCAACTGCTCGCAAAAGACATGGATGTCGCCCCCCGCCTCGGCATCCAGCCGGTCTTTGACGGCCTAGATTTCTTCCAACAGTGGGTTCGTCATCATGGAAGTTCCCCAGCCATTGGGAAATCTGCCTGGCTGATTGACTCAAGTAGGCCCCACAGGTTGTGGTTCGCGGCTGCATTTGTCACACAGTTACCGCTATGCCTTGGGGCCACTTGAGTCAATCAGCCAGGCAGGTTGGGAAAAGCCCTGCGCTCCAACAGCGGACGGGCTTCCCCCGCTGCCGAAGGATGGGGGCGGCCAGCTCCTGAAGCCGCACCACGGCCAGCAGTTTCTTTTCAATCGGCAGTCGCGCCAGTTCGTGGCGGCGGCGCTGCTTGCCGGCGAGGATTTGGTTTAGCTCGCGCTCTTCCATAGGTTGAATCGTTCGGTGAGCTGATGCCGTTCCAGCACACTGCGAAGATAGTCCAAGTCCTGTTCCGCTTCCTCCATAAAAGTGGCAAACCGCTGCCGGTCCTTGTCTCGGCCCGTCTGCACCATGATCGCTGCGAGATGTTCCGGTCGCAGCACCCGGGTCACGGTTTCAGCATAGCGCGTCTCGCGCGACTCGGCGAGCGCCTCCACCAGCAGCGGATTGTAGGCCGGGAGGAATTGCACTGGCATCCCCTCGACCGGCAGACATTCGCCTTCTTCCGCGCATCCTCGTCGTTTGAGCGCCTCGCAGACCGGCGACAGCGCGAGCAGCCCGCCGGCGGTTTGCGGCAGCAGGACGAACACACCCAATTTCCGACGGCTTATGCGCCCCGTCAGGTCACCAATGCGGCGATCTTGAGCATGAAATCCCCGATTTGCACGCCGTACTCTGGAGAACCATCGTTCGTCAAAAGCCCTTTTGCCATTGCCTGAAGCGAGTCTATCGAGTTGGACAAGACCGGCAGCGCGTTGGCCGCACCGTTGAATTTCATGTGTACAAAAGGCTTCTTCCGGGTGTAATACCCCCGCCCTGCCTTCGTCTTTCCTGCCTTCACGCGAAGGTAGCAGGCAATGCCCTCGGGCTCGCACGACCATTGGTAAATGCGGTCGGGTTGTTTGGTGGTCCACTTCACCATCTCCGGGTCGCCAGCCTTGTTAAGCTGGCTGAGAGCGGTTGTCACCATGTACAAGGTCATCTTCACCTTCAACCGCGCCTGTTCCGCCGTCTTGGGTTTGGCGTTCGGCATCAAGATCTTCAAGCCCAAGAGCAATCCGAATACCTTGATCACCAGCCCTAGCTTTCTGAGCCCCTTGATGGACGGCAACACGGGCTTGCCCGCAAACATGGCGTTCATCTTCCCGACACTGGGAAAGCCAAACGTGAGATCCGCCTGGTCGGCTATCCCCTGCCCGACCGCGAACGCACCGTTGGAAAACTTCAGATGCGCACCCACCGGCCCGGCGGCGTCCTTCGCCACAAACTGAACGACCGCGTTTACGCCCTGAAACCTTGCCCTTGTCTTCGGGTCATCCTCCAGCATGACCTTAATAACAGGCAAGACCGCCCTTAGAAAGATCCGCGAAACCAGGAGTTCCTTTTCCGTTGCCATAGCTCTGCTAGTGCGCCGACAAGTTGAATGAGTTACATGGGTTACATAGGACCGGCAGCGCTTGTCTCATGTAACTTATGCAACGATGTAACTTTGTAACCATACTAGACTTCATCCTCCCAATCCTCGTCGCGCTCGAAGTCGCGCCCCATGATTTCACGGACGGTCTCAACGATGCCTTCGGTATCTATCTTGTAGTGATTCTGGATATCTTCGGGATACCCTACGATGGCGTATTCATCCGGCAGGCCCACTTTCTTGAACGCGCAACCCTTGCCGCTGGCCGCGATTACATCCGCCACGGCCGTGCCGAGCCCGCCAATCACATTGTGGTCCTCGAAGGTTACAATCCGCCGGGTGTCCTGGACCGCCCGCAGGATGGCGGCCTCGTCAATCGGTTTGATCGTGTGCATGTTCAGCACGCGCACGCTCAGGCCGTCTTCCTGCTGCAGAATCTTTGCCGCCTGCACCGCGTGCTGCACGGGCGTGCCGCAGGCGATGACCGTGACGTCCGTGCCGACGCTCAATTCAACCGCTTTGCCGATCTTAAAATCGTAGTCTTCAGACTCGTAACAGCGCGGTTCAAACCCACGCCCGATGCGGATATAAACCGGCCCCTTCACCTCCATGCATGCGCGCACCGACTTTGCCGTCTCGATTGCGTCGGCGGGGACGATAACGGTTAAGTTGGCAAAGGCCCGCACGATGGACAGGTCCTCCGTCGAGTGATGCGTGGTGCCCGCGGGGCCAAAGGAGGTCCCGCCGTGGGTAGCGATGATCTTGCAGTTGAGATTCTGGTAGCAGATGTCCGTCCGGAGAAACTCGCAGGCACGCATGGAGGCAAACGCCGAGAAGGTGGATACAAAGGGTATCAAACCCACCTTGGCCATCCCGGCGGCCACGCCGAACAGGTTCTGCTCCGCTATACCGACGTTGAAAAAGCGATCGGGATACTTCTCCCCCAGCGCCCCGATCTTGGTGGATTGCGCCAGGTCCGCCGACAACCCGACAATCTCAGGATGAATCTTCGCCAGATCGCACAGCACCACGCCATACACCTCTTTCTGGGTGAGCTTATCTACATCGTAAACCGTCCAGGTGACTCCGCCGCTCATGGTGAGCTCCTTTCGATTGATTGCTTGGCGGTCTCGATGAGGTCCGCGCTCAGGCCCCCGTAATGCCAGGCGACCTTGTTTTCCATAAAGTCAACCCCCTTGCCCTTGATGGTCTCCGCAATGATCATCACGGGGCCCTCGCGGTATGTCTGGGCAAAATCTATGGCTTCGGCCAGCTCAGCGTAATCATGACCATTAATGGTCTTCACCTTCCAACCAAACGCCGTCCATTTGTCCGCAAACGGTTCGAGGCGCATGATCTGCTCCGTCAGCCCGTCAATCATCAGGTGGTTCCGGTCAATGAATCCAATCAGGTTGTTCAAATTGTAGTGCCGCGCTGCCATGGCAGCTTCCCAGATGGAGCCCTCGTTGCATTCCCCGTCGCCCAGCAGGCAATAGACCCGGAATGCCTTCTTGCGAACCCTGGCCCCCAAAGCCATCCCGACGGCCATCGGCAGACCATGACCCAGCGAGCCCGTTGAAGCATCCACCCCCAACACCTTGTTCCCGTCCAGGTGCATCCCGAAAGCCGACCCGGAATGGTTAAACTCCTTGAGGAGCTCCGGGTCGAAATACCCGCGGTTTGCCAACACCACCGCGTACCCGACACCGCCATGCCCCTTGCTCAGCACAAATCGGTCCCGGTCGTCCCAATCCGGGCGTTTCGGATCGAGGCTCAGGTACTTGAAATAGAGAATCGTCATGATGTCCGTCATGCTGAGGGCCACGCCAATATGCGCGCCGCCGGCCCAGCCCGTGACATCGACGATATCCTTGCGAATCTTCTTCGCCCTGGCCTTTAGTTCGCCAATTTCTTGTTCAGTGATCGCCATAAGAATGATAACTATTCAGATCGAAACGTGGGTCAGACCTCCGGTCTGACGATCAGTTTCTATCGCGCCTGCTTCACAGCCTTAAACGCATCATCCGCAATTTCCAAGGTCCGCTGGATGTCTTCGTCGGTGTGCGCCGTCGAAACAAACCAGTTGTGGTGCGACGTCAGATACGCGCCGCGCCGGGTGCATTCAGCGCACCATTGCTGGTGCAGCATGAGACTCGCATCATCCGTGATCCGCAAATACGGCATCGAAGGGGCGCCACTCACCTGGAGATGATACCCATGGGCCTTGCTGATCTCAACCATTCCCGCCAGGAGTTTCTTCCCCTGGTCGGCCATGATCTTTGGGCCATCAATCCGCTTCAGTTCCTGGAGGCAAGCCAGTGCGGCTGCCATGGGCCCAGCCGAATACCAAAAACTCCCGGTATGGAAGACCTTCGCCGCCACATTCTTCAGCGACTCCGTCCCTACCAAAGCCGAAATCGGATACCCATTGGCGATAGCCTTGCAGAAGCAAATCAGGTCGGGCTTGAAGCCAAACAGTTCGTTCGACCCCCCCATGTGAAGCCGGAAACCGCAGCGCACGTCGTCAATAATAAATACGATGCCGTTCTTCTTCAGAAACTGCTGCACCTTCTGCCAGTAGCCCTCGGCCGGCATCTCATTGTCCACAAATATGGGATGGTGGTACGGGCTGGCGATGAACCCCGCCACGTCGTTCGGGTGCTCAGCCACCACGCGTTCCAGCGCCGCAAAATCATTCCAGGGAATTCGCCGAATGTGGGTCAGGTCATCGTCGATGGTTCCATGATGTCCGGCGGCCTGCATCCAGGGCGTCGTGCCATGATACCCACCCGCTATGGCGATGATCTTGTTTCTCCCGGTAACGGCCCTCGCAATCATGGCTGCGTAGTTCGTTACGTCCGCCCCGTTCTTGGCGAAAAACGCCCAGTCGGCGACGGGGATCATGTCCACCATGAACTCGGCCAGCTCCACCATCTTCGGAGAGGCCACGCTGTTCGAATCGGCCCGCTTCATTTGCGCCTGGTAGGCCTCATCGACCACGGGGTGATGATACCCCAGCACCATGGGGCCATACGCGCACATGTAATCGACGAATTCGTTCCCGTCCACGTCCCAGAACTTCGCCCCTTCCGTCCGTTCCGAAAAGAACGGGTACGCACTCACCGGCACGCAGGGAGTCGGACTGAAATGTCCGTAGATGCCGCAGGGGATCACCTTCGCGGCTCGTCGAAACAGCGCCGCCGACTTGTCATACTGATAAATCTTCATTCCGTTGCTCACATCAGGGCTTGTCATCCGCAGGCGACGCTGGGTCAGACCAAATAGCGGGGCACACGGTCCAGGATCAGGTTAAGGTTGTCAACCATCGGAAGCTGACCTTGCAGCACTACGTCGCCGTTCGCCACGGCCAGGAACCCATCGAGCTTGCCGGTCAGCAACGCATTGGCTACCTGAAGGTTCTTAAATGCCATTTTCGCCATTGGCTGCTTGGCTGGCCCCTTGGCGACCGAAATACCTCCTTTATCGAACACCAGATGCAGGCAAGGCCCCGCCGGCAGTACCTCGACCTGAAGAGCACCCGCCGGAATATGGGCGGCAATCTTCTTCGACGTCGGTTCCAGCATCCCCAGCACCTTCACCGCGTAAATCGCGGTCTGAAGCGTGAGAATTGTATTGAGTTTAACGTAACTCTCGTCGTCCGGCTTTCCCAACTCCGGCCTGAGGTAATACGTCAACCGATCGGTCAGTTGCGCGAATTCGCGTTTCAGGAACCCAAGCCGGAGAAACCCCTTTAGCGGAATGGGAGTCGCCTTGCCGTCAAACATCCGGTTGAGATGCCCGGCCGAGGTAAAGTAGAGTCTGACGGTTGGGTTATCGTGAGCGGTCGCGCCATGTCGGCATACCCCATTCTTGAATTCCACGAAGGCCGACGGGCCGTTGCGCACGACAAACTCCACCGTCAAATCCCAATCCCTTATCAGTTGGGCCATTGGCTCATCGAACTTGACGAGGTCCTCCAGATTCTGGAACACCGCGTGCAGATTCAAGTATGCCTTAATCAATGATTCATTCATGCCAACTCGCCGAGTGGGGCGGAAAAGCAACTGATTTAGAACAATGGCGCCACCGGAGCAAGCAATTGCCGAGGCCGGTGTTGCACCGTCAGGTATCTCGAAGGCCGAACGTCACACATAGGATTTGGTCTTTGGGCCCCGCCAGTTTGTTGACGCTGTGCGTGCCGCGCAGCTATTGCTTGAGCGAGTCGAACCAGAACTTCGCGTATGTCAAGGCCGGGACGACACAGCCACCGTGACTGGCCCCGGGCGAAGGGTCGATCAGTTGCACCTGCGACGCGCCCTGCGCCAAAAAGTTGCTGTAGGCCACCTGGGAATTGGCGGGCAGCACGTCCTGATCCCCGGAGCAATGGTATAAATGCATCGGCGCGACGGGTTTCCATCGGTACAGGTCGTTGTCGCGCAGGGCCTGGAACAGGGGACAACCGGGATCGGTCGTCAGGGAGGCGACCACCGCAGGGGCGAGAATGCTGGACATATTGCAGGCGGGCATGGCGTTGTTGATGGTGCCGCCGCTTGTGTTGCCGTTGAAAAGCGGAGGGATGGTGGTAGCGTAGGGCGAGACGATCAGGTCGTCCCAGCTCGGGGCCAGTGAATACACCGACTGATAAGCCGCCAATACGTAAGCAGCATAATAAGGGTTGGGCGGGCAGCGTGTGGAAAGAATATCATTTAGCTCCACGCCCGACATATCATACGGCCCGGCCATGGGCGCGCTGGCGGTTATGGTGAATTCATTCGTGTGATACCTTTCCAATTCCCGGTGCAAGGCCATCGCGGTGTGGCCTCCATGTGAGTAACCGGCCAGGAAAACCTGGCCATTAAGGCTAATGCTGTTACTGGCGCAATAGCGTCTGGCGGCACGGAGCATATCCACGCTGGCGGTCGCTTCGCTGCGCGCGTGGAGGTAAGGATGAAATCCTGGGCTGGAGCCCATGCCGAGCAGATCCGCCACCACGCTGGCGTAGCCGGCAGAGCCAAACACCAGACCTGCAAGAAAATCTCCTTGACCGAAGTTGGATGCGACACTGTTGGTCAAAGTGGTCGTGCCATGCGAAAAGCTGAATAACGGCACGCCCTTGCCTACAGCCTGTGGCAGGAACAGCCCGCCGGACGCCGTCGTTCGCCCGCCGATGGGATCAATGGTTTCATAAACAATCTTATACCACTTCACGCCATATTGTGCCGTGAGGGGCAGTCCCTGCCCAAAAAAATTGCTGGTAAGCTGGCTGGCCGTGTAAGATTGCAATAGATTTGACGAAAGCAGCTTGCCACGCGTGGCGGGTTGGACGGCGACCGCTCGGTAGAGGCGCATCAACTGGGTGGACGAAATGGTGTCACTCCATTGCGTCTGGACGGTTGGCCAGGGTTGGGGGCTGTCGAGCGTCAGCCAGATGCTGTTGGTCATTCTGTCCCGTGACTGCAAGGTGTACGACTGCCCGGCAACCGAATTGCTCCATTGCATTGAAAAACCGTTCGTCGTCTGGACCGAAGCGGTGAAGCGCAAATCCTGAGCGTGGGCCAGGTTGATGCACAAAGCCAGAGCGAGGCACGCCAGAACTAATCTTACGCCATTGTTTTTCACTGCGGACCTTAATCGTGGAATTTCGCGGCTAAGGCAAGGATAATCGGGGGCGAATTTGGGGGAACCAGGGCTCCCTGTAGGCCGCGTGCCCCCACGCGGCGTTCGGGCTCAAATCCGAAGCCCGAAGCCCGAAATCCGAAATGGGCCAGCCGACCACACGCCCTTCAGATTTCTGATTTCGGATTTCCTTCGGTTTTCGGGCTTCGGATTTCGGTTTTAGGCAGATACTAACCCAGTGAAGTAGGAAAGACTTCACGGGGCTAACCGACTTTCCGGGTAGAGCCGGTGGTTGCCCACCGGCTCCCCCACAGTCCCGTACTAGCCCAATTGAGGCATACGGTTCTTCCGCTCACGGTTTGGGGTTGTAGATGGAGTGTACGACTCGGGCGTAGGGAAACACGAAGGTTTCCTTGAGCAGCCGGTTCATCC
>CAIWJG010000873.1 GCA_903912925.1 uncultured Verrucomicrobia subdivision 3 bacterium | reverse complement strand
GCTGAAGCGGTTGGGGAGCTGGTTCGCGTGCCACACCCACCCCGCTGAAGCGGGGTGTTAATGAGAGTCGGCCGCCCACCCCGAAGAAATCTGTCGTGCGCCCTAACCCAAGGCTGAGGTGTTGAAAGGGGGTTGGGCCAGTGGAATTGGCGTCGGCTGAGTCTCCAAAGGGTCGCCTGACAAGGTAGCTTCCAGGAGAGAGGTCCTGTGCCCGGCGTGTACCCCAGGCGGTCAACTCCGTAGTACCTCCGTAGTACCTCCGTTATACCTCCGTCCTACCTCCGATTGGCACTGGGAGGTATAACGGAGGTACTACGGAGGTACTACGGACGTATGACGGAGGTATCAGCGTGCGGGTGGCTGGCTGGCCGGGTGATGACCATGATTTACTCTCGTGAAATAAGGTGCTTAGGAATTAATGGCCTTGGTGGGGATAGTATCAATATATGCCAGCTTTTTGAGCTGGATTGATAACCAGCGCGTTAATTCAGCGGTTGGTGGCGGCGCTCGGTGGTAGCGCCGGACTCGACTGGACCGCGAGCGCGACAACCAGGTTATTGCGGGCATCGGTATAGTTCGGCTTGAGTCGCAGCGCTTCCTGGAACTCGCGGATCGCCTCGCCGATACGGCCCTGGTGATGGAGCGCCGTGCCCAGATTGTTGTGGGTCTCAGCCCGGTTCGGTTCCAACCGCACGGCTTCCAGGTAATGGGGGATGGCCTCGTCAAACTGGCCTCGCTTGGCCAGCGCGGCGCCCAGGTTGAAGTGAATGGCGGCGTCCTCCGGTTTGAGCCGGAGGGCTTCCTGGTATTGGCGAATCGCCTCCTCCATCTGCCCTTGCCGACTGAGGGCCACGCCCAGGTTGATGCGCGCGCCGACATGATCCGGTTTCAGACGGACGGCTGCCTGGAGGTGGCGGATGGCTTCCTCCATCTGGCCTTTCTGGCCCAGCACGAGTCCGAGGTTGAAGTGAGCCTCGACCTGATCCGGTTCCAGCTTGAGGGCTGCTTCGTATTGGCGGATTGCCTCGCCCGATTGGCCTTGCTTGTCGAGCAGGGCACCCAGGTTGTTGCGGGCGTCGGCGTGATCGGGTTGCAGGCGCAGGGTTTGCTGCAATTGACGGATCGCCTCTTCCATTTCGCCTTTTTTGGCCAGGGCAATGCCGAGATGGTAGTGGGCCTGGGCGTAATCCGGCCGCAGGCGGAGGGCTTCCTGGAACTGGCCGATCGCTTCGTCCGTCTGGCCTTTCTTGCCCAGAGCGGCGCCGAGGTTGTCGTGGGCCCCCACATGCTCTGGCTTCAGGCGCAGGACCTCCTGGTATTGCTTGATTGCCTCGTCCGTTTGGCCTTGCTTGTCATAGGCAGCGCCGAGGTTGTTACGGGCATCCGCGTGGTCCGGTTTCAGGCGCAGGGCTGCCTGGTATTGTTTGACCGCCTCGTCCATTTGACCTTTCCGGCCGAAGGCGACCCCCAGGTTATTGTGGGCCTCGACGTTGCCCGGTTTCACGCGCATGGCTTCCTGGTAATGTTGGAACGCCTCCTCCATTTGGCCTTTCTTTTCCAGGGCGGTGCCCAGGTTGTTGTGCGCCACGTCATTGTTGTCCGTGACGGCCAGCGCATGACGGAAGAGCGTCTCGCTGTCCTGCCAATACGCGAGCTGATGCCGGGTCAACCCGAGGCAAAAGACGATCGCCACCGCCCCCCCGACCGCCAACACCACCCCCGGGGACCGCCAGCGCCACGTCAGCTCATAGGCACCCCAGACGACCGCCACCAGCAACCCAATGGACGACACATAGGTAAAACGATCCGCCATGAAGCTCCCCCAGCCCTGGGTCAAGCCGATCACGGGGATCAACGTCCCCATGAACCAGCCTAAACCGACCAGCAGGTACGGCCACCGCCGTCCGAACCAGAGCGCGATCACAACCAATCCGACCACCACCAGCACCGAGGCCCACAGTACCAGCCCCGACCACGCATCAGGCCGCGTATAGGGCACTGCCAGGTTGACCGGCCAGAAGGTCTTGCCCACATAACGGGCGTAGGCGACAAACGCGTTCTCCAGCCGCAGCGACGCCGGCAACCCGACCCAGCCCGCCGATTCCTTGACCCCTCTTTCCGTCAAAATGGTGATAGCGCACATGCTCCCGCTCAAGACAAAGAACGGTATCTTCTCGAACAGCAAGGCGAGGAGAGCATTACGGGAAACGGGAAACGTGGGGCGTGAAACGTGATGCGTGAAACGTGAAGGGGGGGGCGGGTCGCTGGCTTCTGCATTCTGCATTCTCTTCAGCGGCCAGTAATCGAGCAGTAACATCACGAACGGCCAGGTCACCAGCATCGCCTTGCTCATCAGACCGCAGGCGAAGAAGCAGAGGGAGAGGAGGTAGAAGAGTGAAACGTGAAACGTGAAACGTGAAGCGGGAAACGTGAGGGGGGGCGCTGGATTCTGGCTTCCGCTTTCTGCTTTCTGCTTTCTGCTTTCTGCTTTCCCCCTTCCGCCCTGCGCGTAACGGGCGTAACAGATCAGCGCGAGCAGACCAAAGAACGCGCTAAGCACATCCTTCCTTTCGGTCACCCAGGCCACCGACTCCACCCGCAGCGGATGCCAGGCAAAGAGCGCGGCCACCATCGCACTCCGCCAGAACGTCCCCGTCAACAACCGCAGCAACAGGAAGACCAACACGCCGTTGGCGGCGTGCAATGCCACGTTGGTGAGGTGCAGCCCGCCGGCACCCGGACCAAAGAGGCTCACATCCAACATCAGCGACAGCCATGCCAGCGGGTGCCAGTAATCCACCTGATCCTGGGTCATTTGAAACGCCCATTTAATACCCTCCCAGCTCAGGCCGCCCTGAACGTGGGGGTTCTCGGTCACAAAGATCGGATCATCGAGGTTGAGAAAGCCATAGCGCTGCACCGGCCAGTAAAGGGCCACAGTCACCAGCCCCAGCAACGCGGCAATCAGCCACAGCGGGATGCGCGGGGAATGGGAGTGATGGGAGGTATGGGGTGCGGCTTGAAACGGGGGACGTGAAACGTGAAACGTGAAACGTGAGGGCCGACCTCGGACCTCGGACTTCGGACTTTTGCCTTCTGCCTTCTTCATTCTGCCTTCTTCATTCTCCCTTAGCGGTTGGTGGTGGCGCCGGGCAATGGCGCGGGATTCGCCTGGGCGGCCAGCGCGACGACCAGGTTCTTGCGGGCGTCGGCATAGTCCGGCTTGAGCCGCAAGGCTGCCTGGAACTGCTGGATTGCCTCGCCGACACGGCCCTGCTGGCAGAGGGCGCTGCCCAGTTGGTTGTGGGTCTCGGCTCGATCCGGTCCCAGGCGGAGGGCTTCCTGGTAGTGGCGGATCGCCTCGCCGGTTTGGCCTTTCTGACTGAGGGCAACCGCGAGATTGTAGTGCGTGTCGGCCTGCTCCGGTTTCAGGCGCAGGGCTTCCTGGAACTGGCGGATCGCCTCGTCGGTTTGGCCGTTCAGGCCGAGGGCACCGCCGAGGTTGATATGCGCCTCGGTGTAATCGGGTTTCAGGCGCAGCGCTTCCTGGTATTGGCGGATCGCCTCGTCGGTTTGGCCTCGCTTGCCGAGGGCCACGCCGAGGTTGTAGCGGGTCACCGCATCGTCCGGCTGGAGCACCAGGGACGTTTGGTAATGTGCGATTGCCTCGTTGTCTTGCCCGCGCTTGAGCAACAAGCTGCCGCGCAGCTCATGATATTCCGCATGACTAATGGCGCTCGCCAGGAGGTTGAAGGCCAGCGAGAAGGCCAGAAGCAGGCCCCAGGACCAGCGGGCCGCCCGTCGCCAGGCCGGCCGGCCGGCCAAGGCGCGCTCCAGGCCGAGGATGCCAACGACGGCCAGCAGAACCAACACGGGACAGAATTCCCATTCATAGCGGGTATGAGCGGAGCGGAAGAAGCCCAGAGTCAAAACTCGCGTCGCGAAGAGCAAGGCGACGGCCGCCACGAACCCGCACAGCAGGCGGCGCGCCTCGGCCGGGCGACCACGCCAAGCCAGCGGCGCGGCGAGCGCCAGCCAAACCAGTGGGATGTTCGTCAGGACGCCGAAGGGATGCTCATTAACCCCATGACCTGCCGGCAAGGGGGGCAACTGGATGTCGTGGACGAATGGAAACTGAGCACCCCAGCGCGCCGGCCCCAGGAAGTAAGCCCAAAGGTTGAATCCCAGGAAATGCGGACTCCAACACTCCACCCGGTTGTCATTCGAGGCCAACTGGTAACGCAGGCCGAATTCCAACGGATTGTCAAAGCGCAGGGTGTTGTAGAGCAGGAGTCCCAGCCCGATGCAGGTGATCGGACCGGTGGCGGCCAGCAAGGGAACCCAAATCCGGTGAAACGTGAAACGTGAAACGTGAAACGTGAAGCCAGGCCCGGCGCCGCGCGGCGAGCCCTCCCGCCAAGCCAGCGCCACCGGCAGCAACAGGATCACGGCCCCAAACAGTATGTTCGGTCGCGCCCCGACGGCCAATCCGTAGGCCAGACTGGCTGCGGCCAACCATCGCCCGCGCTGCTGGGGCCGGTGGCACGCCTCCCACAGCGCCAGCAAGGCCAGCATCGTCAGCGCATAGCTGCAACTCGTCGCCACCTCGTAAACATTAGCCCGCGCCAGCAGGAAGGGCGTGAACGGCGCCAGACCGAGCGCCAGCGTGCCCGCCACCACCACCGTGAGGCCAATTTCCGGGAAGTAGCGCCGCCACACCAAACAAAGCAAGCCGACGCTGGCCAGGAAACCTATGGCAGAAAAGATCACCACGGCGTCCAGGTGCCAGAGGTAGTGACCGGTCAGGGCCGCAAAGGGCCAAAACAGCACCAGGGCGGGGGTAATCCCAAAATAGGAATATAATTTGCCGTGGTAGTAACTGAGATCGTGCAACGGATGCCCGTCGGCCCCTCGGTACTGGGTGTTGGCACCCGGATCATAGGGATCGGCAAGCTGAGCCAATCCAGGTGGCACCTCGGTTTTCAGATTGAGCTGACCAGCGCAAAACCCTTGCACCAATAGATTGTAGTAGGAGTCTTCGGCGCGCACGAGGCTGATTTCCAAATACCCCGGTCGGGCGCTCCAGGCAAAAAACCCGACCACCAGCGCGCAAACTGTGCCCAGCATCGCCCACGGCTTCCACCGCGCGCCGCGACCGGCGGCCCCCGCTTGGTTTTGACTGTTTGGCATTAAATACTAATAAAGGCGCAGCATAGGCTACACAGTCGGAAAAGATAATAGCCGCGAAAAGGCGCAAGAGGCGCACAAGAGCAATATGTTTTGCGCTTCTTGCGCCTTTTCGCGGCTATTTCATTGTATTCCATCCTGCGAACTCCTTTGTAACTCAGCGATTAGTGGCAGCGGCCGGCGGCGGTAGAGAGGCGGCCTGGGCGGCGAGCGCCACGATCAGGTTCTTGCGGGCGTCGGCATGGTCCGGCCTGAGCCTCAGCGCTGCCTGGAATTGTCCGATCGCTTCGGCGGCGCGGCCTTGCTGGTACAAGGCGACGCCGAGCTGGTAGTGCGCGTCGGCATCATCCGGTTTCAGGCGGGGACTTTCCTGGGGCTTGCCAATGGCCTCGTTGGTCTGTGCTCTGAGGCCCTGGGCGCGCACGAGGTTGTTGCGGATCTGGGCGTTATCGGGATTCAGACGGCAGGCTTCCTGGAACTGGTCTATCGCTTCGGCGGTGTGGCCTTGCTGGTAGAAGTCAATGCCCAGATTATTGTGGGCGTTGGCGTTATTTGGTCTCAGGCGAATGGCTTGCTGGTACTGGCGGATCGCCTCGTCGAGTTGGCCTTTCTGGTCGTAGGCGACGCCCAGGTCGTAGTAGGCTTCGGTGTAACCCGGTTTGAGGCGGAGGGCTTCCCGGTATTGAGCGATCGCCTCGTCGAACTTGCCTTGCTGCACGAGGGCGGCCCCCAATTCGATGGCTCGTGTAAACTGAGTCCCCAAATCGAAGGTCTGCTTATACTCAGTCGCCAGCTTTCCGCTGCGCACCCAAAACGAGGTGTAAACGGTCATGGACCACATCAGCAGCAGCACCCAAACGGCGGTTCCCAAAACATGGTGCCGCCGGCGCACCCAGTCCCAACCGACAGCCACCAGCGCGCTGAACGGTAACAACGCCGGGAAAGCGTAAAACGCCTTGGACTGCGCGAAGTAAGGCAAGACCAGATTGATCCAAAGCAGCCCCACGCTGAAGCTGCCGATCAGGCCGAAGACGAGGAGCCATTCCCCGCGAGGTTGACGCACGACCTTGGCGAGCACGAGCGCAGCTCCGATGATCACCAGCAGGGAAATCCCGAGACTGGCCCAGTACCCGGCAGCCACCAGGTCATAGTTCCAGGGAGGCCACAAGTTACGGTAGTCAACTACGCCGCTAGCGAGGCCGTCTCCCCAAAGCGTCGAGTAAACGCCGTCGGCGAAACTATGGTAGCCGCTGAATGCCGGCGAGATGAGCGACTGACCAAAGCCGGAGTAGAAGGCGCTGGTTCCAAAACCGGGGTCGAGCCACCATTGTTCCTGCCCCCACCGCTCGGATTGGGCGTCCCAATTCCCCACGATCGGCTTGCCAAACCGCACCCACACCCGCCCGTAATGCCAGCCGCAGACGATCAGGCACCCGATGACGACCGCGCCCACGCTGCGCAGCCAGTCCCGCCACGCGTGCTCGTTCCGGTCAGCCAGTCGTTGGCTCAGCGCCAGGGGAAAGAGCGGCAGCGCCAGCAACACCGAGAACTTGGTCAGCATGGCCGCTCCCAACACCACTCCGATGCCGATGGGCCTCCGGAGACTCTCCTTTTCCGCCCGCAGCGCGCGCAGGCAAAGATAGATGGCGATGGTCATCAGAAACCCGGCCAGCGGCTCATTGGTGACGTATTGTGACAGATACAAATGCGGCGGCAGGAATGCCGCGACCAACAAGCCGGCTGCTTGCGCCGGGAGATTCCCCCAAAAGAGCAGACGCAGGCACAGCAACACTACCCAGCAGTGCAGCAAACCAATCACGCCGTTGACCGCCCACAGGAGGTAAACCGCATCCGCATCCCCGACGGAACGTCCGCACCCGCCCAGCACCAGAGCCGAGGTCAGGTAATAGAGGGGCGGCTGATACATCTCCCACCCGGCATCCGCCAGGGGCAAAGCATGCTTTTGTTGGATGAACTGGATGTACTTTTCATGATCCGGCGCATCGAACCCCGTTGAACGTGGGAGCTTCGTGACGTTGTTGATGAACAGAGCGGCCCGCGCGATCAGCACAATCACCAGCAGACCGTAGATCAGCCTCGTCGAGGTCGCGGTTGGCAGAGTCCCGTCTGGCAGCCGCTTCCGGCGCAGCCAGCGGTTTGCGCCCCAAACCAGGGCCAGAGATACGGCGAAAAATGCCGCCTCCACCGGCCACACGCGCTTCAACCGCTCCATCATCCGCGTGCCCCCATAGAGCGTAGCGTCCATCTGTAAATCGGGCGGTTGACGGGCGCGGCGGGCGCTTTGCCATTCGGTTCCGTTGATTGACCCTTGCCAGCGCTCGCCCGTGCCCAGCGAGAACTCAGGGCTCTTCAGAGCCAGCCAAAGTGCGGGCGGGCCGATGGTATTAGTCACCCAGGCGGTGATTACATTCGTCCCCGGCTGCAAGAGTCCCGCCACCTCGGCGGAAGAGGGCAACTTCCAATTTCCGTGGGCGCGGGGAGGGTTGCCAACCTCCCGGCCATTGATGGCAACGGCAGCCCCCCTGAACGCACAGACCGCCAGCGTGGCCGTGGCCGGCTGGAGGTTTAAGGTGAACGAGTGCTGAAAAACAACCGTGACTGGCCTGGCGCCATGGGCGGCGCCGTCGCCTGGTCTCGGAAAGACAATCCACTCGGCTCCGGCCCGCGCCGGCAGGAAAGGTATGGTCTCGTTGCGGACGCACATCCACCAGACCCCGCCCGCTGCCGTTAAGAACGCCAGGACGAGCATTGAGACCATGGCGCGGCTAAAACGCGAGGGAGCCGCCAAACGTGGTGCGTGGTGCGTGGTGCGTGTCTGAAGCACCCCGCCACCCCCACCACGTTTCTGGTTGTCTTTCATCCTAAAGAAGAAGCCCACCATACCCCCGGGCCATTTTAGCGTAAAGCAAGAAGCCTAAGCGCCGGTTTGAAAAAGCTATTGAGTTCCGCTGCGGGTTTTCAATCAGGCTCTAACCCAAGGGGCGCAGCTTAGGTTTTTCCAAAACCACCACCACCGGGAATAGGAGTAATGGGACTAATGGGACTAATGGGCTCAGCAGACCCCGAAGCGGACGAGAATGTCCAATGCTGCTAGGAATGTGAACCTGGTCTTGAGGGGATCAGGCTCAGAACTGCTGGCACCGCGGAAACGGCGTGAGCCCAGTTCCCCCTCACCCCAGCCCTCTCCCCAAGGGAGAGGGAG
>CAIWJG010000872.1 GCA_903912925.1 uncultured Verrucomicrobia subdivision 3 bacterium | reverse complement strand
GAAGGGGCCGACGTGTTGGCGAAGCACACACAGGCAACCCGTGCCGTAAGAATGACGGACCCAACGGGCAAACCTTCCTGTGCGCGAAGAGAGCGTGTCAACACGAAGAGCCCGGTGCGGGAATACCGCCCGCCGGGATCTCTGAGGGGGGCGCTGGGCAACTGGCGTCCCTACCTCGACAAACCCACCCCATGCCCGCCGCCCATTCCCATTTCAGCTTTTCAGTATTTCAGCTTTTTCCCCTATGGCAGGTCCTCAGCCGACCAGATCATCAGGATTTACAGCCACTCTCGGTGGCTGTAAGTACTATGGATGGAACTGACGTTGCCTGAACGCGGCAAACCGGAAGGGCGCCTGCTTATCGAGCGCGGCCACATCGCCGGACAGGGTTACCGGGTTAAACCCGAAATCTGCGGCAACCCCGTGTGCGAATGCAGGGTGTTCACCTTGCTCTGTTTTCCCGCCAGGGGAGCCGCAGCCCCGGAACCATCGGTGCCGCTCCGACTGGAATTGGATCTGGAACGGCGAGTTATGGTCAAGCCGGCACTCTTGGAGCTGAGCCCGGCGGGCACTCTGGCTCGGGCGGTGATGGAAGAGCTGACCGAGGAGCACTGGGGTTACCTTTGGAGCTATTTCCTCACCCTGAAGATTCTTTATACCGAGCACGCCAATCTGGACGAACTGGACACGCATTTCCCACCAAACGCCCGCGAGGGCGCGATGGTGGGCTATTATGAAATCCTGCCCTTTGCCCGCCCCATCCGGTTTAACCATGAAGCACACGACTGGGCGTTCGACGACCAGTATTGCCTCCAGCCCGGCTGCTCGTGCCAAGCCGCAGTCTTGGAGTGCTTCCAGATCACGCCGCGCCCGGCGGGAGCCGCCCCCGCGGGGCCGAACATCTCCCTGCGTTACTACTACGATACCCAGCGGTTTGAGGTGCTGGAGACGATCGGAACCGATATCTCGGCCCAGGTCTTTCTGAACGCGATGCGCCAGACCCAACCGGATTTCGACACCTTCCTCGCCAAGCGCCACGACCAACTCCGCCACCTCTACCGGCGGTTCCGGCAGCGTCAGCCCGCCGCTAAACGTGCCGCGGCCAGTGGCCCGGGAGGGGATGCCGACTTAGTTGATGAACCCGCCGCGCCTCCAGCCCGAGCGATACCCAAGTCGGGCCGAAATGACCCTTGCCCCTGCGGCAGCGGCAAGAAATATAAAAAGTGCTGTGGGCAGGGGTGATGCTTCCCCCGGCGCGTGCTCAAGCGGCCTTTCCGTTCTGCGGCCTCTGCACCAGCGAAAGGGCAGGATAGCGCTTGCGATAGAACTGGCCTTTGTGCCGGCGCAGAAGAAACTTAAGGGCCAATTCCGACGGCTCATTCTGGATCAGAAAGGCCGCCGCCAAGGATTCGGCCCCGTGTTCGCTCGCCAGCCGCTGCACAAAAGCCGGGCTGACCACCGCGCCGGTCAGGAGGTGCCTCAAAGCGTCCATCTCCTTGTCCGTTAAGCCAACCCCCTTCTTGCGCAACCCGGACAACATCTGATTAAACCGCAGCAAATACTCCACGCCCTCGTCCGGATTGGAGAAGGCGGCGATGCCCTGGTCATGGTTTAGAAATTCCGGCGGGTAGGTCATGCGCGGACGCGGATGTTCCAGGCACTGTTCCCGCATTACGCGCGTGACGGCGTCCGGATCGGCTACCCGCCAATCCGCCGCCAGGCGCTTTTGCTCCGCTGCCGCCAGCGCCAGGCCGTCGGGAAAAACCGCCAGGTCGCCGCCGCAAAAGGCGACGAATTTCGCATGGTTTTCCCGTGTCAACTCCAGCGCCGTGGCCGCCTCCGCGGGGCAATAGCAATAGGCGATGGAACTGGAACGCTCGAGCATCTTCTTGCGCAGGTTGGCTTCTTCCGGCTCCGGCATGTGCTTAAAGATATTCTGTTCCCCGGACCAATACCATTCACCCCGCCAGGGTGTGAGCGCGCCATACACCACCATGCCCGGGCTGAACGGATGATGGGCCGTGTTCATGCGGACCCGATACGGCTGGCCGTTCACCAGGTTTCGCACCGTGATGGAGTTGACTTCCTCCCCCTCCTCGTGCCATTCAAGCACGCGAAAAAAAGACCGGTGCCGCTCATACCACGTCCGCAGCGTGCACCTGTCCGCTTCCGGCAAATCCAGAGCTCCGGCCAAAACGTCGATCACCCCCAACCCCGACCATTCGGTGCAGTGCTGGCAAACGAAATCGTCCTTGGTCGGGATGTCCGACTGGCCTTTGTGGGCCTCGAGATACCGAAGGAAAAAGCAGCGGAACAGGTAGGAGTTGATTCCCATCCAGAGCAGTTTCTGCTTGATGTCCCAGCCGTGCTCGTTGGGGGTGGCCAGGAAACGCTTCACGCCAGAATCCTGCGGCAAGCGGGCAAACCGTTCGGTCAGCAGCCTGCTGGCCGCCGCCGCCAGCCGTTTCAAGTCTTCATGCCCCGGCGAGATCACCCCTTCCGGGCTGAGCCGAGGCCACATATTCCAGAGAAAAAACTGCACGCGCCCCGGGTCAAAACCCCGCGGTTCAACGTCCGGTGGCCCCGTCGCGACCAGCGGCAAAGGTGTGCCGAACCAGCGTCGTTGATGCGCCTCGACCGTGCGCCACAACCCGATGTCGTTATGAATATCCTCGGCCCATTCCACCAGCAGCACCGCCACCTCGCTGCAAGCGGCCTCGGGCAACCGGCACGCCGGAAAGGTAAAGCGGCTCTGGGTCTTCCACAGCACCCGGCGCAATTCCTGCGCGATCTCGCCCAAATACCGGTCTCCGCGACCGGTGAAACCCGGCAGGCGGTTGGCTAGAAAAATCTGTTTGGCTGTGCCGCTCATTGCTCTCAAGCGAGGTCGCGGGTCATCCAGGCGTTCCAGTCAAAATGTCATCCACGAAATCCGCCACGGCCTGCCATTCGCCCCGGTCCAGCAGCGCCAAGGGATTCTTGCCAACCAGATCTGAATGTGACGTCCGCAGCCATTTGCGAAATTCTGCGTCACTTTTCGTTATTATCCGTAGCCGCGCTACGCGGTCGAAATACCCCAGCGCCTCTTGGAGCGAATCGGCGTCCGGTGTCTTGCTGACCGCCTGTTTGGTGCGGCCCAGCCAGAGCGCCAGTTGGCTCACGCTTACGCCGAACAGTTGCGCTACCCGCACAGCGGAGAGATTCCCGTTTGGCTCGCGCAAGTCGGCGGTTGCCCCCAGGACCGCCTTTACTTTGTCCAGCGAACTGGGGCGCGCTAGTGCCACGGTGGGCGTAGCACGCTGCGTGTTACGACCGGCCTTGTCGGTGCCGGTGGTTCCACGAAGCACTTCGTCCACGCGGACCAAGAGCCGTTCGACTTGGCGCTTCTTTTCGCGCAGTTGTGCCAGCAGCAAGCCCAACTCGGCGCCGCCGGCTCCGCTCGGCAGTGTCTTTGTGTTTGCCAGGTCCTGAATCTACACCCCTAGTCAACTCTTCGTCAACCTTGCGTCCATCCCCATGGCAGCGACCGGAGATCCCCGGGTTCGCCTGGGCCGGTTTCGAGGCGCAGCTTCGGGCGATTGGCTACCAATAGAACTTAGGCTCATGCTGAAGGCCGTCACGGGCGCGGAGGTCATGATTCGCTTCACAAAAGAACCCCACCTGGTATTCGTGTCCCAAGGGTTATACCCGGTCAGGCACAACGAAGGGCGCGCGGTAGTTGCGGGTCAGCATCGCGTCCGCCGCGGCGTCGTTCTTGAACCTCATATTGACGGGATCGAAATCAAGGGAACGGCCCAGCCGATAGGAGATATTGGCCAAATGGACCAGTGCGCAGGTGTAGAAGCCTTCTTTGATGTCGCCATGGGCGGTGGCGCGGTTGCCGCTGCGGATGGCCTCAATGAAATCAAGGTAATGGTCGCCCTCGCCCTTTCCACTCGGACCAGCCTCCAGGTTCGGGCCCAAGAACGATTTCCACTCATTGACATTCTTTGCCATATAACCTTTGGAGCCGTAGAAGAGATTGCCAACAGTGTTAGCGGCGCTGGTCATGTAGGTGTTGGCCGATTGTTCAGGACCTAATTCCAGCTCGCGATTCACAAACCAATGGCGCACCTCGAACTGAAGGAGCTTCTTTTTGTCACCGCCGCCGGCCGGATTGGGAAACTCAAATGATGCGATCAGCACGTTGGGAGTATCCTGGTCGTCCTGGAACATCAGGTGGCCGCCCATAGCGCAAACACGCATGGGCAGCGTCACGCCAAGGCCCCAGCGGGCCATATCCATTTCATGCACGCCCTGGTTGCCTAGGTCGCCGTTGCCGTATTCCCAGTTCCAATGCCAGTTATAATGGAACCGGTTTTTGGAAAAGGGACGCTGTGGCGCCGGGCCGAGCCACAGATCGTAGTCAACCCCAACCGGCACGGGTTCATCCGGGGCATGGCCTATGGTGTTGCGGCGTTTGTAACAAATGCCCTTCGCCATATAAACTTCGCCGAGTCCTCCGTCCTGTATAAATTTTGCCATGGATTGGGAGCTGGGATTGGATCGCTGTTCGCTGCCATCTTGAATGATAATGTTCTTGTACTTTTCGGCTGCCTCGACTAGTTTCCGGCCCTCAAAAATGTTGTGGCAGCACGGCTTTTCCACCGAGACGTGTTTACCTGCCTGAATCGCCCAGATGGCAGCCAGCGTATGCCAGTGATTGGGGGTGACCACGGAAACAGCATCAATGCTCTTGTCATCGAAGAGTCGGCGCAGATCCACGTAGGTCCTGGGGGGTGTCTTGCCCTTAAAGTGCTTCTGGATGGTTTCCGGGAATAGATTCTGGTCAACGTCGCAGAGGGCGGCCACCTCGACATTGGGGATTTGCGAGTACGCGGCAATGTGGGCCTGGCCCATGCCGTGAATGCCAATGACTGCTACGCGAATGCGGTCATTGGCGCCCTGAAACTTCTTCTCCTGCCCCCACAGCAAGGGCGCGCTGGCCAGGGCAATGGCTCCAGTTGAGGTCTTCGTGATGAATGCTCTTCGTTTCATGATCGTTCCTGGGTGTCGAGGGTTCGTGTCAGTATTCTGGTGATCGAGTTCCGAGTCCTACTGCTCCGGCGGCCGTACGGCAGCGGGCGGAGCGGTTCCGGTGACCGGCCCGGAGCGCACCACCCCGGTGCAATTCGTGATCGAGATGGTTTGTTCACTCGATCCGTTGCAGGTGACGTTGTTTAGCGTCAGGCCCTTGACCTGGTTGAACCGCATGTCGGTTTTCGCGCCGGTGATGGTGACGTTCTCCATCGTCACGCCCTCGATCGGCTTGTGAATGTTGCTGATGTCGGCGGGAACTTTCGCGCCCTCGACCGTGATGTTCTTGTAGGAGATATTGCGGAACGTCGGGAACGCCTTGCCGTTCTTGCTCGCCATGTAGGCACCGTAGTCGGCCTGAATCATGAGGGCGTTCCGAACATTGCTCAAGCGGACGTTCTCAAACCAGATGTTCTCGACTGTGCCGCCGCGCGAGGCGTTGGACTTGATCCAGAGCGCCCGCTGGTTGCCGAAGAACTCGCAGTCATAGACGTAGATGTTGCGCACCCCGCCCGACATCTCACTGCCGAACACCACGCCGCCGGTGCTGGAGGTCAGGCCGCGCACGTGCCGGATAACGATGTTCTCGGTCGGGCGGCCCACCCGCCACCCGTCCTCGTTCAGTCCCGCCTTGAGGGCGACGCAATCGTCCTCCGAGTTGATCTCACAATATTCGAGCAGGCCGTTGCGGGAGGAGTTGAAGTTGACCCCGTCGTTGTTGGGACCGCCCTTGGTGTTGATGGTCAAGCCGCGCACGATGATTCGCTCGCAGTAGGTGAGGTCGAAGGTCCAGAACGGTCCGCCGTCTGCCACCGTGAAGCCTTCGATGAGGACATTGGTGCAGTGAACCGCGTTAAAGAACTGCGGCCGAAGGGCTGACTCCGGCGTCCCATGAATGCGTTTTTCCGGCGGGACATTCTTGAGAACTTGCTGTTCGTAAATCCAGACGGCGGTTTCCAGGTTGCCCTTGTCCGCCCAGCCCCACCACTTCTTGCCGTGGCCGAAGAATTTGCCCGCGCCGGTGACGGCGATGTTCGCGCAGCCGTTGGCATAAATCAGCGGCGAATAGTTCATCAACTCAATCCCGGCCCAACGGGTGAACACCACCGGCAGGTAGTCGTTCGGATCATCGCTGAAATGGATTTCCGCGCCTTCCTGCAAGTGCAGGTTGACGTTGCTCTTGAGATGAATTGCGCCTGTAAACCAGTTGCCCGCCGGCACGACCACGCGACCACCGCCCGCTCCATGACAGGCCGCGATGGCCTTGCGAAATGCCTCCGTGTTTTTGACCGTCCCGTCTCCCTTGGCCCCGTAGTCGGTGAGGTTGAAGGTCCGGTCGGGAAAGACCGGGCGCTGCAACGGCGGCATCGCGAAGGGTGACTGGATCGGTGCAATCTCCGGGGGCGCTTGTAGCCATTGAGTCGTCGCCCATACACCCGCCGGCCGGCCGGGCGGCAACGCGGTGGCTCTTGTAGGCCGGGTGCCCTCACCCGGCGTCCCCCAACCTTCGCCCGGCGCTGACAGCGCCAGGAGGGCGCCCCCCTTGAGAACGGCGGCGATAAGTAATGCCGCCTTTGCTTTTGTGATCATAATTTCCCTCATGTATCGCAATGGATTATTCCCGCTCAGGCGAGCGGATACTTCCCGCACGCCGCCACGGTGTCATAAATGGCCAGCACCTTCTCCGGCGGAATGTCCGGCTGGATGTTGTGGATGGTGGCGAAGACAAAGCCGCCGCCCGGGCCGAGCAGCTTCACGCGCTCGCGCACCTCGTGCTGAATGTCCTCCACGGAGCCAAACGGCAGGGTGGTTTGGGTTTCCGCTCCGCCGCCCCAGACGGAGAGCTGGGAACCGAACTGCTGCTTGATCCGCTTCGGGTCCATGCCGCGCGCGGATGTCTGGAGCGGGTTGAGCACATCAACGCCGATCTCGATGAGGTCGGGTAAAATCGACTCGATTGCCCCGTCGCAGTGGAGGAACACCTTCGCCCGCGTGCGCGCCTTCACAAACTCGATCCACTTCCGCTGCCGCGGTTTGAAGAGCCGCCGATAGATCTGCGGTGAGATTTGCAGCGTGTCCTGGCCGCCCAGGTCGTCGTTCATCTGGATCGCCTCAAGGTAAGGGCCGGCCACGGCAAGCAACCTTTCTAGAATCGCCAGGTCGTGCGCGAGCTTGGCGTCCAGCCAGTGCTCGACCAGGTCGCTTTCGGCCACGAGCTTCATCATGAAATTCTCGAAGCCGAAGAGCACGAGGCTGATTTCAAAGAACGAGCAGACGAACATCGGCAGCCCGGCGAACAGCGCCTTGTCGGTGCCGTGATATAGCTCGCGGACCCGCTGTTCCAGATACCGCTCCTCCCGGTCCGTCCACGGATCGGGCCAGACAAAAGCATCAATGTCGGCGGTCGTCTGCGCCTGGGCCAGCGGCGCGTAGCACACGTCGAAGTACAGCGAGTCTGGGGTCCGCCAGGCGCACAGTTGCCCCTCGTGCCGGATCTCGATACGACCGTCCGGGAGGCGCGTCTCTTCGCAGGCTTCCGGGACCAGGCATGGCGTGCCGTTGGTAAGCCGGCCCGGCTTCCAGCGGTCAATATGCAGGAAGGGCATGCCCGAGGTCGGCCCGAGCCGGTGCAACTGCACCACGTCGCCCCCCAGCCGGTTGATGGCTGCCAGCGAGGGCTCGGCGAGCTGCTGTTTGATGTCGTAAACGCGGATCTCTTCGCGCAGGCCTAGCTGTTGGATGAGGTTCTTGTAGGCGATCGCGCCGATGCCCGTGATCCGGCTGCCGCCGAAATCCACCGGCACGCGGTCCGGCTCCTGGTGATTTAGCGCGATTCTCACGCGCTCGCGACTGGTTAGTGCATTCATTGTGAGACCCGCTCCAACGGCATCGCCTCAAGCCGCGGCAACAGCAGGTGAATGAGGATCAGGGCCAGCGAATAGGTCGAGGCGGCCAGGCAGAACGGAACGAGGTAGTTGTTATGGGTGAAATCCAACACGCGCGACACCACCTGGGCGAAGAACATGCCCGCCACCGAGCCCGCCATGCCGCCGATGCCGACCACCGAGCCGACCGCCTGCCGTGGAACGGTGTCGCTGACCAGGGTGTAAAGGTTGGCGGCATAGCCGCAATGGGCCGCCGCGGCGAGCGTCACCAGCGCGACCGCCGGCCACAACCCGGCCTGCAGCGGCGTGGCAAATACCGGCAGCACACACAGCGCGCAGACCAGGAGCGCCGTCTTGCGGGCCGCGTTCACGCTCCACCCGCGCCGCAGCAGCGCCGACGAAAGCCACCCGCCGGCAATCCCGCCGAAGCTGGACACGAAGAAGATGATCATTAGCGGCAGGCTGCTTTGCGTCAGGTTCAACCCGAATCGCTTGTTCAGAAAATCTGGGGTCCAGAAAATGAAGAACCACCAGACCGGCGCGGAGGCCATCATGCCCAACAGGAACGCCCACGTTTGCCGGTGGCGCAGCAACTCCAGCCACGGAATATTCACGCTGCTTTCCGGCGGATCCTTGCGAATGTACGCCAGTTCTTCCGGAGAGACCCGCGCATGCTGATCCGGTGATTGATAGAGCCAGCCCCAAAGCGCAACCCAGACAAATCCCACCGCGCCCGTCGCGACAAATGCGCTTTGCCATCCCCAGCGCCCGGCCAGCCACGGCACCGCCAGCGGACAGAGAATTGCGCCCACCGGGCTGCCGGCATTAAAAATGCCGGTGGCCAGGGCGCGCTGCTCCTTGGGAAACCATTCCGTGACCGCCTTGATCGCCGCCGGAAAACAGGCGCCCTCCGCCAGACCCAGCAACGACCGGGCCGCGCTGAATCCTAGCACCGACCGCGCCAGTCCATGCACCATCGCCGCGACACTCCACGCGCTCACCGCCAGCGTGAGCCCCACCCGCACGCCGATCCGATCCATCAGCCGACCCGCCAGCAGGTAACCCGCGGCATAGGTCGCCTGAAAGGCGGTCACCATCCAGCCGAAGTCCTTCTGGTCCCAACCCAGTTCCTGGTCCAGCAGCGGCTTGAGCACGCCCAACACCGCCCGGTCAACGTAATTGACCGTGACCGCAAAGAACAGCAGTGCCACCACTCCCCAACGGTAATGTGTCATGGTGGATTCAAACTTTCATTGATATCGAAAAGTTTCAGTGCGTAGGTTTCCAGGTAAGTGCTTCCCTTCATTGTGATTTTCATTCTGAGCTGGCTGATAGTTATCGGGGCGAAGGTGAGCTTGACGGTCCCGGGTGCCAGACCTAATTCTTTATTGCTATAGAAACTTTGCCACTGGCCATTGACTAGCCGCTGGAGATCAAAGTTCTGCACCTTTTGCCAATAGCGATTGGTGCCAATCTCAGCCTGATTAACGGTTCGGCTGCGGCCATAGTCAACCTCCAGCCAGATCGTTTCGCTTTGGTCCGCAATCCATCGTCCGCCTTCGAAAAGCTTGTCCGGGCCGTATTGGCGCACGTTTTGATGCACGCTTGACGTCCCGACTTTTATCCAGTGACTCATATATTGTGCCCATACTTCCTCGGAGGCTGGCTCGCCCTGCATTTTGTACTCCTGCTTGGCAGTGGTCATGGCCCCTGTCAATTTCAACTCCGTAATGGCGGGACTGCCGGACGCCTTGAGAACATTAAGCCTGATCTGCTGAGCTGTTACCGGCTTGAAACGGATAACCGCCTGAGCCCCGAGCCCGGTGCCGCGGTACAAAGTCTCCCATTGGTCTGCCGCCTTATACTGCAGTTCAAAGTCTTGTATCCTTCCGGGATAGGTCTCGTAAATAACTGCTTGGGCGACCGTTCGCATCTGCCCAAGGTCTGCCTCCAGCCAGCCTTGGGTCTCGCCGGGTTTGGCTGCCCACCCCGTCTTGTAATCACCGTCAAAAGCCTTGCCGGGATCAAAGGTTCTCTCGCTGCTTGAAGCCGTGATGTGCTTGCCAAACGCCAGCGAAGCCGATGCTGTAATGATCGGCGAAACCTCGTGTGCCGGACCATCCAGTTCGAGCACGACGATGGTATCAGGATTCTGCTGGTCCTGCTTGTTCACGGCAATCGTAATTCCATCCTTGGTCTGCGTGACGTTTACCCTTCCGCCTGACAGCAGGGTGCTGTTGATAATCTGCTTGCCGATCGGAGGCAGCGAAAGAGTCTGATCATCCCAGTTCAAAACATGCAGATAAACCCTGTTGCCTTTGTGTGTGCTGCTGCCGTAATCCCCTGGCAGAAATGGACCGCCGCGCGTGCCGTAAATGCTTTCGCCGTATTCCTTCATCCAGCCCCCGATCTCCATTAAGCGTGCAACCTGCTTCGGCTCAATCCGGCCGTCGGGCATAGGCCCGACGTCAATCGCTAAATTGCCATCGCCGCCGGCCGTGTTGACGAGGATGTAAATACATTCCTCCAGTGATTTGATGTCGTCATTTGGCCTCCACGCCCATTGATTGCCGAGGGTAATACAGCTTTCCCATAGCCTTTCAATTTGGAAGGCCCCAACGCGCCCCTCCGGCGTATCGTAGTCCCCGGACAATCCGCCGCGGTTATTAATGACCGCGCCAGGCTGGAGACGGTGAATCAACTTACTTATTTTCTGGCCCATATTCTTTTCGGCCATCCTGGTGTAGGCCAGGTCGAACCAGAAACCGTAAATCTTCCCATAGTTGGTGCACAGCTCCCGAATCTGTTCCAAAACAAACTCATCAAAACGGGCATGGTTCTCGGTATAATAATCCGGGTGGTGCCAGTCACCCAGCGACAGATACCAGATGAGCTTTACATCGGCTGCGTGACAGGCCGTGGCAAGTTCCCCTGCAATGTCACGCCCGTAAGGCGACAGCGGACTGGTAATGTTATAATCGGTCGTCTTTGTGCCCCACATGCAGAAACCATCGTGGTGTTTCGTGACGAAAATAATATATTTCATCCCCGCGTCTTTTACCGTCTGGACCCATTCCTTCGCGTTAAAGTTCGTCGGCGAAAACTGCTTGTAGAGATTATCGTATATTTCAGCCGGGATTGGACCTGAGCCGTAGCCGTCTCGGCGCTCGCCTCCGCGGCTCCAGCCGATTTCCTTGCCTGTAAGGCTGACTGGGCCCCAATGAACGAACAAACCCAATCGGGCCTTCTGCCACCATGCCAGCCGGGCCGCTCGCTGGGCAGGCGTCTCCTTCAACTGCGTCTGGGCCTGGCCCGACTGTGGCTCGAGTATCTCCGCCACGGTTTCTTTCGCCAGGTCAGCTTTGTTTGTCAGGACTGCCTGGCCTTGTTGCGGTTGACTGGCCGCACCGTCCGCACGAGCCTGCCAGGCCCACCCGCCACTCAGCACCATCACCAGGCACGATATGCCCGCCAGCCGCGTCTTGTCTGCCATCGTTCCCATTCCTGACAGGATGTTTGTCTTTGACCCTGCGAGGTTCAGGCAGACTTGTTGTTCTGTCACGTTCATTCGTGACAATTCTGCGCCTTTGTCGGCGCGCAGCTAGTCTTTTTTCGTAACTGCTCAGGTGTGGGGCAAACCTTTGGTCTGCCGGTTCACGGAGTCTCTGACTCCGTGTTCCTCGGGTCGCCGCGGCACCGGGCCAGAGGTCCGCCTAACCGGCAGACCGGAGGGCTTCCCCACGTTCCGACCTGAACAGTTACCTTGTTTCAATGGTTATTCGGTTGCAGGCCAACGGCCTGCTTCATAATGTCTAGCATGGATTCGGGCGGCTCAGTTCAAACAAACTTTAGGTTTGAAATGCGACTTACGATGAAACACCTGTTTTGGATTGGTTCAGTCTGGTTGACTGGCTTGCGATTGGGCTTGGGGGTCCCCGTGGCTGAACTCAAACCGGTCGTCGAAATCGAGGAGGACGTTTATACCTACACCAACGCTAACAACGGGTCCGGGCCGATGTGGTGCCACGGCTCGACCTCGCTCGTGCGTGTGGGCCAGCGCGTTTTCGCCAGCGGACTGGAATTAATTCCCGGCGTCAAGCCCATGAACAACTGTCGCTTGATGCTGTTTGAACGCAACGCCAGCGGCTGGAAGCGTGTCTGGGTGGATACCAAGGGTCGCACGCGGGAACCCTCGCCGCTTGCCGCCTTTCGCAACGACCGCGTGTTCGTGTCCACGAATCCTTCCCTCGGGCCCGGCGACGAGACCAATGGCTACCCAGCGCGACCGGACTTGCTGGAATTCAAGGCGCGTGATGCCACTGCGGCCCCGAAATTGCTGGGGCCGGTCTGGCAGGGCAACCCGAAGTTCAACGCCTGGTCCTACCGGAGTCTGGCCGCCGACGGCCCGGCGGGAGAGTTGATTCTGTTTCAGAACGTTGATTTCTCGCACGCCGAGTGGACGTTCCGCGACCGCCACAGCAAGTGGAGTGCGCAAGGTCAGCTCAAGTGGCCGTGGGGTGCCGAGTATGACCCGCCCGTGCCCGTCCGCGTCTGTTACCCAAACGTCGCGATTTGCAGGCGCGCGGTCTATTTCTGCGGCGTCAGTGATATTGTCGAGCCCAACAAGGCGTGGCGCGAATACAAACATAAGCTTACGGGCCAGGAGTGGGACTATGCTTTTCGCCGCCTCTTCTACACCTGGACGCCGGACATCACCCGGAAGCCGTTTGTCGCGTGGACCGAAATCGCGAGTTGCGACAAAACCGGTGGCGGGATTAATCCCGGCGATTTGTATGTGGCGAACAACGGCAATGCGCATGTGGTGTGGAACGAGCAAGCGATTGATGAACGGCTGAAGGCGAGCTTCTTCCCGGAGGCTAAACAGCGCTACAGCCTGAACTACGCAATTCTCCGCGATGGACGAGTGATTCAGCGCAAAACCATCGAGGAATCCACCGCCGACCATCCGGGCATCATCGGTTCGGGGGCGCATTTTCAGATCACGCCTGAACATCGTTTGTTCCTGACGTATTACGCCAGCGGAACCGGTGCGGATGGCAAAGCTGTGGCCGAGAATCGTGTGCAGGAAATCCTGCGCGATGGCTCCATGACGCCGCCAGTTCGCCTGCCGTTGCGAAAACCCTTTGTACAATATTTCACCGCGACCGGCAGGGGTGGTTCGTCACCGTCGCGCACCCTCGATATGCTTGGCTCCTGTCAGGGCGGCGGGAACGCCATCAGTTACGCGCGCGTCCGGCTCTATTGATTCCGATCCACGAATCTGGATAGCCCGGCAGGCGTCTCGGCGCCGGGTCAGTGCAAAGGAAGACGCCTATCAAGAAGGCACCAATCAGGCAGCAGTTCTCATTTTGGCTGGTCTGGGAGGTTTGGTGTCCACCCTTTAGGGTGTCCGAGGCCACATGGGATCATCCGCCATCCGTCCCATTCGTCCCATTCGTCCCATTCGTCCCATAATGAGAATTGCTGCCAATCAGGCCAGGATTGTTCAGTTCGGTTTATTCTGCGACTCGACGATGATGCCGCGCGGCGCGTCTATTTGAGAGGAGATCGTGCCGTCCGGCTGGCGCTCGTGCCGGACATGGATGGGGCCGAGCGGCGTCGGATACTTACCTTCCGCCCATTTGAGGTTCCCGAGTTGCGGGGCAACGCGGACGCGTTTGCAGCCGGGCTCCAGCGGTTTCACGCCGAGCACCACCTGGCTCAACCAAGCCGTCGGCCCGCTGGCCCAGCCGTGACACAAGCTGTGCCTGAATCCGACGTAACAATAAGCGCCATAGTCACCGTGGATGTCCTTCTTGCCGGGGGGAACCAGTTCGTCAAT
Source organism: uncultured Verrucomicrobia subdivision 3 bacterium (assembly GCA_903912925.1). GTDB lineage: Bacteria > Verrucomicrobiota > Verrucomicrobiia > Limisphaerales > UBA8199 > PALSA-1440. Next base: position 13,573 of record CAIWJG010000872.1, on the reverse strand, counting down.
GCGCCCGGCATTGTTCGTCCATTCGAGGTTGAAATCCTCCCAGAACGTCGTCGCGCCGAAGTCCAGCATCGCGCCCCAGTACGTGCGGATGAAGTCGAGCGCCGTGTCGGTATCGCCCGATTTAGCGAGCGCCTGTAACACATAGAAGCCGTAAAACGTGGAGATGCCCTTCGGCCCGCCGACCTTGAGCACGGTGTCCGAAGTGCTCTTCGCGTCCGCCATGCCTGCCAGCGACAACAGGGCCGCTCCGGATTTGGATTTATTGGTGTCAGGCACCACCTTGCGGCCGCGCGCGGCGGCTTCGCTGCAAAGCTTTGCCGTCTCCGCGTCCTCCAGTGCGGTCATGAGGCGCGACCCGCTTTCGAGGGTCAGCACGAGCAACGCCTGCAACCCGGCGGTGACTCCTTGTTGGTTGGGCGAACTGGGCCAATCCAGAAAGCGCATGCCGTCGATACGCTCGCGGCCGTCGGGCCCAACGAGATTCGCCAGGCGCTTGAGCAGGGCGGTGAGGTACGGCTTTTGCGCGCCGAGATAGTCCCGGTTGCCGTAATGCAGCCACCACTCTTCCTGGATCAGCACCCACCACATCGAGTAGCTGGAGATGCCGTTCATCCACTCGGTTACCGGGGTGACCTCGCGCGTGAGGTCAAGCGAGCGCGTCACCACGTCATTGAACCCAAACACGGCGTTGATGGTGCTCACCTCCGGGTGCATGTCCCCGATCCACACGAGCCGGTCGCGCTTAATGCCATCCCACAGGTATTCCTGCATGTTCAGGTGGACGGTGTAGGCACCGACCGCCCAGATGCGGTTGAGTCGCTCATCGTCGCACCGAAACGAGCCCACTTGGGGAATATCGCGAACCTGGAGGACGGCGCGTACCTGGCTGAGTTCCACCGGCAGCTCGGGGTCGAGGTTGTCAATGCGCACGAACCGAAAGCCGCTTGGGCCAACCATTTTCTTGCCGAGCCAGGGCAGCGTGACGGTTTGGTCGCGGATTGCGTGATCGTTCTGCGCATGCTGCGCTCCGCCGAGTTCAGCCATTGCTTCGGAGACGGACTCGCCGAATCGCACCCGGACGTGGCGCGACTTGGCCTGGTCCCTTGTCATGGGTGTGATCAGCTCGACGTAGCCGTGCAATTCCCTCCCGAGATCCAACAGCACGCCGGCGGGCCTTTCGCCGGCCGCGGTCAGTACACAAGGAGGCTGGGGCTCTTTCAGCACCGCCTGGCCCGCATGGGGCGAGAGCAGCGACATCGCGTTCTTTACCCCGTTCGTGCTTTGCCACACCACGCGCGTGGGCGCGACGAAGAACGTGGACAGCGGGGAACGTTCGTCTTGGGATGCTGCTGACGTCGGTTGCGCCTCCGCAGCGAGGGTTCCGACGGCCGCGAGGCACAGAACCGCAGCAACTGAGGCAGCGATGAGAGGATTGATTTTCATGGGGTTTTTGGGCCCCCGCCGGGTGAGGGCACCCGGCCTACATCCCCAGCGATGAGAGGATTGATTTTCATGGGTTCTTTGGGGCCGATAGTCCGGCGCGTGCGGGGCCTGATTTGGCCTGCCTTGCCGACAGGTTGCTGGCAGAAACAAGAAAAACCGATTTGAGGTGGGGCAACTTCAGCCGGACCTCGGTGAAGTCCGTTCCCTTCCGGGTGGCGTGCAGGCATTCGACTGCACCAATAGATCCGGTGTGGGGATCCCATGCCTGGAGTTCATGCCGCCCGCGCAGCGTGACAACACTCTCGGTCAGGCGCGGATTGAGGTTCGCGAAGAAGAAGACGTGCCGGCCGTTTCCTGTTTTATGGATATAGCGCAAGGCGGCGCCCGGTGCGAAAGTGACATCAAAATCCGGCCGCGCCGCATCCAACGCCCCGCGCAGAACGCCGGCATTCAATGTTCCCAACCGGATCGCGCAGCCGCCCCGGTCATTGCGGCGCGTCACAAAAGGCGTGGTTGTGGTGGCAATTGTCTCTCCGAACATCGCGCCGATGGTACGCTGTACATCCTGGTCGTGTCCGAACTCGGCAGACTTGGACGGAAGCTGCCCGGTGGCGATGACGCAGCCGCCCTGTTCATAAAAAGCCAGAATCTTCTTGAGGCTGCTCCAGTTAATCGTTTTGTGCCCCGGCAGGATCAGGACGGAGAATCGGCCGGGATGAATCCGGTTGGGCAACACTAACCGCCCAGCCTTGATCTTGCATTTCGCGTCCAGGACTTCGGGATGCAGGAAGGTGTAGTCGCGCCCGAGGTCCACGGCCAGCAGTTCGCCCACGTCCACATAGTCAGCCTCCGGCACGGTCACTCCACCCTTATAAGCGCCCAGCGGCCCGTCCAAATGATGGCTGCCTTGCAGGGTGGCGATAGGGTAGAGGACGGCGATGTCGGCCACGTGGGCGGCCTCGTTCTGCAGCAGCAGGTTTAACCTCGCGACGTAGGTGTTGAATTCGGGCAGGCGTTCCGCATACCGCGGGTGCCGCCAGGACAGTTCAGGCTTAAACGTGACGTTGGTGTTGTCATACCAAACCGCGTGCGGGATGAGCAGGTTGATGCCTTTGGTGTATTGCTCCATCGCCACCGCGTAAATCTCGTCCCATGACAGGTCGCCCATCGCCCCGTAGGTTTCGGACATGATCAGCGATTTGTCCCAGTTGTAAGCGGCGGAACTCACGATCTTATAAAAGCGTTCGGCGGGTCGGTCACCGCCGATCTTGTCGATCCCGGGGATGTCGAGATACTGGAAACACTTCATCAGGTCGCCTGAGACGGAGACCGGGTTCACCACTTCCTCCTGGTCCTGATGGCCCGTGGCGGGGATGCCGTGGGCTGTGCACCAGTCCTGGATGCGCTTGGTGAACCCGGTCGCATATAGCTCGGTCCGGAAGCCGAACAGGTAGTTCCGGGCAGCCTGCGTGTCCGGACCGATGTCGTACCACAAAGCCGGGTAATAGGGTCGCGGATCAAAACCGTGCCGGGCTTTGAACTTCTCGTTGAACTTGTCTGTCCAGGTCCGGCCACCCGCGCGGTAGAGGGTGGGTTCATCGAAGAACGTCGAATCAATCGTTTTGCCAAAATGTTCGCGGAACCGATCGTAGTAGGCCTGGTGCGTGATTTGGATGAACCTGTCGGTGGCGTCAGGATCCAGGTAATCGCAGATGGGATCACCATCCTTTACGCACACAAAAGCCATGACTTTCCACGTGCCGGCGGGCACCGTCCAATCGAGGCGCCCCTCGCGCACGGTGTCCGACAGTTCCAAACGCTGCAGCGTCGCAGTGTGCATCGCGACGAGGGCGGCGAGTTGGCCCGACGGGAGGTTCGTCTGAAACCGCGCCGGACCCGTGATCTCCCATTCGTGCTTGTCCAGCCGTTTGATCGTCAACTCCGGCCACCGCTGCGCAAAGAGACTCGTGTCGCTCGAGTTCTGCGAACCCGCCGAACCGCTCGGGAAGCCGTATTCATCGTAGAGCGACAAGGTCAGCCCGAGTGATTTTGCCTGGTCGAGCGCTGCGCCGTAGATGGCGAAGTAGTCATCACTGAGGTAGGCCGGCGCAAAACTCTTCCCAAACGGGAGGATGCCGAACCCGCCATATTTGCTGCGGTCACGTGCCAGACGCATTTGCTCCCGCACCGTTTCGACAGTGACGGTCGTGTTGTTCCAGAACCAGAGCGGGCGCGGCCAGTAGCGCAGCGGCGGTTCGGCAAAGTCCTTCCGCAGAGTGGGACCAAAGGCTTTCGCTTCTCCTCGCAGTTGGGCGGCGCCGGTCGTGGCCGCAAGGCAATCGCCCGGCCAAATTAAACTGCAGAGCAGAGCGACACTCACAAGAGAAACAAATAGGGATGTCTTCATCGGGTGCTGAATACGAGCTGGTTGGTGCGGGCTCTGTATCGGGCGTTTCATGGGTATGTGTGTAGCTTCAGTGAGGTGTCATGTCAACGATGCTGCGGCCTGTTACTCCACAGTCCTATCTCAATTTACGCTCATCGCGGCTTTGCAGAATTCGACTGGTTCGGGCCGAACACCGACCGGATGGCCTCGAGGTATTTCATCCCGTTAACCGTGTCGGGTTCGAGGTAACTGCCTTCGGTCCATTCGTTCCAGCAGTTGATGTTGAGGATGCGCGGGCCGTTCGGATTGGCGAGCAGGCGTTGTTTCGTCAACTCCAGGGCAACGCGGAAATTCTCGGGCGTGTTGTTGCCGACAGTGTTGGTGAAGGGATAGCCGGAATCGTCGAATTTGTCATTCTGGTCGCAGCGCGGGCTGGGATCCCAGCCCATCGAAACATTTGGAAAGAACGGCACCTTGAACAGTTTCTCGGCCTTCTCCCAGTATTTGAAATAGTCGGCGCGCACTTCGTTGTAATCGGTCTGTTGCTTTGGCAGGAGGACGTGATGAATCCACACGTACGAGGTGACCGAATCAAAGCCAAGGTCGCGCACGAGTCGGGCGGAATCCGCCGGCACCTTGCCCCCAGGCAGGATGGGTTGTCCCCAAGCCACGGCGTTGAGATGGAGTCCTGGCAGGCCGGCGGCTTTCACTTTCGCGCGGAATTTGTCCAGCCCCACGCGGGTTGCCTCCACCGAACCGAAGTTCTCCAGCAGCTTGCTCAAGTCGTAAAACGAGAAGTAAGGTTTGCCGTCAATCTTCCAGTAGGACGGGTGCAGGAAATAATCCTTGATGAGATGGTCACAGATTTTCTCGAAGGCCGCCGGGCTGACTTTGCCGGGATACAGCACTGGTCGCGGGTCGCCTTTCTTGTAGGGGAATAAATTCTCCTGCCAGTCGTGGTTGGCCCACATGAAGGCGAACTTGAGGCGGTGGTTATTGGTCGCCTTGAGGAACCCCTCGTCAATGGGGCGCTCCAGGAACGGGCCGTCATCGTAGTGATACCAATCGAAGATGAAGGCATCAACCCCGTGGTCGGCGGCGGCGGCGATCTTCTGGGCCATGACTTGCGGATCGGATTCGTCTTGATAGCCCCAGAGTGGGATCTTGGGCTGGTGATGCCCGGGAAAACGGGGTCGGGCAGCTTTGATCAGTTCCCATTCGCTCCAGCCTTTGCCCTTCGTTTTCTCGTTGCGCGGATCATTGGGATGGTATTGGCCGAAGTAGTAGCTGGCGACGGTGATGGAACGGGCTTCGGCTGGGTTCGGGGTGGTTTCATCTCGGACACCTGCCGCACCCAAACCGAAAATCCAAAATTCGTGGCCGGTGCTGCCCGCGCTCTTCTCTGCCAGCAATTCAAAACGCACGCGATGTTTGCCCGCCAGCAGGTCACGGGCAATTTCCCGCGTCTGCCGATAACCACCCCAAGTCTGGTCGAACCAACCCTCCAGTTCTTTTGGTGAGCCACCGTCCACCGTCACTCGCGCCCGGCCCGTCGGGCCGCGTATCACATGATGCATCGTGAGTATGGCGCGACCCGCCATCTCGAACTCAATCTTGCTGCCGGGTTGATCGCTTTTCCAGCAACGGTTCGTGGCGTCGAAGGTCCAACCGCTATTCGTAACCGGTCGCAACGCGCCGGCTTCAACCAACGTCGTCTGCTCGAAAAGGTCCGTGAACAAAGGCGCAGCCACGGGTTTCACTTTCGGCAACTCTCCTTCGCCCGGCAGGGATGCCAGCGCAGCCTCCAACTGATGCGTAATGAACTGCGCGGCGTAACCGTGCCCGCGATCGTTGGGATGGACGAGGTCCGCCTCCACGTCGCTCCACTGCAATCGTCCGGCCTGGATTTCCGGCCAGAGCGCGTCGCGGAAGCTGACCATCTGGAGGCCGTAGTTTCGGCCCACCTTGCTGTGCCACTCCTGGGCATTGCTGCCGTTGTTGTGCATGGTGAACAACAGCACCACGGCCGGCTCATTGGGCGACTCGAGGATTTGCCGGATCAAACCTTCGAGCGTTTCGGCACAACGCTGCTCGTTGGGATCGTTGACCGCATACTCGGCGATGACGAAATCCGGGCGCGCCGCGAGCAGATCACGACGGGTCCGCAACACGCCATAGTCCGAGCCGGTCGCGCCGATGCCCGCGTTGACGAATTTTATCGTGGCGCGCGGAAAATGCTCGTGCCACCACGCCGCCACCCGGTTACCGTAGCGCAACTCGGGGGTGCTGGCGGACGCGCCCGCTGTGATCGAACCGCCGATGACGCCCACGACGACGGTTTCGCCTCGACGCGCCTTGGCGAAGACCCGCCATAGCCTCACCAGGTCGCCGTCGCTGACGCGCGCGCGGGCACAGAGAACCTCATCGCTGGCAGGTTGGCTGGTAGAAGTGGTGGCAGTCGCCGGCGGAGCGTCCGCCGCGATGACACAAAAGCTGGCTGCGGTCATGACCGCGAGCACGCACTTGGTTAGTTTTATTTTCATGGTGTTTTGTCGAATTGAGGGCGTTGAGAATTATTTCCGTGCGAGTGGTTGCTATTCGTTTCGTTCTTGAGCTTTGCGGCAATGGCAACCAGGCGGTCGGAATTGGCGCTGCCGTCGGGGTTGAGTGTGGGAACCAGCCAGCCGCCTTCGTCGTTTTCGTTCCAGGCGTAAATTAAAACGGTGTTGGCGGGCGTGGCATTTGTGAGATGGGTCCTCGTCCAGTCGAGTGCCGCGGCCAGATGATTAGCCAACTCGGCGGGCGTGGGCGGGAGGGAGTAGTTGGTCGAGCCGGACGTCCACGGGGTTTTGGTTTCGACCCGCGTTCGGTCATCCCAGCCGGCAGTGACAATCGGCACGACATTGGCGCCGGTCGCCTGGCCCGCTTCCCACATTCGGTGACCTTTCGCGGCCAGCGCCTGGTATGAGGTTCCTATGGTCGCATCCGTGAACACAGCGTAAGCACCTATCGCATCCAACCCATAATCCTGCATGGTTTTGAAATCGCTGGAGGCATCCCATCCTTGAAAAACGAGGTAAGGATTGCCGAGACCGGCGTTGGTGGCCGCGGCGCGCAGTTGATGGATGGCGGCGGCCACGGCGGGCGCATCAGGGAATTCCGGCGTGGGTGGAATCCGATTGAACAGGAAGACCAGCGGACGAATCCCCCGAACTTTCTGGTACGCGGGGTCTTTGAAATAGTTCACATACCGGATCACCTGCGCATCCCAGCCTTCAGCTTTCCCGGCGACCCACCCACCCTGAAGATTGAGGGCGAATTTAATCCGATTCTTGAGCGGGCTGTCGAGGTAAAGATGCAGTCCACGGGACATCCCCGAATCCTCCGGGTAAATGCAAAAAGCCCAGTAATCTATGCCCGCGTTGGCGGCATAGTTGATCTCCTGATCCATTAAGGCCGGCGTATTGCCGTTGATGACCACGGTATTCGAGCCGGTGACGCGGGCGAAAAAAGGCAGCCGGTAATGCCAGTGGCGGGGGCCGAGTGTCCGCTCGACGGTGGCTTGAATGTTGCCGTCTTCCTGCCAGGCGTCCCAACGAATCGCGCCCACCAGGGGCCGGGCCTGATCAAGAGTTGCAGGGGTGGGCAGTCTGGTCGGAATGCTGGCCCTGCCAGCCACGCCTTCAGCAAACGATGCAAAAATCAAGTTGACGGCGAGTCCAAGACAACAAAGAAAGGATTTCATTTGGCAATTTGCAAAGTTCTTGCTGGCGGTTGATTCTCTGTTGTTGATTTGAAAACCGGCCCGGCAGTTAGCCGGCATACTCAATCATTCATCGTTCGGCGTCGTCAGAACCCCACTGAAACCAGCGGGACGGCCAGCCAGTTACCCAAGCCAACCGATTGGGCGGGACTCTACCCGTTCGTCACCGTGGATTGCCAGAGTAACCGCCCATTGTTTTTGAATCAAAACAAGGTTTATATGAAATTGATGAACACTCCGCCCATCAGATTCTTAGAAACTTCTAATCTTCGCCTAATGCTTTTCCAATCTGCCGGCCGTCATGCTGAGCGCGCATGAAAAAAACATTCATTCTCCTAATCGGCGCCGCGCTCGCGGCGGTTACCATGGCGCAAGCCAGTGTCTCGCCCCAGACACTCGACAACCTCAACACGGCGTTTCAAGGCGAATCCAATGCCGCGAATCGCTATCAAGCCTTCGCGAAGAAGGCGGACGCTGAAGGCTACGCTTATGCCGCGCGCCTGTTCCGCGCGGCCGCAAAAGCCGAAGGCGTCCATCGGGACACGCACAAGAAGGCGATTCTGGACCTCGGCGGCAAGATCAAGAACTTCCAACTTGACGAGGTAAAAGCGGGAACGACAGCCGAGAACCTTCAGGCGGCGATCAAGGGCGAGAGTTACGAGCGCGACACGATGTATCCCGAGTTCATGGTCCAGGCGAAAAAAGACGGGGCGAAACCTGCCATCCGCGCGCTGCTTTACGCACAGAAGGCCGAAGCGGAGCACGCCAAGCTGTATCAGGACGCGCTCGACAATCTCGGGAAGAATGTGGATCGGCCGCTCTACGTTTGCAAAGTGTGCGGCTACACGGTGACACAGTTGCCAGCCAACAGTTGCGCAAGCTGCCGCGAGTCGGTCAGCAATTACGAACGCATCAATTAGCGAGGCGACCTGCAGTCTAAAGCTGGACGAATTATGAGCATCATCCCCAATCCGTTGCATCCGGCCGTGGTTCACTTTCCGATTGTTTTGATCGTGCTGGGAGCCGCGGTTTCCATTCTTGCCGTCTTTTGGCGCAGAGGGTATGTGCCCACCTTCGCCGCCACCCTCCTCGCCCTGGGCGCGCTGGGGGCATGGGCGGCGATAGAAACCGGCGAATCCGACGGTGGACTTATCGAGAATGCCGCCGCCCAGGTGGCACCATTGCTGGATGCGCATGAGGACTGGGCGAAACGCACGCTGACAGCGGCCGTCATTGCGGCAGTAATCGCGGCGGGCGCGGCGGCGTTGTTCCGATTCCCCCGCGCTGCGCGGGGAGTCGCGGTGGCCGCCGCGCTCGCGGCGGGAGTTGCCTCATGGACGGTATATGAGACCGGTCACCGGGGTGGGGCGCTCGTTTACCAACACGGTGCGGGAGTCAGCCCACCAGGCGCAGCCACGAAAGCGGAGGTTACCGCCCCTCCACCAAAGAGTGGCAGCCATAAAGAAGCGGATCGGGATTAAACCAAAGAGTTTGAGGTGCCGCCCGCTTGCCGTTGATGTTAAGCTTCGGCTGAAGCAGGATGATGCGGTGAAGATTCTATTGGCGGAAGATGACAGCAAGTTGCTGCGGCACCTCGCCGCCGGTTTGCGCGCGGCGGGGCACACGGTGGATTGCGCGCAGGACGGCGCTGAAGCGCGCTGGGCGGTGGAGAACGGCACTTACGAAGTGCTGATTCTCGATATTATGATGCCCCAAGTGGATGGGGTCACCCTGGTCCGGGGCTTGCGCCGCCGCGGCTTGACGATGCCGATTCTTTTCATCACGGCGCGCAGCGAAGTGCGGGATCGCGTGGCCGGCCTGGACGCAGGGGCGGATGATTATCTGGTCAAGCCATTTTCCCTGGATGAACTGCTGGCCCGGCTGCGGGCGCTGGGACGCCGGCAGCGGGGTGAACTGAGCCAAACGCAACGGGTTGGCGATCTGGAAATGGATTTGGTATCGCGTACGGTAAAGCGAGGCGCCCGACTGATTGAGCTGACGAACCGGGAGTTTGCGCTTCTCGAATTCCTGGTCCAAGCGTCGCCCCGAACGGTCACCAAGACAGCGATTGTGGAGCACGTATGGGACCAGCACTTCGATGGCGGCACCAATGTCGTGAACGTCTATATCAATTATCTGCGGGCCAAGATCGACGCGCCGGATGAACCTTCGCTTATTCGCACGGTGCGGGGAGTGGGTTTCGCGCTGGTGCCGCCGAAGGGCGTATGAAATCCCTGCGCTGGCGGCTCACGGTCTGGTTCGGAGCCAGCCTGTTGGTCGTGGTCACCGGCCTGATCCTGGCTGCGCACTGGCACCTGGATTACGAACTGCGCCAGGAGAAATGGGAGCGGACCACCCCGGCGCATCCGGATTGGATTTTGCACGGCAGCTACAGCGACAAGGAGGTGCAGGATATTTTGGGCGAACTGGTGCAGTTCTGGATTCTGGTGGGCGTCCCGCTCGTGGGACTGGCATTGGTTTTCGCCTATTTCATTGCGCGCCGGTCAGATCGTCCGGTACGGGAAGTGAACCGGCAGCTTTCCCGTTTTGGCCCTGCCACCCTGGCCGAACGCTTGCAGGTGCCCGACGTGGACCCGGAAGTGGGCGAATTGGTCCGCCACGTGAACGAACTGCTCACGCGGCTGGAGATGGCCTTTACCCATCTGCAGGAATACACGACGCAAGTCGCGCATGAATTGCGCACGCCGTTGCAGTTGATGCGGCTGCGGATCGAAGCCGAGGCGATGGGGATGAAACCGGAATTGGCGGAGGATTTGCAGGAGGAACTCGCGCGCCTGACCAACTACGTTGAGACCGCCTTGACCATCGCTCGCGCCGAGCAAGGCCATCTGGAATTAGCGCCCGAACCTGTGGCGTTGAAGGAATTTCTGACCGACATGCTCGAGCCGTTCTCCCGGTTGGCTGCTGCTGAGGGACGTCGTCTGCTGTGGTCCTGTCCTGCGGATGTCGTGGTCCAGGCGGACCGTAGTGCCTTCAAACAAATCCTGTTCAATCTTCTGGCTAACGCCTTGAAGCATGGCGACCAGGACATCTGGCTCCGGGTTCGGTCACGGCCGTGCAGCGTCAGTCTTCTCCTTGGCAATCGCGTGGCCGAACGCAGTCAGACTTCCCGCCAGGGATTAGGCATCGGGCTTCGTCTGGTTCAGGCCTTGGCGACCCAAATGAAACAAACCCGGCTGACCATTCACCACCAAAGATATTTCTGGGTTCGACTGCGGTGGCCGCTACTGACAAACTGAGAGGAGAGAGAAAGTCGGCAAAACTGCCTGAAGACACAGGGCGTCATCGCCGGGCAGGGCAGGGGCACGACGGAGTTTCTGGACCAGGCGCAGAACGAGGAGGATGGGACGCGGTCGTTAGGGGGCTGAACGGGGGGAGAGCGGGGACGGGGGTATGATGACGGCGTCACCCGGTCTGAGTTTCTTGAAATTCAGGTTTGGATTGGCGGCACGGATGGCGCTGCCGGGGAGGCCGTACATTAGCGCGATGGTTTCCGCGGTGTCACCCGGGCCAAGAACATAAACTTTTCTGGGCTGGGGTGGGGCGGGCAAGTCCGGCGGTTCGGGCGGCACGTCCCGACCGGATGCCATGGTATTGGCCTGGAGTTGCTGGAGTTCAAGCCGCTTCAACTCGATGCTTTTCTGTGCGGCGGACATGTTGGTATCGCCGCGAATGCGACTTTGTTCGGCCTGAGCGGCGGCCATAATGGCGTACATGGTTCCCGCCGCCTCGGGCGTGCCGGCTTCTTCGGCGGCGGCCATCGCGTCGCGAAAAACCGGATCATTCAGCCGCTGATATTCTTCGTAGCGCTTCTGGCCGAGGGCGGTTTTCATGGCGGCATCGCGCTGATTCTCGAGCGCCTTGCGCTGGCTTACGCTGCTCGGATCGGTGGCATTGGCGAGCAGTTCGATTCGCTGGTCGAGGGCGTCCACCGCGCGAAATACCGCGCGGAACTCATCCGGGGTCTGGTCGAAGAAGCGGAGCTGGCCAAAGTCGGCCCGCAGGTCGTTGGCACTTTGGGAGTAGCGCAGCAGGAATTCTTCAAGCTGGGGCGGGCTGAGCACATGGGCCATCTCGTCGCGTGTTTGCTGTCGAAGCTTGGCCAGCATAGCCGGATCGGGTTCCTTGCCCGCGCGGCTCTGGGCGTTGAGGTAAGCCTCCAGGCGGTCTTGTGAGCGGAGGCTGATGTCCTGGATCGACTGCTTCGTATCCATCGCCAGCACGCCGAGGACAGGACCGTCGAGGATGACACCGGGGCGCGATGGGCGGGGGAGGTTGACCAAATCGCCGGTCTCCCAATTAGTGCCGAGCAACCGCGTGAGCAGGCCGCGGCGTTCGTCCTCCATCGCACGGGCTTTGTCCGTCGCCGTTTGGACCACATCCGGGTCCGGCTGGCTCCGCCACCATTGCTGGTCTGCAGTGACCAATTCCAGAGCGCGCTTGCGGGAATAAAGGGTGTTTATGTCTGCGATGATAATGTCCCGAATGGTTTGCTCCGGGCAGCCAATATCATGGAGATTGGCCACGTAGGTGGCATAATCGCCCGACTCGACATCGCTGTGCCAGGAGAAAAGCTGGCGTCTGGCGACGAAGTTGGTTTTGGTTTGGAGGGTCGGGGTCTGGCCTAGCGCGGCAGTCGCCGCAGCAAATCTGGCCGACAAAGAGCGTGTGGACAAAAGCCACACGGCAGTCAATGCGATATTGACTCCAAGGGAAACCAGAGCAACAAGCCGCCAGCGCATACCTCTATTTATCCATATATCGGTGCCACAGCAAATTGAAAAACGCAAAAGGCGAAAAGTTGCGCGGCGTCTGCCGCCAGGGACAGTCACCGGAGTTGGTTCCGCACCGCCCGGGCCTTTCACCGCCACCGCCCATCAAACTGCCCTCGAAGAAATGGCGCGACACCTTCCCGTCCAGGGTGGCGGCCTCCGCGAGTTGGTTGAGCGGTGAACCTAAAACGGCGTTTCAAACCACGAAAAACCAACCACTCTTACAATGCAATGAGTGTTCACCGTGCAGGTAAACGCACCATCGTTGTTATCAGCCTCTCATTTCGTGTGTTTCGTGTCTCTGATCTTCGCGTCTCTGCGGTTCCTTTGCGCTCGCCACGATGGAATAGAAACGGCTTCAGCTTATCAAATCCTAGCGGCATTGGACATTCCTGTCTGCCGTATCGCGGGCTTTCCAGCCCGCTGGACGTCCGAATTGCCCCAATACGCCCGTCCACACCCCAGCGTTGCCGACTGGAAAGTCGGCGAAACAGCAGACTCGAAAGTCTGCGCTACTGCCGCTGGCTCCGACTGAAGCTTGCCTTCACAGCCATCAACGTCCACTCTCTCCCCATGCTTGGAAACTAGCCGAATCCCGGCCTGGATCGCGTCCGCTTCGCGTTGCGGGCGACCGGCGTTAAATTGGCGGCGGCCAATCCCCACCGCAGCGGAGTTCATTCCCGCGGTTACCTGCCTCATGTCAAGCGCGAGGGCTCATCTTATTTCGTCACCTTTCGTCTTGACGACTCCCTGCCCAGGGAAGTCCTGCTTAAGTTCCAAGCCGAGCGCACCCAGCGATTGCAAACGCTCCTGGCTCGTTGCGACCCCGCGAAAAGCGGATCGACTCCCGATCCGACGGCGGAAACGGAGGAGACAATTGACCGCGACTATCACCGGCGGGTGGAGCGCTACCTTGACCAGGGAGCGGGAGCGTGCTGGCTGCGGCGACCCGACATCGCTGAGTTGGCCGCCAACGCGCTTCGACACTTTGATGGGCAACGCTATCTGCTCTCCGCGTGGGTCGTCATGCCCAACCACGTTCATGCCGTGATTTGGCCCATGCCCAACCATCTGCTGGGCGACATCCTCAGAAGCTGGAAAGGCTATAGCGCGCATGAAGCCAACCAGCGATTGCAGCGCACCGGTCAGACCCTGTGGCCGCCGTAGTTGCCTCGACGCCCACCGCTG
>CAIWJG010000871.1 GCA_903912925.1 uncultured Verrucomicrobia subdivision 3 bacterium | reverse complement strand
TTCTTCGCGAGTGCCACGCTGGCAACGAAATTCTTGAACATGGGCTCGCCCGTCATGCCGGGCTGCGGATCCTGGTTGCTGCGCACGCTCATATACAGCCAGTTCACCACCACCGGGCGCCCGCGCGTCTTTTTCTTCCACTCCGCTTTGACTTGCTCGATCTTCTCCGGCGGAATCAGCACAGCCTGGGCGAACGCGGACTGCCCGCAGAAAGCGAGCACGAGCATGCTGAAAACGGTCTGAAGTGTGCATTTCATAGTCTTATTGCTTTCAGCACCTTTGATTGAAAGCTATCGCGCCTCGGCCTCACGCCCCATGTAACTGAGATCGAGACGTATCTGCTTGGTTTTCAGCGGCGACCAGGGCGCAAGCCGATACCCCTCAGGCTGGAAGGTGATGCCGTAATACCCGTTATAGAGCGCGTTGAACGCGTGATAGCTGTCGGGCAGGAACCCCTCCCCGCCGCATTTGTTCCCGCTCCAATCATGCCATTCTCCGCGCAGCGGGTCGGCACGCCTGCCGGCCACGCCGCCGTTGAAGAGCCCTTCGCGATAAGACTTGATCAACGGCCACAGCATGGCGTCCGCCTCCGTCCGCCGGCCCGTCTGATACATGGCCTGAATATACCAGTAGGCATAACAGGGCGCGGCCCCTCCGTTCAGATACTGTTGGAACTTATTGTCCACGACATAATCCGGAGCCGGCACATTGATCAGGCAGTTGGGCAGTCCCAAGTCGAAACGATTGAATCCGACCTCCTTGAACTTCGCCTGCAAGCGATCCAGAATGTTATTCGCTTCCTGCTCCGGCACCAACCCGTAGATAATGGCCATGCCGTTCACCCAGGGAAACCAGTAGTCATGCAATTTCCCATCCTTGGTCTTCCATCCGGCAACTACTTTAGTTTCGGGATTGAACAGCGTCGGATAAAAGGCCGCGCGAATCCGGTCGGCCAACTTGGTAAAGTGTTTGCTTTTCTCCTCCTGGCCGACCAGTGACTCCAAATCCGCCAGGTATTGGAATGCGCGGTAAGCCAGCGCATTGCCGTAGGCCGACTTGCCCTCGTCGCGGATGACATCATACCAGCCGCCACCACGGGTGCTTTTGACCGTTTCCAGCAGTCCGTCGCCATCTTCATCCGTCTCCTCCATCAGGGTTCCCAACCGTTCGAGATACGGCAGCCAACGTCGCAGTTGTTTCCGGTCACCGGTCTTGCGGATGACCGTCCAGGACGCGTAAATCAGTGAGGGTTTAGTGTCCACCGGGGTGTTGTACCCGCCGTTCGGGTCCAGGATATTGTTAGGGCCCGAGTCATGCGCCCAGGTGCCGGCGAAATAGGTGTCCAACGACCGTCGCAGCAGGTCACAGGGGTTGATGCCGCCTGGCAGAATAGGCAGCCACTGCGCCACTTCGGCATACTCGAACATGCAAAAGCCGCAGTTGATGCTGGTGATGGAATTACCGAGCAGGTCGGTGTCTGGACGAAACGCCATTCCGTTGAGGGCATAGCGGCTTAGCCCGGCCAGGCGCGGCTCTTTGGCTGTTAGCGAAGGCACGGGAGTCACCTGCTGCACGCGCCAGCGCATCCGCCCATGCCGAACGCCGGGTTTGATTTCGACCAAACCGTCTTGGCGCGTCGGAAATTCGTCGGTCAAATCGAAGTAGGACCACCACGTCTTGCCGCGCGCCTGACATTCGGCGGCACGCTCGGCGAAGCCCGCCATCGAACCTGGGGCGGACTCCACCAGCACCGCGCCGCAGTCCGGCGCCTGCAGCAGGCAGGGCAAGCCGACCAACCCCAGCTTTCCGGGGCGGTAAAACGGGGCGATGGGCGTCTGTCCGGCATCCAGGTCAAAGCGCACCAACCCCGGACGAACCGCCATCGCGTGGGCCGCCTCCTTCATGACGGCCATTTCCAACTCCTTGGCCCCCACCTTGATTTCCCAATTCATCCACAGTCCCTCGGCCACCTCGAACGGGCCGTAGCGCACCACGTTGCCATCGCGTTTCAGATTCGCTGCCGCCAGCGGCTTGACGGGACAGTAAGCCGGCGCCACGCGCGGCTGAATCCCATCCACCCCTTTGGTTCCCAGAAGGTTGATGTCCAGTTTGCCTTGTCCTTCGCTATCCCAACCAAGGTAAGTGATCTGCGGCTGACCGCGCGCAAAGATGAGCTTTTGCCACGGGGAACGGACTTCAATCTCGTCCGCGCGTTCCTCGATTCGCACTTGATCGTCAACTGCAGGAATCAGCAGCGGTTTGGCGTCCCGCAATCCCGGCGCTGACTTGACCTGGGGACGAATCGCATCTCCCTCCCCATAGACTTCGATCTCGCTCAACTGGGTGAAGTTCGAATGGGTCGTGGTGGCCGATCGGTCGATAAACAGGCGGAAGTTATCCGCTAGCACCGGTTCAAACTTGAATTCCATCGCCATGGTCTTGGAATCCGGCTTCTGGTCCCGCACCACAAACAGATCTCTAACCGTCACCCCATTGTCCGGGCTGTATTGCCCGCGGAAATCGGTTGGATAATTCTCCACGCTCGAACAACGTACGACCACGCGGCTGATCCGGCGCGGACCGGCAAACCCGATCCAGGCCCAGTGCGGATGTTTCCGATCCACCTGGGAAATCCAGCGATTACCATGAGGGAGGCGCAGTGTCGGATCGGTAACATGCCGGCCGTCGTTGAGTTGCTGGGGGCCGCATTCAAAATCGACCCCCCCGTAGGTGCCATCGTTGCGGCCAAACAAGCTTAATGAATCCCCCGAAACAAAGCTTCCCTCCGAGGCCAAAGCCACGTTGCGTTCCCCCGCAACCAGGGACATCTCCCTGGGTTCACGCCCAGCAGCCCAACCCCGGGCGCACACAGAGAAAACAAGGATTGAGAGCAGAGCGTGGTGACGAATCATGGTTTCTAAAAGAGGCTTTTGTGAGGCGTTTATTTTGCCGCCATACCGCATAACCTGCCTCTCCGTAATGCCGCTACCACTTGCCCCGTGAAGTCTTTCCTCTACTTCACTGGGCTTCCTGCCGGGTCGGGAAGCCGGCCCAGACAGGCGGCAACGTTGTTTCACACCCAGTCCGTTACATTTACGGCATGGGCGCGACCGGCTTATCGCCCATAAGCTCGGCGACCTTGGATTCGATAGCCTCAGCCCAGACTTTATGCCCCAGCGGCGTGGGGTGTTCAAAGTCATACATCAGCGACTTGGGGATCGAGCCATCCGGTTGCACGTAGATGTGGTTGATGTCCATGCAGAACACGTTCTTGCCGTCCGCCAGCTTGGACACGATCTCGTTGGCTTTGTCCAACACGGCGCGTTCCGGAGTCGGTTTTTCTCGCCGCTGGAAGATCGCCAGCAAAAGAATCTTGGTGCCCGGCAGCTTGGCGCGCAACCTCTGGACCACGGCCGTGACGCCTTCGGCGATCTCTTCGGCCGTGTTGTGGCCGCCGTTATTCTGACCAATCATTACAATCGCC
>CAIWJG010000870.1 GCA_903912925.1 uncultured Verrucomicrobia subdivision 3 bacterium | reverse complement strand
CGGAACCGTCTGCCCGTGCGCTTCACCTGGGCGCTGTGGCATCGCGGACTTACCAGCAACTCCGGGCGTGCCGCCAGCACGAACCGGATACATCCTTCTCCGTATGCTGTCCGCACATAGTCGTAACCCTTCCGCACCCCAAACGCATAAGTGGGGGCCATGCTGGCGGATCAAGGCCGCATTCCGCCGCCAGGAGTTGATGTCAGGGCCAGTGACAAAGCCTTCTCAAGTCATTGTAGGAGACGACGTTAGAAGTCTCTGATCTCTTGGCCTGATACCCACACCTCGGCTTATTCGGAAGGTGCTGGTTAGAGACTCCTTACGTCGTCTCCTACAGCTTCAGATGGGAGCCCTTATAACCGACTTTGTCCCTGGCCCGGCCTCGGAGTCGGGCGGCTGCGAGTCCAGGGTGGACGTGTGGCGGGGCAGTTGGTTGAATGGCGGGGTTGGATGTTCACCGCATGGCTGAGAACCGCATAGATGATTTGAGCCGACCGGGGACGGAAACAGCTTCCTTCCCTCCGGGGCTGCACCATGCCTACCTGTTTGCGACCTTCAACGCGTTTTCCTACCAGGTCGTGCTCAATAGCCCGATGGTGCTCTACGCCAAGACGCTCGGCGCCAGCGCGACGGTGCTGGGGATCATCGCCGGGATGATGCCGCTGCTGGTTATCTTCCAGATTCCGGCGGCCAACTACATCCCGCGGGTCGGGTTCAAACGGTTCGTTTATGCCGGCTGGGGTATGCGGGTCATGTTCATCTTTGGGATGGCGCTGGTGCCACTCACTATCGTCTTCCTGACGCCCGAAAGCTGCCTCGCGCTGATGCTGATGCTGCTGTTCTTTTTTAACTTATCGCGGGGTATCTCGAGCTGTGCGTGGCTGCCCTGGATCACCGCGCTGGTCCCGGCGCATTTGCGCGGCAAGTACCTGGCCCGCGACGCCGCCGTCCAGAACCTGGCCGGCTTCATCACCTTCCTGCTCGCGGGGGCCTGCCTGGCGGGAGATCCGCGCCCGTGGAAATTCGCCAGCCTGTTTGCTTTCAGCGCCATCATGGGGGCGGTGAGCCTGACCTTTCTGAAGCGTATCCCGGATGCCGAGATGTCCGAGGAAACCCGCGCCTCGAAAGGCCGGGTGCCGTGGCTCGAAATGATCCGCTATCCGCCGTTCAAGCGGCTGCTCTGCGCCCTGGTGGCTTATTCGGTCGCTTATGGCGGGTTGACGGCGTTTGTGGTGGCGTTCCTGAAGAGCGAAACGGCCATGTCCGAAAGCCAGATCTTGCAGGTGAGCTCCATCGCCTTTCTGGGCGGTCTCAGCAGTCTGTGGCTGCTGGGCTCGCGGCTGGACCGGATGGGGAGCAAACCGGTGCTGACGTTTTGTTTTGCAGCGTGGGTGGCGGTGCTCGGGGGCTGGATCTGCCTGTCGGGCGGCGTCTTGCCGGTGAGGCTGGGCAGTGTGCTCGTGCTGCAATTCCTGATGGGGCTGTTGGCGTCGGTGATCCAGATGGCCATCACGCGGCTGGCGATGGCGGTGATACCGGTGATGGGCCGCAACCATTTCTTTGCGATCTACTCCACCATCGGCAACGTGACGCTCGGCCTCGCGCCTATCGGCTGGGGCTTGCTCATTGATGCTGTGGGCGCTCGCTCACCGGCCTGGCTGGGGCTGTCGTGGAACCGGTTTACGATCTTCTTCGCCGCCGCTGCGGTCGCTTACGTGGTGACGCTGGGGCTGGCGCGCCGGCTGCACGAGCCTGAGGCGGCCAGCATGGAGGATTTGCTCCGCGAGTTACTGATTCAATCGCCGCAACGGTTCTGGATACGCTTCTGGCCGCGAGGAGGGACGTAGGCGGTGAAATCCGAAGTCCGAAAGCCGAACTGAAGGCGCTTCTGACGGGGGAGCAGTACGCTGGGAACTTCTTCGCCGACGATCAGCCCACCATCTTCCCATGCAGCACGGGGTGCTTGTCATTGGGCGGGGGATTCATCTGGGCGATGCTGTTCATGAAGCTGATCTGGACGGATTGTTCGTCGAAGCGGCACGTGACGGTGTCGTGGTGCGGGGTTTCGTAGTAGCGCAGCATCACTTGGAAGGTGTTCGGGTCTGTCCAGGCGCCGGAGGCTGCGACTTTGGATTTCGTCCCCTTGGGAGGCGCGCCGCCGGAGATGAGCCTGGGCGGGGTGCCGGGGAGGGCGGTCTCGCCGCGATGCCAGCGTCCGCTGCCGCAGGAGATGGGATACGCGATGCGGCTGTCTTTGAAGGTGAGCAGGCAACCATCACGGTCGAATGTGAGCGAGGCGCTTTCCAGGCCCAGATCACTTGCTTCGAGTTGGAAGACCTTTCCTGTGACGCGGCTGGCCAATGGCGGAGACGCCTGCCCTTGCAGAGGAGCCAGGGCCAGTGAAGCGAGCTTCTGCTGCAATTCGGCCTCGGAATGCCGGTCGCGGGGCAGTGGCGTTTCTTTCATGGCGGGCAATAGATGTTTCCAGACCAGGTTCAGCTCGCCTTGCATGTCGCTGGCCTCGGCGGTGATCGCCACCACGGCGTCCTGCTCCGGCATCACGATCATGAATTGCCCGAAGGCACCGTCGCCGCGGAAGGCATTATGCCGGCAGCGCCAGAACTGGTAGCAATAGCCCTGCAACCAGTCGTTCTGATCGTTCGGACGACCGGGCTTTGCGGGCAGAGGTTGCTGGATCTTGAAGGTCGTCGCCTCATCAACCCATTGAGCAGGCAGCAATTGTCGGCCATGCCAGGCACCTTTTTGCAAGTACAACTGGCCGAACTTGGCGAGGCCCTCGGTCTGAATGCTCAGGCCCCAGCCGCCGACATTGATGTCGCGCGGGCAGGTCTCCCAGGTTTCGCCTCGAATGCCTAATGGTCCGAAGAGCCGGGGCTGCAGG
>CAIWJG010000869.1 GCA_903912925.1 uncultured Verrucomicrobia subdivision 3 bacterium | reverse complement strand
CTCCTGACGTCGTCTCCTACAATCTAAAACTGTAGCAGCCGACGTCAGTCGGCTCTAATCAGCCCGTTCCGAGCAAGCGCAGGTTTGGGCAGCAGGCCAAGAGATCAGAGACTCATGACGTCGTCTCCCACAATGCCTTAAGAAGACTTTGTCACTGGCCCCGATCTGAGCCTCGGCACCGCTGCTTTTGTGCTTGAAACCACCTCGGGTGAACTCGCTAGAGTTCGCCATTAACATGCTTATTCCAACTCCGCGGTTTGTGTGCCGGACCCTCGTTTATGCGGCGCTCTACAGCCTCACTCTCGGTTCCCTTGCGGGAGCGGAGGTGAATGCCAGCGGGGCGCAGGCAGGGACCGGCTATGATCTATTCGCACGGAGCAATCTGGTGGCGTGGTGCATCGTGCCGTTTGATGGGCGCAAGCGCGGACCGGAGGAGCGCGCGGCGATGCTGGAAAGGCTGGGCATAAAATCCTTCGCCTATGATTACCGCGCCGAGCATATCCCGACCTTCGATGCGGAAATGGACGCCTTGCAACGGCATCATGTTCGCCTGCTGGCGTGGTGGTTCCCAACGCAACTGAACGACGAAGCGCGGCTCATTCTGGCAGTCCTCAAGCGTCACGAGTTGCGCGGCGTCCAGCTTTGGGTGATGGGCGGCGGCGAGGCCGTCCACAGTGAAGCCGAACAAATGGCGCGCGTGGAAGCCGAGGCGGCGCGGCTCCGGCCCATTGCCGATGAAGCCGCGAAACTCGGCTCCACCGTCGGGCTCTACAATCATGGCGGCTGGTTTGGCGAGCCGGAGAACCAACTGGCGATTCTGGAGCGGCTCCGGTCTCAGGGCGTCACCAATATCGGGATTGTTTACAATCTGCATCACGGCCATGCCCACTTGGATCGCTTTCCGAAACTGCTCGCCAGGATGAAACCTTATTTGCTGGTGCTGAATCTGAACGGCATGGGGCGCGAGGGAGAAAAGAAGCTGATCCTGCCGTTAGGCCAGGGCGAGTTTGACGCGCGGCTCTTGCAGGAGATTTGGGATAGCGGCTGGCGCGGGCCGGTAGGCATTCTCAATCATACCGACGAGGATGCCGAAACCCGCTTGCAACTTAACCTGCAAGGTTTGGAACGTCTGAAAGGGAAACTGAAAACGCACCCCTCCAGCGGCGGACAGTCCACCGATTACTGAAAGGTCAGGGGCTGGGCGACGTTTCAGCGGGATGCGCGTGATGGTGAGCGACGTGGTCCGTCTCGGGGTATTCCGGGAACCAACAGAACTCCTCGATTGCCGCCTGTAGCGCCGTGTCATCCAGGCTCTGGCCGAAGCCTTCATCGCGAGCAGTCTTGGCCACGTGGAAGGCGATCAGGCGGCTGACAGCGCGCAGTTCACGCAGGCTCGGATATAGACAATTATCGCTGGCGGCGTGAGTGATCGTGAATTCCGCCAGGGCCCGCGCCGCGGCCAGGAACATGGAATCGGTGACGCGGCTTGCCTCGCTGAGGAGGACCCCCAGGCCCACGCCCGGGAAAATGAAGGCGTTGTTGCACTGGCCAATGACATGCTTGCTCCCCTGGAACACGACCGGTTCAAAGGGCGAGCCGGTGGCAACCAAAGCGCGGCCGTCCGAGTGCTGTAGGGCCTCCGAGGGTGTGCACTCGGCTTTGCTGGTGGGGTTGCTGAGCGGGAAGATAATGGGGCGTTCGCAGTTGTCGGCCATGGCGCGAATGGCGCTCGGGGTAAAGTCGCCCGGTTGGCCGGTGGTGCCGATGAGGACCGTGGGCCGGATGGCTTTGATGATGCTTTCGAGCGACGCGGGCGGCGGGTCGGACAAGCCGACAGCGGCCAAGTCTTCTTTACGCAGCGCGAACTCGCGCTTGTGGTCTTCCAAACCCGAGCGGCCTTCCCAGACGACACCGCCTGAGTCGATGAAAATCTCATGTTGGCGGGCTTCAGCTTCGGTCAGGCCGTCGGCGATCAAGGCGGTGCGCAACAGGCGGCCGATCCCGACCCCGGCGGCGCCCGAACCGACCAACAGGACGCGTTGTTCGCGCAAGGGCCGGCCGATGAGGCGCAGGCCGGTAAGGATGCCAGCCAGGGTCACGGCGGAGGTGCCCTGGATGTCGTCATTAAAGCTGGGGAGGCGCCCGGCATAGCGGCCGAGCAAACGGAAGGCATTGGCTTTCTTGAAGTCCTCCCACTGCAGCAGCGCGCGGGGAAATACATGTTTGACCGCACGGACGAACTCCTCGACGAACGAATCGTATTCCGGGCCGCGCAAACGGCGTCCCCGGTAGCCCAGGTAGAAAGGATCTGACGCCAGCGCGCTGTTGTCAGTGCCGACGTCCAGGCTGATCGGAAGGGTGAGCGAGGGATGGATGCCGGCGCCCGCGGAGTAGAGGATGAGCTTGCCGACGGGGATGGCCATGCCGCCGGCCCCTTGGTCGCCGAGGCCCAGGATGCGCTCGTTATCGGTGACGACGATAAGCCGAATGTCCCGCTGGCTGAAGTTGTGGAGGCGCTGGGCGATTTGCCCACGGTCGTCCGGACAGAGGAACAATCCGCGCGGGCGGCGGTAGATATGGCTGTATTGCTGGCAGGCAAGCCCCACCGTGGGGGTGTAGATGATGGGGGTCAGCCGCTCAAGGTTCTCTACCAGCAGGCGGTAAAACAGCACCTCGTTACGATCCAGCAGCGCAATCAGGCCGATGTATTGTTCGAGGGGATCGCGCTTCTGGAAAATGTGCTCCAGCTCCATGGCCACCTGCTGCTCAATACTAAGCACTGCCGGCGGCAGCAGCCCCTCGATTCCGAGCTTTCGGCGCTCCGCGCGAGTGAAGGCGACGTCTTTGTTCTGCGAGGGGTCACGAAGCATCTGCTCGCCGCGCGACCAGCGGACGTTAACGGCTGGCTTTGATTCCATGGTTCAAGTGTTCGGCAATCTTTACTGGTTTATCTTCCGCCGGGTGAGATGGCGCTGTGCGAAAACTACCACCCCGCCAGACCGAACCCTTTATATCTGGCCAATGGGTCACCTTCAAGCCTGGATTCGCTTCGCCTGGATTGTCATTTAGTCCACTATCATCGCCGGCCAGATCACCCGGGTTCGCCAGCAGTTCTCAATTTGGCTGGTCTGGGAGGTTTGGAGTCCACCCTTTAGGGTGTCCGAGGCCGCATGGGATCATCCGCCATTCGTCCCATCCGTCCCATTCATCCCATAATGAGCTGCGGGTTCGCATTCCGCGATTGTGAAACTACCGGGCTAGTCTATATTGCCTCGCGTGCGGCTCTTGACCAGGCAGGAACAGATGGTTCTGTGTATCATTATAGGCTTGCTCCTAACCGGTTGGGCGGTCAAAACGTATCGAGTAGCGCATCCGCCGGCTCTACCGGCCGAAACCTCAGAACCGTAACAGGCACGAGGCGCTTTGACCTATTTTAGTGCGTTGCGTTGCGTCTAGTTGCATTGCGGCTTTGAGCCCGTCCTTGTTGGTTAAGACCCGCTTTTGTGCGTTCTTCTGCCATGCCGGCAAAGGGCTGTGATCTCACCCCAGGCAGTAGCTTAATTGGTAGCAAAGCGGGGTTGTGACCCCTACCTGCCCCGCTACCGTCCAAGATTCCGCCGTCATCACTAGCCTCTACCGCGCCGCCTTCACTGCGCCCGTTGAGAATCAGCGCATCTTCGTCAAGGCTCACCGGATGATTAACGGCTGGGCTGGCCCAGCAGCCGTCTTCTCCGCGCTCGTGCCCGCGCCGACCGCTTAGCCAAACCCGTCCCCTCACCAAAGCCGCATGCTTCGTGCTCTCCAAATCTTCACAGCCTGCCTTGCGAGCTTTCCCTTCCTCGTTTCCCCTCCCCGTTCGATACCTCTAAAGACCCCCGGCACACCCTCTAAGGACCAGCCTTCCGAAGTGCCATTCCGTAGCACCTTTCCGTCCACCAACCTCAACCTCCTCGCCCCGTGGAACGCTGGCTTTAGCCGGCCGACCACCAGCTTCCGCTTGTCCCCTTATGAAGGTTGCCCCGCCTCGTTCCATCAATGCCAAACTTAAACTGCAAAAAGACCTGGCTGCCTCTCTCCCGCCACATCCCGACGGTCGCTGGCGTGTCATTGTCTATCCTTCTCGTTACGGTTGGGGCGCTCGTGCTCTCCTCCTGCGCCACCTCGCCCCAGGGGGTCGCCCGTGAAGTCTCCGTCTATAGCTTCGCCACCAACGCGGTCCAGACCCTCAGATACGTTGCCCCCGCTCTCCCTCAGCCTGTTGGCGGAGCACTTGAGGGCTTCCTTGCCCTCGCCAGCGCTGGCTTGGCCCTGTGGCAGACCCACCTGCACCGGGCAGTGTCAACTCTGCGGAATCAAGCTGCAAACGGGGCCACCCCCGCGTAGCCCCCAGGGGCGTAGCATCGAACGTGAGTTCGATCATTATGCCGGGGTCAATGTTCCCAGCAGCGTGAGCGCACAGGCGGCGCGCTGGGGCTAGTAGCTCCACGTGCGCCTCGGCGGGGATCGAGAAGGGCGACGGCTTGTTCAATATCCGCTTTACCGTAGCCCTGCCGGGTCAGGACCTTGTCGAGAATGACTTTCTTTAACCTGGTACTGGTGTTTGTGGCGACGTACCATGGCGTTTTGGGTATGGGCTGTGGTGGCCTTAGACGCGTGGCGGCGAAGCTGCCTCAGACAAGGCATCCAGTTTGGCGTGCAGGGCCTCGAGGCGTGCCAGGATGTCGCGCGTTTCGGATGGTCTGCGGTCGGAGTCGCTCAAAAATATTGAGGCAACCAGGCCGCTGAGGCCTCCGAACATACCCACGCCGGCAATCATCAGGGCCATGGCGAGGATGCGACCTTCGGTCGTGGCAGGCACCTTGTCACCGTAACCCACGGTTGTGACGGTGGTCACGCTCCACCAGATGGCATCTTCGGCCGTCTTTATATTGGCGATTGAACTCGGCCAAGCAGGCAGGGCGGCCAGCGCGCTTGGAGGAGCGGTCGTGGCGTTGCAGCCCGCGAGCGAGGCGGCCCGGGGGGCTCTGGAGAAGCTGGGTGCGCAGGCCGGCATCGGAGTGACCCAGTTTAGCGAAATTAGGCGCAGTTTAGAGCGCGTCGCAGTGGAGCTTGGCAAGGTTGAGGGGGTGTTGAAGGGCATTACAGATATGAATACGACGGATGTAAAGGCGCCGATAAACCGACTGGTGGAGGCGCTGGATGTTTCGGCTGTGAAGACGGCGGCGTCGGTGGAACGTATGGAAACGTTGAAGGGCGAGCTGCAAAGTGTGTGTTTTGCGAGCCAGAGTTTGGCCAAGGCGATGGGATCGGAGGTTGCCAAACCACTCACGGACCACCAACAGGCGGTTGAGCGCGTTCAGCAGCAGGTGGCGCGCGCGGAGGAACAAATGGGAAGGGTGGCAAAGCAGCTTGAGGTCTTGGTGAGCGCAAGGCAACCGGGCGAGGAGTTACTGGGGCAATTGCTCGCCCGAGTGGGCGAATTACAGTCGGAATTGAAGGAGACCAACGTCCAGCTCAAGGCAGTCGTACAGCGGGTCGATGGGGGTCCGGTGCTTGTGAGCAAGTCGAGATTCTTTTCGTTCTTCAAGGGCGGGCGGTAGGTCATCAGCAAGAGGCACATGACCAAAGGCCGTCGAACCTCGGTGGTGGTTTTGATTACGCTGGCGGAGCTGGCATGGCTGGCGGCTTTTGGCTTGTTGTTTGCGTATCGCGGCAAGGTGGGTGAGCTGGGCCGGATGCGGCAGGACTTAACCAATTCCAGTAACCAGCTAGCTCGGTGGGAGGCGAAGGCTCCGGACACGGCGGAGTTGTTCAGGCGTGCGGATGCGGCGGAAGCAGAGAAGCGGCGGCTGGCGGACCGGCTGGGGGTTTTTGAGAAGTTTCTTGCTGGCACTCCGCCGGAGGAGGCGGCCCGGCGACTGGCGAGTGCCGAGGACGCGGAGAAAAAGCGAACGGCGGCGGCGGAGAGCGCTGGGAAACTTCAGAAAGCTTTGGAAGAAAAGGAGCAGTCGGAGTCGAAGGCGGTCGCCGCGTTGCGAGAGGCTGAAGTTAAGGTGGCAAAGCTCGAGGAGCGGATGCGTGGACTTCCCCCAAATGTGGATGAATTGGCGGCGCAGTGGCAGAGCGCGACGAACCGGCTCGCCGGACTGGAGAAGGAGTTGGCGCAGGCGCGAGTGGAAAAGGGGCAGGCTTTGGAACAGGTGCGGCATCGTGAGGTTGGTGAGTTTTCCGTGCGGCGAGAGCTAACGGGGCTGCCGGATGGGGACCTGCGGCGGGTCATTTTCCTGGTGGACACATCTAGCAGCATGAGGGGTAGCCCCGCATGGCAGACAGCGAAGAAGCTGGTTCGGACGTGGCTGGAGTTTCTCCCGGTGGAGGAGTGTGCGTTGGTTAATTTTAATGATCGGGCGGTTGGCTTTCCGAGGGAGGGTTACCATCGCGTTCGCCAGTCAGACGGCACGGAACTTCGTGAACAGCGCGAGGCGTTGCTTGGGATCTTTGACCAGGCCGCAGGTGGAACATACACCGACCTGCTACGCGGACTGCAACTTGCCTACAAATACCCGCGGCCGGATGTCATGGTGCTCTTCACCGACGGGCACCCGCGAGTTGCCTCACGGAGCGACGCCGCGCTGGCCAAGGACATCTTTGCGGAGGTGGCGAAACATCAGAGAATTCCCATTCTAACCGTGGGGGTCGGGAATTACGAGACGGAGGGTGCTGATGGCCCGAGGCCGAAGACAAATGCTCCGGTTGCCTTCTTGAAGGAGCTGGCTCGGAGGTCTGGAGGAAACTTTTTGGGGCGCTGAGGGTCGGCTCGCCGGCGGCGTTTATGCTACTGGCTGAGCGGCCGCGCGGGAATGAAGAGGATGGTGTCCATTCCGCAGAATGGGCACTTGATCGTCTCCCCTTCTCCTCTCTCCGGGAATTCAATGTGGCCGTTGCAGACGTTGCATGGACAGACCACGAACTTGTCGCCTGCTTCAGGGGGTACACTGGTGAGGGCCTTGGCCATTGTAGCGAATGCCTTTTTGAACTCGGCCCCGTTGCCTTGCCTTGAGAATTGGAACACCTCGGACAAGCTGGAGCTGCTACGGATTTGGATCTCCTCGTAGAGGACGATAGGCAGCTCTGGGTTGTAGCTGAACCGTTTGTCGGGGCCGCCCGACTTGTTAACGTAGCGCCAGGTTCTTCCGATGACTTTGGCATCGGATGGGACGAAGCCCGATTCGTGAAACTGGATGTTTGTGGAGGAAACCTCGAGTTCGGCATAGTTGATTGCACCGACGTGGCTACCGTCGTATACCAGTATGCGATCGGGGAAGAAGTACATTTTGAGCCGTGCGGCGGGGATGAATGGGACGGCGATGTTGGTTTGTAAATAGGGGGGGTGGCCGGTGGAGAATCGAACTGTTCTCCTTGTAACGATTGCGTCTGCTCCCGAGTTGACCTTCCAGTCGTACGTCCCAATGGTGTGCCGTTGGGAGGGTATCTGCCATGTTCCGCCACACGATTGCGCCGCGGTGAAAGCGTTGTGGACCGCTTGATACGCCTCCTCCACGTGCTGTTCCATTGAGTAGAACAGCACGACGGTTTTCTTAAGTTTGTCTCGGTATGTGGTGGCAGCGATCCCTAAGGCCGAGAAAGACACGGTCAGCCAGAGTGGCCAGAGGGGCGCCTGTGCCGCCACGAGAACGATGTGGAGGATGCAGGCTGCCGCCACGGCGAAGGGCCACAGGGATTGGCGTGCAGCTTTTTGGTTGATCTCGTCGAGGAGCTGTGCCGACGAGGAGTCAACCATTTGCGAGACTGTGCCGGCCTCAAGCTGCTGGAAGCCCGCATCTTCGGCGAGGGTATCTGCGCCTTGTGGCTCGAAGGCGGGTGGGAGCTGTGGCCGGGAGCCTGGTCCCGGCAGCGTGGTGCGGAAGTGGAGGCCGCCGCGGCCCATGTGGATGTAGTTGCCTCGCGGGCCGGTGCCGACCCTGAGGCCTTTGATGCCCGTGGAGACCCCAATTCCGGACTGCGAGAGGTTAAACCGGAACGGACCGACGCTTATGCTCTTGCGAATGTAGAATCCCATTGGCGTTTCCTTGACTAATGTGCTGGAGTATTGTGTTTAAGTCTTGGCCTGTGGGGGGGTAGTTGGCTGACTCCTATTTTGGATCCGGGCGTTCCATAAGCTCTCTTAGTTCCTGATTCTTAGCTTCTAGATCGCTCTGGATTTTTTCAATTTGTCGCTCAAGCGTGGCTTGCTGCTGCTCTTTAACGAATTTCCAAAGCGGTCTCCATGCGTCATCTCCGTCGGCTGCACAAGGCACCTCGCGGGGAATTTCGTCGCGTCCAAGTTTTTCTAGCAGCTCATCCAGTGTAGCTGGTCCCACTGGATTCGTATCTTGCAGGTAATACAGAAGCTTCGGTTCTGGCGGTGGTTCAGTGGGAACCCAGGTGCACTTGCAGTCCTCTCTATCACAGCCAGGCAGTGGCAGCGGCGGTGCTGCGTCCATCCGGAACAGCGCCTCTTTCATTAGGACCGACATCTCGCACTCCGCGTTGGGCATGCCACAGCCGAGAATCCGTACCCACTCGGCGCCGGCGGCTCTTAGTTGCTCAAGTCTCTGGCGGGCTGCTGACCCGACCACGTCTCTCGGCGATGGATGTCTTCCATTACTCATGCGCTTCCTTCGCGAACAGTTTGCGAGAGCTTCTAGTGGTGGTCAATGATTCTGTGGCGCACCTTGCCTAGGGACGTGGGCCGGGTGCTGGCGGCGGGGCTGGGGCGGGCGGAAGGCGAGCGGGAGGATTTTCGCAGGCGGCGCGAGCGGCCGGTCCCGAAGGGGCGGTTGTCGCCTCGGATTTCGTTCGGCGTGCGCAGCGGCTGCGGCTGGTATATTGCCAAGGCCGCGGGATAGGAGTCTCTGATCTCTTGGCTTGCTTCCCAAACCTGTGCTTTGTCGGAACACACTGATTAGAGGCTCCTTACGTCGTCTCCTGCACTTTCAGATGGGTTCGCCCGCAAGTTGCCGATGGCCGCGGCGCACCGCCTTCTCGCCCGTCGTGGCGTCCTCAAGTTTAAGCTGCGCGAAGAGGCGCCCCGTCTTGGTCCGCCACCGACCAGGAATTGGATGCTTGTGCCCGTCCAAAACCTTGGTAAGTTGCGGGGCATGAGACGGCTGCTTGCTAACTTGCCCGGCGCATTGAGCACCGGCCAGATTGGCTGCCGTTGCATTGCGTTTCATAGGGCAACAGCAGCCTATTGGGTAGCTTACTGGCCCCAACTGTTTTCAGCCAGTTCTGTAAGTAGCTGTAAATCAGAATGATACTACTTTAGACGAGTAGCCGAAGTGCCCGAATTGTAATATGCACGAAGTCAGTTTCGAAGAAGCCCTCGCGAAGATCGCGGTCAGAGACCTGCGGTACCAGCCGGAGGCCTACCTGTTTGTACGCGAAGCCCTGGACCACACGCAGAAAATCGTCGCCAAGGACGCCCGGGGCCGCATCCGTCACGTCACTGGCCAGGAACTGCTGGCTGGCATCCGCGATTTTGCGCTGCAGCAGTTCGGGCCCATGACCAAAATGGTCCTCGAGGAATGGGGCGTGCGTTGTTGCTCCGACTTTGGCGAGATCGTCTTCAACATGATCGAGGTCAAATGGCTGGCGAAAACCGACAAGGACACCCGGACTGACTTCCAGGCCGGGTACGACTTTGACGAGGCCTTCCGCCAGCCCTTCCTGCCGAAAGGCAAACAAACCGTCCAGGCGCCCGAGGCCAAGCCGTAGCAACTCGTCTCGCAGGAACACGCCCCACACCCATGCCCCTTGATCCCTCCAGTGCGCCCTCCCTCCCGGCCATCCCGCCGGGCGTGAAAGTTACCACGCTCGACAATGGGTTGATCATCATCGTGCGCGAAGATCACAGCGCGCCGGTCGTGTCGGCCCAGGCGTGGTGCATGGCCGGCAGCGTTCACGAGGGCAAATGGCTGGGCGCCGGGTTGTCCCACGTGCTGGAGCACATGCTCTTCAAAGGCACCACCACCCGGCCGGGCAGCCGGATCGATCAGGAAGTCCAGGAGGCCGGCGGCTACATGAACGCCTACACCTCCTTCGACCGCACCGTGTTTCATATCGACGTGCCAAACACCGGCGCGAAGGTCGCCCTCGACATCCTCTGCGACCTCATGCAGAACGCCTCCCTGCCGCCGGACGAGTTGGCGAAGGAGATGCAGGTCATCCTGCGCGAAATGGACATGAACGTGGAC
Source organism: uncultured Verrucomicrobia subdivision 3 bacterium (assembly GCA_903912925.1). Taxonomy (GTDB): domain Bacteria; phylum Verrucomicrobiota; class Verrucomicrobiia; order Limisphaerales; family UBA8199; genus PALSA-1440. The sequence goes on along the minus strand of CAIWJG010000869.1, from coordinate 19,635 downwards.
GATCCGGGCCGCCGCGCCAGCCGCCGACTGTTCGAGACCGCCTACACTCGCAGCCCGTATCGCTTCACCGTCATTGGCTACCCGGACATCTTCAACGAGCTGAAGCCGGAGGACATTCTGGCTTACTACCGCGAAAAGTATGCCCCCAACAACGTCTTCTACGTCGTGGCGGGCGATGTGAAGCCGGAGGAGGTCGTGGCCCAAATCCGCGACGCCTACACAAAATCCAAGGCCCGCCCGCTGCTGTCCGTCGTGTTGCCCGTGGAACCGAAGCAGACGGCTCCGCGCGACATAATCGAGGAGGCACCCATCGAGTTGGGCTACTTCTACCTGGCCTGGCACATTCCCGACGTACGGCATCCGGACGTGCCCATCCTCGACGTGCTGGCCGCACTGCTGGGCGGCGGCCGCAGCTCGCGGCTCTACCAGGAAGTGCGCGAAATCAAGGGCCTGGTGAACTCAGTGGATGCCTGGACTTATAGCCCGGGCAACCCCGGCTTGTTCGGCCTAAGCGCCACCGTGGATGCCGACAAGTTCGTCGCCGCGCGGGATGCCCTGTTGGCTGAAATCGAAAAGATGAAGGCCACCCCGGTCACGGCGGCCGAATTGAGCAAAGCGGTGAAGCAATTCATCTCCGCCACCTTGTCCTCGCGCAAAACCATGCAGGGCCAGGCGCAGGATCTGGGTGGCTGCTGGCTGGCGGCCAACGACCTGAATTTCTCGGAGCGCTACCTGGCGGCGGTCAAACGCGTCACGCCTGCCGACCTCCAGCGCGTCGCCCGCGAGTATCTCACGCCTGAGAACCGCACCCTTTACTCGCTCCTGCCCACAGGCGCGACACCCAAACCGGTGGTTGAGGCCGAGACCTCGCAACAGCATCCGGTGCAGAAGTTCGAACTCGCCAACGGCCTGCGTCTCCTCGTTAAAGAGGACCACCGCCTGCCGTTCGTCGAGTTTCGCACCGTGTTCAAAGGCGGAGTGCTGGCTGAAAACCCCGACAACAACGGCATCACTCAGTTGACCGGTAAGCTGCTGCTCAAAGGGACCTCGAGGCGCTCCGCGGAGGATATTGCCAGGGAAATCGAGTCCGTCGGCGGCAGCATTGATAGCTACGGGGGCAACAACAGCTTCGGGGTGAATGCCGAAGTCATGAGCGATGATTTCGCCCTCGGGCTGGACTTGCTGGCGGACGTGCTGCTCAACCCGACCTTCCCTGCCCCGGCGTTGGAACGTGAGCGCCTGATTCAGTTGGCCGGCATCCGCGCGCAAAAGGACCATCTGCTCCAGAGCGCCGCCCTGGCTATGCGCCGGGCGTTGTTCGGCGAGCGGGGCTACGGCCTGGACGCCCAGGGAACCGAGGCGAGCGTGCAGACCATCCAGGTCGCCGATGCGAGAGCGTTCCACGACCAGTTCACCCGCCCGAATAATTGTGTGCTGGCCATCTATGGCGACATCAATACCAGCCAAGTCAGAGCTGCCGTGGAAAACGCCTTCGGCGCGTGGAAACCCAACCCATCCTTGCCGGTCACCGTTCCGCATTCCGCACCCCCTGCTCCGCAATCAATTCAGCGGGTCACCGAGATCCGCGACAAGAAGCAGGCAGTGCTCGTCGTCGGCTACCGCGGCTTAACCGTCCACGACGCCGACCGATATGCCCTGGAGCTGGTTCAGGAAACCTGCAGTGACCTCGGCTCGCGCTTGTTCCTGCGCGTCCGCGAAAAGCTCGGCTTGGCCTATTACGTCGGCGCACAAAACGTCGTTGGCCTCGTGCCCGGGTATTTTGCCTTCTACGCCGGCACCGCCCCGGAAAAAGCCGCCCAGGTAGAAACGGAACTGCTGAACGAGGCCGAGTTGCTGCGAACTGAGGGCCTGACTGCGGAGGAACTCAAACGCTCCAAAGCCAAGGTGATCGGCCAGCGGAAGATTGCCCGGCAGGACCTCGGCGGTTTCGCCATGGCTTCGGCCCTCGATGAGCTCTACGGGCTCGGTTATGCCCACACCGACCAGGAAGACGCCCTCTACGAGGCGGTCACGCTGGACCAGGTAAAGGCCATTGCTGATAAGTATCTCAAGTCGGACGCTTTGGTAATAGCGGTGGTCAAACCCGAAGCCGGGCAGTCAGACCAGCAGCCAATATAAGCTACACTCATTGAAAACGCCCCCTCGGGAGGCGTCTATGGGTATAGCACGGCACCATGGTTGTACCATGGTGCTACCAGACCACCCCGAGTAGGGTCCAGAGGGGCAGATGTATTCGGTTCCCTTATGGCCCAGCGCCCTCGACCCTCGACCCTCGACCCTCGACCCTCGGATTTCGGCCTTCCTTCGGATTTCGGGTTTCGGCCTTCGGATTTTCCGCCCCCCCCACTACTCCGTCTTCGGCTTCCGCCGGAAGACCTTATGTATCGCCGCCTGGTCCACCGATTTGACCAGCAGCTCGTCAATGTTCACATGCGGCGGACGGCTGGCGACCCACACGAGGATATCCGCGACGTCCTGGGCCAGGAGCGGCTGGGTGCCCTCATAAACCTTATGGGCGCGGTCGGCGTCGCCCTTGAAACGCACCAGGGAGAACTCGGTCTCCGCCATCCCGGGGTCAATTGTGCTGACGCGGACGCCGGTGCCGTTAAGTTCGAGGCGCAGCGCGCGGGTAATCATCAGCTCCCCTGCCTTAGCAGCGCAATACGCCGCGCCGCCTTCATAGGCAACCCGGCCCGCAACGGAGCCGATATTGAGGATCGAGCTGCCGGGGTTGCTCACCATGAGCGGCAGCGCAGCCCGCGTCATCCGCAGGACGCCCAGCACGTTGCTTTGCAGCATCCCTTCCCAGTCCTCATCCTTGCCCTGGGCGACCGTGTCCAGCCCGAGGGCGCCGCCGGCGTTGTTGATGAGCACGTCCAGACGGGCGTCGGAGGGCTGGCGCGGCGTGATGGTCTGGCGCGCCCAGGCGAGGAACGCATCCACGCTGGCGGTCTGGCAGACATCCAGCCCGCGGCAATGCGCTTCGGCTGCGCCGGCCTGGCGTGATTCAGCCGCGACTTGTTCCAGGCGATCCACGCGTCGAGCGCCGAGCAAAAGTCTCGCGCCTTCTGCGGCGAACGCACGGGCCGCAGCCGCGCCGAACCCGCTCGACGCGCCGGTGATGAGGATCCATTTATTCTTCAGAGCTGAGGTCATGCGATGTGTCTAGCGGGGATCATGCGGCTGCCGTTCAGTGAAGACTCATGTACAACGCCCACGCGGCGACCAGCAGCACCGGGATCACACCCCCCACAGCGCCGCCGAGCATCTCCACGCGTTGGAAGTAATACTTCTCACCCAAGCGGGGGCCGATCTGGCCGCCCACCAGCCACCCGACAATCCCGCACACGAGCCAGCTCACCAAGCCGAGAATCGGCATCGCGAGCAGCAGGGCGATGTTTCGGCCAAGAATGGCACGGACCACCCCGATGGCAAATAGCCCGCCGATGGAGCCGACTACGGCTCCGGCCAACGCGCCCATATTGTACTCGCCTAACGGAGGCTTAAGCATCTGTTTCCCGAGCTTTCCACAGCCGGAGATCAAAAGAAAGGCTAAAGGCTAAAGGCTGAAGGCTGAAGTCAAACCCATGCTCGATCCGCAATTCAGCATTCAGCCTTTAGCCTTTCTTTGGATTTCTGCTTTCTGCTTTCCCAATTTCTGCTTTCCCCTTGTAGATTTCAGCATTTCAGCTTTTCAGCTTTTCCCTTAATGTGCGGCTTGTGATGAAGTATTCGGGTTCCCTGGCTGCTCGCACGCGATTCCTTTCGCTGGCTGTCCTGTTGTGCTGGACCGCGTGCAAGAGCCCGCCCTCGCCGTCCACCGCCGCGACGCCGTTCTATCCCGGCAAGCTGGCGGAAATGGACGACGCCATCTATCGCGCCACGGCGGAGAAGCAATGCCCCGGCGGTGTCTTGTGGTTGGAGCATCGCGGGCTCAGCTATCATAAGGCCTACGGCAACCGCGCGCTTGTTCCGGCGACGGAACCGATGACCGAAGATACCATCTTTGACGTCGCGTCGCTGACCAAGGTGCTCGCCTGTACCCCGGCCGTGATGCTCCTCTTCGACCGAGGCCAGCTAAGCCTGGATGAACAAGTCCAAACCTATATCCCCGAGTTCACGGGCGACGGCAAAGAGAAGATTACTGTCCGCCAACTATTGACGCACACCTCCGGTCTGCGCGGGGGCATTGAAACCAAGAGCGCTTGGCAGGGCCAGCAGACCGCGATTAAGAAGGCCTGCGCGGAAAAACTGCCGAGCCCTCCCGGCACCGCCTTCCGCTACAGCGACATCAACTTCTTCCTGCTCGGCGAGATCGTGCAGCGGATTAGCCATCAGCCGCTGGAGGAGTTTGTCGCGCGCGAAATCTATCGGCCCCTGAAAATGGACGATACCGGTTACCTGCCGCCCGCAGCCAAGCTGCCGCGTGTCGCCCCCACCGAGGTGGTGGGCAACAAGCCTTATCGCGGTGCGGTACACGATCCCACCGCCCGACACATGGGCGGCGTCGCGGGCCACGCGGGGGTGTTTACGACCGCGCCCGACCTGGCACGCTATGCCCGGATGCTGCTGAACCGCGGCACGCTGGATGGCGTGCGTATCTTCAAGCCGGAAACCGTGGACCTCATGACTAGCGTCCAGACCCCTGCCTCGCTCACCGTTCGGCGCGGGTTTGGCTGGGACATCGATTCGGGCTACAGCGGCCCCCGTGGGGACATCTTCCCTATCGGCTCCTACGGCCACACCGGCTGGACCGGCGCCTCGCTTTGGGTAGATCCATTCTCACAGACGTTCGTGATCTTTCTTTCGAACCGCAATCACCCGGGTGAGAGCGGAAGCGTGAGCGCGTTGCGCGCGAAGCTCGGGACGCTGGCAGCCGAGGCGATCCGCGACTTCAATTTCGCCTCCGTGCCCGGTGCCCTGGCGGCGCCGCCGGAGTCGGAGAAGCCGGCCGCGCCCGCAAAGACCGAGCCGAGGCCTGCCCAACTCGGAAGCCTCAATGGCATTGACGTGCTCGTCCGGGAGAAGTTTGCGCCGCTCAAGGGCCTCCGTCTCGGCCTCATTACCAATCACTCCGGCCAGGACCGGGACCGCAATGCCACCATTGACCTGCTGAAGAACGCGCCCGGCGTCGAGCTGAAAGCGCTGTTCAGTCCGGAGCACGGCATCCGCGGCGGTGCCGACGAGCGGGTCGGCGACAGCGTGGACGAAAAGACCGGCCTGCCCGTTTACAGCCTGTATGGCGAAAGATCGAAACCGACCGCCGAACAGCTCAAGGACCTGGATGCGCTGGTCTTCGACATTCAAGACATCGGTTGCCGGTTCTATACTTACATTGCCACGATGGGCCTGACCCTGGAAGCCGCCGGCGAGCACGGCAAAAAGTACTTCGTGCTGGACCGGGTCAACCCCATCAACGCCCTGACGGTTGACGGCCCGGTGCGGATGGGCAAGCAGAGCTTTGTGGCCTTCCACCCGGTGCCGTTGCGCTATGGCATGACGATTGGCGAGCTGGCGCGCATGTGCAATGCCGAACGCAACGGCAAAGCCGACCTGACCGTCATCCAGGTGGAGAACTGGCAGCGCGATGCGTGGTTCGACCAGACCGGCCTGCCCTGGTCCAACCCGTCTCCCAACATGCGCAGCCTCCCTGCGGCCATCCTTTATCCCGGCGTCGGCCTGCTGGAAAGCACCCTATCCGTCGGGCGCGGAACCGACACGCCATTCGAGATCGTCGGCGCGCCCTACATTGACGATGTGAAGCTGGCCGAGGCGCTGAACGGTGCCAGGCTGTCCGGCGCGAGCTTCGTCCCCATCCGCTTCACCCCCACCTTCAGCATCCACAAAGACCACCTCTGCAAGGGGGTTTCCATCCTCCTGACCGACCGTGACCGGTGCAACGTGGTGGACGTGGGCCTCCTGATCGCGAAGACGCTCTATCGCCTCTACCCGAAGGACTTTGACCCGGATAAAATGCGCCATTTGCTCCTGCACCCTCCTACGCTCGCGGCCGTCAAAGCCGACAAGCCGCTCCAGGAAATCCGTGCCCTCTGGCAGAAGGACCTCGATGAATTCATGCAACGCCGGGCGAAGTATCTGATCTATTGAGGGGCGGTTTGAAGCACTGTGCTGCTCATGCCGATACAGGAGCGACCGAGACCTTGAGCCGCAGGGGTGAGCCGCCCAGACCGCCAAGACGAGCGCCGCGTCAGCCAGGCTCCTTCTTACTCCTTCTTATTGCGTGATAGAACACCCCCGCCAAGGAGCAATCCGCCTGCAACCGACAAAGGCGCCTGCGCACAAAAAAAAGAGTCGAGCGCCTCCAGCATTCTAGCCTTGCGGCCAGGCTGGCGTTCCGGTTAATCTCTGTCATTCTCACACGTTATGAATATAGTTTGTGCGACTGACCAACCTTCTCTGGGTAGCGGAGCTTTCAAAAGGCGAACTCAGATAGGTTTGCGTATTGGCTCGGCTGTGAAGGGGATTGTGGGTTGGAAGTCTCTTTGCCCCTTAGGTTTTGCCGCCGCGGCGGTCTTTGCCTTTTGTGGCATGGCCCAGTTTTCTTTTGGCGAGCCGTCGCCTTCCGCCAAGCCGGAAACCGCCGCAAAGTCGCAATCGACGACCAACAAGCCGCCGCAACCCGCGCTTGTTTGGGCGCAGCTTCCCACCACGTTGAAGTTCAGCCATGTCACCCATGTGGATGCGCTGGCATGTTCCGAATGCCACGTGCTGAAACACAAGAATCCTTATCCGGGGATGGACAAATGCAATGAGTGCCACGACGAGGTCAAAGCCAAGGAAGGGTCGAAGGAATGCCTGATGTGCCACACCAGCAACGATGATTACACGGCAGTTTATCCCAAAGATGGCCGGAATCCTAACCCGTGCGAACCGGGATTCTGGGGAGTGAATTCGAAGCTTCCCGGGGTGATTCGGCAAAACTTCGATCATCTGAGGCATTTCGACCATCAAAAGCCTCTGCTCGAAAAAGCTTTGAAAGGGGAGAAAGACGCCGCCAAGCGCGCCAGCCTGGAAAAAGAGTTAAAGGGTTTCCCTGATTCGGAGTGCATTTTCTGTCATCCCAACATTAGAAAAAGCAAGAAGGCCAGCGATGATAACTTTCCGAAGCGGAGCGACTGCGGGCGGTGCCACGAGGTTTACGCTCCGAGCTACGATTCCAACGATGTGAACGGGTTCGGTGGCCAGGTAGCGCGCGAATCCGCCCGTCACTGCGCGGTGTGCCACAAAGGCGCCCGTCCCGCCTGGGACAATTGGAAGGCGCAATGGGTTTACCCCGACGGAACTTCGATCAAGGGTGCCTCGGCAAAGTAGGGGCCGAGCTCAACGGCCAGCGACCGGAGCCAGCCGACTCTGGCGCGAAGAACTCAGCCCACTATTGCCGGAGATCATGGGCCGATTCACGGAGCTGGGGGGTTCTCTATACGCAGCCGAGGCTCGCGCCCCATGCCCCCTGGATTGGCCTGGGAACGATTTGGTTGAGTGGGGCTGGTAGGTTTTCCCCGGCTGGAATCGTGGCCTCTTATCTGGCGTGCCGGAAATATTGAAGCTTCGGCGTGGCAACGTGGCCGATGATGTCATCATCGCGTTCATTACGAACTCCGGCCAGATGTACCACTTGAGCGCGTCCGAAATTCTGTAATTGCGAGCGCAAGGTGTGTCCGACCAAGTGCTGACCGCCATGCTCAGCGCCGGGCAGAATGTGGCGGCCACCGCCGCGCAGGCAGCGCCGCAACCCATCGCGCAACCCGCCCCAACCCACCCCAACCGGACTCACGTCGGATTGGGCGAACAGCACCCCCCAGCCAGCGCCCGCCGCGCCTCAATTCGCGCCCGCTTATGAGGCGGCAGCACCAGTCTATGCTCAGCCAGCGCCGGTGTACGCCTATCCAGCACCAGCTACGGCTATTACGACTCTTGACCTTGGCACTGGGGTCATGACCCAGTGCCGTAAGCCGACCTCGATATGGATGGCATCGTGGACCGTGGGAGTCACGGTCACGAGGTCAGCAAGACCAGCAAGACAAGCAAAGGGGGGCTTGACCGCAAGGACTGGATTTGGCACACCTGTCACGCCCGGTGGTGGTCGTCTCCTTCAGCGGGGTTCTCCACCCCCACCTCCCCATGACGAACCCCCGCCGGGCTTTTTTAGTTTGAAGTCAACGGCGGGCTTCCTGTCCATACACCAAACACGAACGTTGGTTGCGCACGAGCCAGCCAGGAATTGCTGCCCGCCGTGGACCGGAGAAGCGGGGTGGCGGTCGGCTCGACCGGGTTTGTTCACCGGCATAGTAGAGGAAGTTCCCCAAGTTGGCGGGTGGCCTCTCCGACAGCATGTCGTGATGCTCGTCGGCATGGATGATAAGGTGCGGGGGCTGGATAGCGTGCGCCACCACCATCTGCTTCCAGCGCTTGAATGCCTCGTGATGGTGCTCAACGACAAAATCAACCGGACGACCGGCCCATGTGAGCAGCCTCTCCAATTCGCCCGGCGGCTGGTCGAACAGGGGAAAGTAATCCAAATCTATGTCGAGGATGACCGACATCGTTTACCTGCGTAGCAGCCTCGCCATCATTGGTTATCAACGTCCAAACTCAAATCCACTCCTCCGCAGGAACTTGGTCAACTTGACGTAAATCTCCGTCACGCTTTTGCCTCGGATGGAATGGCTCTCTGGCATGTTGCAGCAAAACGGGTGTGGCGGCACAAATTTCAACTCCAGACGCACCGGCGAAGCCCCCGAATCCAGCACCTGAAGCCGTCCCTGATAAGCAATCCGCTCTTTGCTGCGCGGAAAAACCGCCTCAATATTCTCAACCGACTCGTACAATACGCTCATAAAAGACCCATGGGGCACCACCTACGCCACACCTGCGGACAACCGCCGCTACGCACGATTGTCAGCTCGGACCTCAACCACCGAGTTGAGGGAACCGTGCTCGTTGGGCACGTTGTTCTGAGCAGTCGGGTCGGCTATCCAATCCCCATCGACGATGAATTTGTATTGATAGCGCCCCGGCGCTAAAAGCAACCGTCGTTTTCCAATGCCCGTCATTATGCCGCGCCATGGGCGTTGCACCGGGCGACCAGTCATTGAAGTCGCCGCACAGTGATACCCGTTTGGCGTCCGGTTTAGGAAGAGCAAAGATGACACTGAGGTCTTGGGCGCGGTTGGCTTCTCGAACTAAACAGGCCGTGTCTTCCTGCTGCGCCGCTGGTTTTGGACTCGGCGGCTTTCTCTCGGTCTTGGAATTCATTTTTGCCATCGTTCCTTCGGTTTAGATTCGCAATTCAGTATTGGGATCACCCCACCAGTTTCGGCGAGGCGCTGGAGCAACTCGCGAGTTCCGGTTCGGGGCTATCCGTCTTTACCAGCGAGTGAATCGGATTGTTCAGCCCATGCGCCTCTCGATCGGATCGCCACGCCATGAAACCGTACCATGTGGGGATGCATTCGCTGGGGATCAACCGGGTGGCCGCAAATCTCGCAGACCACAGTGCCGCTTGAGTCTGAAATCGGCTGCTCGATTAATTGTTCAGTTCTTTGCCGACTTCCACCCCTGCCTTTACCCTGCACCTTCTTGCCTTGCGGCCGGTTCCGACCACGCGGCGCTGGATTGTCACGCCGGGCTTTTCCCGTTTTGAAGTGAGTTCTCGTTTTCATAATCTACCATCAATTCTCGCCTGTTCATGGCGAATTGTAATTCAAGAGTCGTCCGCAGCCCAAAATCCCGCTTGAACGCTCCCTTGGCACTTCGGGCAACGGCATGGGCACCGTCCAGATGCTCACCCGGCATAATGGTTTAACCGGTCATCGTCCATACGGCCTACACAGACACACGGAAACGCGCTCTGGGCGTAGCCGGTCGGCGCGGGCGGAGGCCAACGGCTGGCGGCGCTGCTGTGCCATGAAGTCACAGCAGCGCTCGCACAGGCAACCAAGACCCGTGCCAGCCGTGGAAGAGGCTAACGAATGGAGCCGCGTTCCGCCAGCCATTTTCATTTCGCTGTGCTCGACGGTCGCAGGGATACCTCTTTCAACTGCTGTTGGGCGTCCTGTGCTTTGCGAACCTGGCCGACCGTCTTCTTATCCTCGCCGCCTTTCTTCCACGGCTTACACAGGCCGCTTTCTTGATATTGACAACTCCCCTCGCGCCGCCACCCTCCAGCAAATCCTCGCGACCCAATAACATTGTCTGTCATCCTTGAATGAAACCAAGCCCGACCGACACGCTCTGCACCCGTTGCGGACTTTGTTGCGACGGGTCGTTGTTTGCCGATGTGGAACTGGCCAACGGCGACGAAGCCTCGGCACTGGAAGTCATGGGGCTGGAAATCGAGGACGCCGATAAGGATGGCGGCGGGCTCTTGTTGCAGCCCTGCGGGGCGTTGAAGGGAAGGCGATGCCGCATTTATCCGCATCGCCCGGATTGTTGCCGAACGTTTGCGTGTCGGTTGCTACAGGAGGTCGAGCTCGGCGCGGTCGGAGTCGAGCGGGCCAAGGAAAAGATCGCGGAAGCGTTGAAGCGAATCGAGCGCGTTAAGGAACTGGTCGTTCAGTTGGGGACAGGCGATGAGCGTCTGCCTTTGACGGAGCATTGCGCGGAGGCGCTGGCGCTCTCCGAGGCGGCTGATCCGGCGATGAATCGAAAACGCGCTGAACTGCAAGCGGCGATGACCGCCGTGGAGCGTTTGCTTCAGGCAACGTTTCTAGGCGGTTGAGGGCGGGTCGGGATCAACTGAAACCGCTTTCAGTTGGCGGCGTGAACCCCCACGATGTTTACGATGGCGATGTCAGCGTGTTTGCCGAACCGGATGGGGCATTAAGCGGAGGTCGGATACTTGCGCGGCCTGCCGTCCAACGCACCATTGGCACGGGCGGCACGCGCCTTGGCCCCGGCACCCTCTTCGGTCCACCTGGACAGCGACCAGCCTGGCAGGCGACGTTAAACGTCCGGCGCGGGCAGCCCTTGAGCCAAGATTTCATGGGTCGGCTTAAATACTCGCGTCCAGGCGTCTGTGGGGTGATGCTGGTTGGCAAACGTGGAACAAGGTGATGCGGCCATACCGGAAGTTGCCTGATGGCCCTGGGGCTTCCGGTTGCCGAGGACGAGCACGACGACCGCGAGCTGGATCGCTTCGTCCCGGCCAAGATTCGAACCGGGTCCGAGCTGGGGTATGTGCTTACGCATCGCGCTTTCCTGATAACTACGCTCTGTCCCGCGCTTGGAGCCGCCGTGGCCGCTGCTGGACGAGTTTGCGGGCGTGGGCTTGGCAGCGGAATCCGAGCAACCCAAAGCCTGTGTCAGATGGTGTTGGCCGATCACGGCCAAGCAAATGCATCCTCGTTGACAACCTTGGAAAGCCCTGGAGAATCTTGGATTTGTTATGCAAATCCGTTATGCGGAGGACCAGTATCTTGCGTAAGTCGTTGATAATCAAGAATGGCGGAGAGAGGGGGATTCGAACCCCCGGTACGGCTTTTGACCGTACAACGGTTTAGCAAACCGCCGCCTTCAGCCACTCGGCCATCTCTCCGTGAGGTGTTTGACTGCGGCGTCGACTGCTTCTGCCAAGCTGCTATTACTCGCGGCTATGAGTGCGCGGAAGCAAAACCGGCGAGCAACCAACATTCCCAGTCTGTTTGCTCTCAACAGACGTTACTATATTCGGGTGCAACTCGCTGGGCAAGCGCAAATCCGAGAAAGCCTGCACCCCAAGAGAAGACCATTTCCTCCCACCGCAGGAGTAACCTGCGCGGTCTCGTTGGGCCGATTGCCCGGGCGGGGATGCCTGGCCGAGGCGTCGGCGCGCACCGAAACACGGACGTTTCGGTGAAACATCCCCACCCCAAGCACCCCAATTTTGTAATTCCAGAGGCGGCGCGCACCCGCTAAGCTCCGGCAGACGTGACAGACCGGGTCGTCATTGTGCCCGGCTGCCACGGATGAGCTATGCGAAATCTCAGAATGATCAGAACGCCTTGGCCAGTATGGTTGGAGGAACTCCTGCAACCGAAATTGCGAGAAGTGAACGCTGCATGAGCATGTTTGACACCACCGGCGGGCGAGCGGCTGATATCGGCCGCAAGGAAAAAACGTTGCGCAAGCTCGACCGTATGAATTGTGCGTTGCGCCACCAGGAACCCGACTGCGTCCCGATCAGCGACTTCTTCTGGGGCAGCTTCATCGAGCGATGGCGGCAGGATCTCGGGCTGCCCGCCGATGCCAATCCGTATTACTATTACGACCTCGACTGGATCGTCACGGTGCCGAACATGGATCCGTGGATCCGGCCGTTTGAGACGCTGAGCGAAACGCCGGAGGAAGTGGTGGTGAAGACCGGCTTCGGCGCGATCATGCACAAGCATTTCGAGTATCCCATGCCCGAGATGCGGGCCTGGGAGACCGACACGTTCGAGAAGCTGGAGCGGGCGCAGTTCGAAGACCCGCGTGATCGGAGGCGCTTCTTTGCGGCGGGCGACAACCAGATCGCAGGCGTGGGGGACGGGTTCCAGCGCAATTCGCCCGCGTGGATTGAGACGCTTAAGTCGCTGCGGCCGGACTTCCCAGTGTATGGGAGTATGATCGAGGTCAGCGAGTGCCTCACGCGCCTCATTGGCCAGGGAAACGCCATGCTGTGGATGGCCGAATACCCCGAGCGCATGGGTGCGGTCATCAACCGCATCGGCGCCTTCTATCTGGAGATGGCCAAGGCCGAGATCGAGGCGGGTGCGGGCCTGCTCGACGGGTTTGTGATCTGGGGAGATGTCGCCTACAAGAAATGCACCTTCATGTCGCCGCACTACTGGCGGCAGTACTTCAAGCCGTGGGTCGCCCAGATCGCCGCGCACGCCCGGGCACACGGCCTGCCGGTCATCTACCACGGGTGCGGCAATGTGAAGGCGATCTTCGCGGATTATATCGAGATGGGCATTGACGCCTACAACCCGCTCGAAGCGAAGGCCGGCATGGACGTGCTGGAGTTGCGCCGGCATTACGGCCATCGCATCGGGTTCTGCGGCAACAGCGATATTCAAGTCTGGGAAAGCGGCGACCGTGCCGCCATCCGCCGCGAGGTCCTGCGCAAGCTCAACGCGGCCAAGGGTGGGGGCTTTATCTTCCAAAGCGACCACTCGGTCAGCAGCGCCGTGTCCGGGCATACCTACGATTACATCGTCAAACTCGTCCGCGAATACGGGAACTACCCGATCCGACTCGGGGAGTTTGATGAGCCTCTCTGATCGGACCACACAAACGCCACCCAGCAAGCATGAGCCGATCTCACTTTCTTCAGCACCCGAGTTCCGCAGGCCCACGGCTCCAATGCTTCGCCTTCCTGGCCGCGGCCTGTTTGTTTGCATCGGCCGCGCTGGCGTCCGACGCCCTTGTCCCCCTCAGCCTCCGCGACGTCCAGGTTGGCGGCGAAATCGGCCGCCGCATCGCCATCACCATCACCAACAACCTGCTCGTGCTCGATGCCGACGGCGCTTTCCTTCAGCCGTTCAAGACCAGGACCGCCAAAGATGGCTACGTTGGTCTCGGCAAGTTAATCGATGCCACCGTGAAGCTCGCCGCTCAGTCCGGCGATGCGCGCGTGCTGGAACTCAAGCAGCACCTCGTGGCAGAGACTCTCAAGACCCAGGAACCCGACGGCTACATCGGCATCATGGCTCCGCCGTATCGCGTCTGGGGCCTTTGGGACACGCACGAACTCGGCTACATCATTTGGGGACTGCTCACGGACTACCATTACTTCGGCGAGCAACGCTCCCTCGTCGCCGCGCGCAAGGCCGCTGACTATCTCATCCAGCGTTGGGCGTCCATGCCGCCAAATTGGGGCAAGGACGGCGACGTGGCGCCGCATGTCGCGTTCACCGGACTGGAGCGCACGATGCTCGCGCTGGGTCGCCAGACCGGCGCGGCGTCCTATCTGAACTTTGTGGTGCAAACGCGCCAATTGCCGGAATGGGACCTGCCCATCGTCGTGGGCCGCCGCTCAGGCATCGAGGGCCACATCTACGCCTACATGGCCCGCTCACTGGCGCAACTCGAACTCTACCGCACTCAGCCGAATCGCCGCCTCCTCGTGCAGTCGGACCGTGCGCTCGACTTCATGCTGCACCATGACGGCCTGCTCATCACCGGCGGCACAGGCCAGTGTGAGATTTGGACCGACGATCAAGACGGGCGCGGCGACCTCGGCGAAACCTGCGCCACCGCGTATCAGCTCCGTGTTTATGATAGTCTGCTTCGGCTGAAAGGTGACGCCCGCATGGGCGACCTCATCGAACGCACGATCTACAACGCACTCTTTGCGGCGCAATCCCCGGACGGCCGCCGCCTGCGCTATTTCGCTCCGGTCGAAGGCGAGCGCGTCTATTGGCAGACCGATACCTACTGCTGTCCGTGCAATTACCGCCGCATCGTTTCCGAACTGCCCGCGATGGTCTTCTACCAAGCTCACGGCGGACTGGCCGTGAATCTGTACACGCCCGCGCAGGCGAAGCTGTCCGTGGGCAACGATGTGCCGCTGGCGATACGGCAGGAAACCGATTACCCAAACTCGGGACGCATCCAACTCCGGCTTGACCCGGCGCGCCCCGTGAAGTTCCCGCTACGGTTGCGCATTCCCGCCTGGGCGCGCAGCGCGAGCGTAACCGTCAACAGCGAGCCTGCCGCAGGCGCCGTGAAGTCAGGCGCGTTCTTTGTCGTGAATCGCGAATGGAAAGCCGGCGACCAGGTCCGGCTCGACCTGCCGATGCCCTGGCGTCTGGTGAAAGGGCGCCAACGCCAGGACGGCCGCGTAGCCATAATGCGTGGCCCGCAGATCTTCTGTCTCAACCCCGCGCAAAACCCCACTCTCGCCAAGCTCGACGGCGTCGAACTAGGCTACCTGGCACTTGATCCTGCGTCGCTAGCCGACCCAGTGGAGAACATCACGGTGCGCCCCGGCGGTCTCGGATGTTGTGTTCAGGCGTGGAAGCCCGGCTTTGGTCTTGGGAAGAAAGGCGACCTCGCCCTCACGCTCACGGAGTTCCCTGACCCGGACGGCAAAGCTACCTATTTTCGACTGCGCGACTTCAGTGCCGCGGTCGATGACGAGCTGTTTACGGCTAAAGCGAAATGACTGACCTTATCGGCATCTGTGCACTCGTGCGCCCGTTCCCCCCTCACCCTGCCCCTCTCCCCGTCCGACGGGGAGAGGGAGAAGCCACGTCGCGCTTCCTGTCATTCCTTAATTCAACGGCAGTGGGGCCGGGGTGAGGGGGAACGTTGCATCCAACTAAACAGTTTAGCTTTATGAGACAATCCAAGCACTTCATTGCTGCGGCGCTGGCCGCCTCGGCAATCCTCTCGGCAGCGCGCAGCGCACCGGTTGACACATTCAACGTCGCCTGGGATTCCCCCAGCGCAAACCACCACGGCTCGATGCCATTGGGCAATGGGGACATCACCCTCAACGCCTGGATGACGAAGGATGGCGACCTGCATTTCTACATCGGCAAGACCGACTCGTGGGATGACAACGCGCGCCTCCTCAAGGTCGGCAAGGTGCGGGTCCATTTCGAGCCGAATCCCATCGTCACAGGCCGGACCTTCCGCCAGGAACTTAAGCTCAGCGAAGGCTGCCTCGAGATCACTACCGGCGACGCGACCGCTTCAAAGCAATTGGCAATTCGCCTCTGGGTGGACGCCAATAATCCCGTAATTCACGTCACCGCCGACAGCGCCACGCCGATGGAAGCCACTGCCTTCGTAGAAGTCTGGCGGACGAATCAGTATGAAATGGCGGAAGTGGAATGCAGCGATGTCATGAACGAAACCGGCAAGCCGAAGAGCAAGCATGCCCCCACGATCCTCGAACCGGATACCGTCCTCACGGGTCAGCGCGACCGCGTCGGCTGGTTTCACCACAACATCAAATCGGTTGGACCAGAGATGCTCGCGCAGGTCCAAGGCCTGACCGGCTTCAAACAGGCCGACCCGCTACTGCACCGCACCTTTGGGGCGATGGTCACTGCCGACAAAGGCGAACGCCTCGACGACCGCCGCCTGCGCTCGCCGCGCGGCAATTCGCACCGATTCAGCGTCTTCGTGCTGACGCAGCATCCCGCAACCCCCGAGCATTGGCTGGCAGGCATGGACGACACCATCCACCGCGTCGAAGCGCAGCCGTTCGCCAGCCGGCGCCAGGCCCACAACGGTTGGTGGAGTAAGTTCTGGGACCGGAGCTGGATTCGCGCCTCGGCCAACGCTGTTTCAAAACCGGCCTTGGCTAGTCTGGTGCCCAGGAACACGCATCCGGTGCGCATCGGGATGGACCAGGGCGGCGGCAACAAGTTTACAGGCGAACTGGGGCGAGTGAGCCTGTTCGGCGAAGCCCTGTCCGAATCTGAAATCCAGGCCCTCGCCCGCTCCGACCGCCACCCACTGGCCGGAAAGCCGAAGCTGCTGTTCTCCAGTGACGCCCTTGGTACGGTGAGCAATTCGGTCGCCTGGGACTTCGGTCCGGGCATGACTGTCGAGGCTTGGGTGAAACCGCCAAAGCTACCCGACGGCGGTGCCCGGCTGGTGGACAAGATCACGGCAGGTGGCAGCGACGGCTTCCTGTTTGACACCCATCCCGGTAACAGCATTCGCTTCATCTGCGGCGACACCATTCTTCAGCAACCAGACGCCCTCCCTGCCGATCGCTGGACGCATGTTGCGGCCGTGGCGGATTCCGCGGCGGGAGGATGCCGCCTTTACGTGGACGGCAAGCTCGTGGCTGGTGGCACAGGCGAAGCGGTGCACGACGAGGCTGCCTACGTCAGCCAGATGTATCACTTGCAACGGTTCATCACCGCCTGCGCCGGACGTGGGGCCTTCCCGATTAAATTCAATGGCACGTTGTTCACCGTGCCGCCCGGCCCGACCGAGCAGGACCCGGATTTTCGCCGCTGGGGTCCCGGCTACTGGTGGCAGAACACGCGCCTGCCCTATATCAGCCTCTGCGCCTCCGGCGATTTCGATTTGCAGCGCCCGCTATTCCACATGTATGCCGACGAGCTGCTGCCGCTCTGCAAGTATCGCGCCAGGCTCTACTTCGGCCACGAGGGGGCCTATTACCCGGAATGCATCATGTTCTGGGGCCCGGTGTTTAGTGAGACCTACGGCTGGACGCCGTTCGAGAAGCGCGCCGACAAGCTTCAGGAAAGCGGCTGGCACAAGTGGGAATGGGTGGGCGGGCTGGAGCTGTGCTGGATGATGCTCGATTACTATGACCACACCCTTGACGGCGAGTTCCTCCGGCAGACCGCCCTGCCCTTCTCGCGCGAAATCCTTACCTTCTTCGACCAACACTATCCCACCAACGCGCAGGGCAAACTCGTCATGCACCCCTCGCAGGCGCTCGAGACCTGGTGGCGTTGCACCAACGCGATGCCTGAGCTTGCGGGCTGCCTCGCCATCACGGAGCGTCTCCTGGCCATGCCGGCGGAACTCGCGCCGCCTTCGGACCGCGACCTCTGCCAGCGCCTTCACGCCAAGCTGCCGCCAATTCCCCTGCGCGTCGTCAATGGCCGAAAGGCGCTCGCGCCCGCGGAGCTCTTCGCTCAGAGGAGCAACAGCGAAAACCCGGAACTCTACCCGGTGTTCCCGTTCCGGCTCTTTGCCTTCAACCGGCCCAATCCCGACTGGGCCCTGGCGGCCTTGGAGCATCGCTGGGACCGCGGCGACAGCGGCTGGCGTCAGGACCATATCTTCATGGCCTATCTCGGGCTGGCGGAGGAAGCGCGCAAGGGCCTTGTCAACCGCGCCCGAAACCACGATCAGGGCGAGCGCTTCCCTGCCTTCTGGGGGCCCAATTATGACTGGACGCCAGACCAGGACCACGGCGGCGTCCTGATGAAGACGTTTCAATCCATGCTGCTGCAGACCGATGGAAGGCAGATCTTCCTCCTGCCGGCCTGGCCGAAGGAATGGGACGTCGAGTTCAAGCTGCACGCGCCGCAGCAGACCATCGTTGAAGGCGTTCTCCGCGGTGGCAAACTCACTTCGCTGCACGTGACGCCCGAGTCACGCCGGCAGGATGTGGTGATTGGAGGGAAATGAATCCCGTTGCCTCCAATCCTATGCTTGGCGTGCTCCTGCACGGAGTCGGCGCTTGCTTCGCCGCGACGTGCTACACGCCGCAAAAGCAAGTAAAGCGCTGGTCATGGCAGACCTACTGGCTCACCCAGGCCGCCTTCTGCTGGTTCATCCTCCCCATCGTAGGCGCGGTGCTGACCATCCCCGACCTTACCGCAGTGCTGCGCGAGGCCCCCCGCGGGCCCATGCTCAATTCGTTTATCCTCGGCGCCGCTTACGGCATTGGCGGGACGGCCTTCGGCATCTCCATCCGTTACATCGGCTTCTCGCTCACCTACGCCATCGCGGTCGGCCTGTCCAGTGTGCTCGGCACTTTGATCCCGCCGCTGGTCAAGGGCACGCTCGGCACCACGCTGGAGAAGCCCGGATCGGGCTGGATCATGGCTGGCATTATGATCGGCGCCGCCGGCATCGCGCTGGCGGGAACGGCGGGTCGAATGAAAGAGCATGACTTGAGCAAGCAGGCGGGCCAGGGCGAGTTCTCGCTGATGAAAGGCCTGCTGCTCTCCCTGCTCGCAGGTGTGCTATCGGCCGTGTATGGGTTCGCCCTGGAAGCCGGCGAGCCGATCGCCGATGTGGCCACTGCTCATGGCGCGGGCGTCTGGCGCGGGAACGTGGTTTACATCTTCGCCAATACCGGCGCCTTTCTGACCACTGCCATCTATTGCCTCTACCTGCACGCGCGGCACCGGACCCTCGGCGAGATTCTCGAACTGCCCGCCGGGCCCGAGAAGGCGAGCCTGCCGGTCAACTGGCTCATGGCAGTGGTGACCGGGCTGTTCTGGTACGGGCAGTTCTTCTTCTATAACCTCGGCCATGTGCGGATGGGCGCCTACAAGTTCACCAGTTGGGCCATTCACATGATCATGCTGGTGCTCTTCAGCAATCTCGTCGGCATCGCTCTCCGCGAATGGCGCGCCTGCCGGCGCTGGACCGACCGCACCATCGCTCTCGCCCTCCTGGTGCTGGTCGCGGCCGTGCTGCTGCTGACTTACGGAAACCACCTCGGTGATCTCGCTCCCAAATGAACAATATGCCAAACATGAAACGCTATGGTATGGTCCTCGGCCTCCAGCCGGGGAAGATCGAAGAATACAAGAAGCTGCACGCCGCCGTCTGGCCGGACGTGCTCAAGATGATCCAGCAGTGCCACATTCAGAACTACTCGATCTACCTGCACCAGCTCGATGACGGTCAGCACTACCTCTTCAGCTACTTCGAATACACCGGCGCCGATTTCGCCGCCGACATGGCAAAGATGGCCGCCGACCCGATCACTCAGCGCTGGTGGTCCTGCTGCAAGCCCTGCCAGAAACCCCTCGCCCACCGCGCCCCGGACGAATGGTGGTCCAATATGGAAGAGGTTTTCCATTCGGATTGATATTGAGTAACTGTTCAGGTCGCCCAAGCGCACGCGGCAGGGGCGGGGACGGCTCGTCCCCAGGTCTTGTTGATTGGCGAACG
>CAIWJG010000868.1 GCA_903912925.1 uncultured Verrucomicrobia subdivision 3 bacterium | reverse complement strand
GCCAGAAACGCTCCAAAAAGCGCTATATGCGGGGCTTCTCGAAAGCGGATAACCACTACAGGGTGCGCATCTTAGATTGTTCCAATGTTGTTGGCACGGGCGACTGGAGCGCGGACATTATTGTCCGCCTTTGCGTGATGGTCAACCCGCAAGTCCACCGGCGGACAAGAATGTCCGCGCTCCGAAAAATCTAAGATGCGCACCCTGTAGTGGTTATCCGCTTTCGAGAAGCCCCGCATATAGCGCTTTTTGGAGCGTTTCTGGCGTTAAGTGGCCCAAACTTCAACGCTTGTCCCTGGGATCAGGGGCTCAGAAGCCCAGCTTGCTGAGCTCGGCTTCGAGCGCCATCTGGAACGGCTGCACATCGGCGGGTAGCGGCCGATAGCCAGGCTTGGACGGAATCAGGCCCAACTGGCCCCCTTGATCAATTTGCCAGGCGGCGGTGACGCCGTCGCTGAAGGTAACTTTGCCGCTCACAACCGCGCCCGGCCGGGTAAGTTTGTCCACGGAGAGCGATACACGTCCGGCTCCGTCGGCACTCGGGACCGGCATGGGGGGCTCCGCTCCCGTGGCGGGCGGTGCGGCCGGGGCCGCAAGGGGCGAATTGATGGGTTTGGCCGGTTCCGGGTCTTTCAGCGTCAATTTGAGGTCATCCACCAAGAATCGGACCTCCATGTAAGTCATGGTAACTCCCAGTTCCGACACCAACCGGGTCTGAATGTCTGAGAGCTTCAGCCCCTGCGCGACCCACTCCACTACCTTCGTCCGTTGTGCTTCATCGAGATTCATAGTTTGTATTCCCCATTATTCGCGATGATTGGCTGCCGATTCAACACTTGTTTCGCCTTTCGGCGCAAGCCCGGCTCTTTTGAGCGCATTCTGGTAGTCTTCCGGGTAGTCAATATCCAGGTCTAAACCGGGATCGTCCAGCTCACAGAAGGCGACTTTCCGGTGGCTGCCTGCAAGAAACTCTTTCAGGGTTGCCGCAGTCGAGATGGCTACTTGGCAAAAGACGCTCTTGGGCAGCAGGACGGGATGGCGACCATGTCCGAGCCGTGCGGGTTGGCAGACGCTGGCGGGGTGCGCGGCGCTGAATTCGAGGACGCGCCGCAGCGTTTGCGGCTCCAGATGCGGCTGATCTCCCAATACAATCGCCCAGCGCGTGATTGCGGCATCCCATTCGGGCCATTGTGCCGCGCATTGAATGGAACTGAACATGCCGCGCTGGGGAGCCGGGTTGATAATCCGATCCCGGGCCGGGAAGCCGAGCCTGTCCATTTCCAGACGGATGGCCTTGTCGGCGGGGGCGCAAACGACGGCAACCCGCTTCGCCCCCAGGGCGTTCCACTGCTCGATGAGGTGGCCAAGCACGGAAGTCTTGCCCCAGGGCAGGAGCAACTTGGGCTTTCCCATGCGCGTGGAGCTGCCCGCGGCCAGGAGGACCACGCCGAGGGAGAACACGCGGTTAGTATAAGGCCGTGTCACAATACTCCAATGCCGCAGATTTCACCTCCAGTTGCAAGAACTTGCGCCGGACAGCAACCGCCCGCTCTATCGGGTCGGGAGCAATCAGGCATCAGCAATTCTCATTATGGCCCTGTCACTCCCCGCCGGGTGAGGGCACCCGGCCTACATCCCCCGCAAAACCGCCATCTTGTAGGCCGGGTGCCCTCACCCGGCTTCCCCATCTCGTCCATAATGAGAAGTGCTGATCGGGCATTAGAAGTTTGGACAACTGCGCAACCCGTTGGCTATGCTGGGCGGGAAACGCATGCAGCCGAGCCCCGCACCAACTGAGCCAGGGCAACGAATCGAGTTCGCTGTCTTGATGCGGGGCGCGCTGCTGTTGGACCTCGAGGTCTCCCATCAAGGCAATATCCTCAAGCTCGGAGCCGTGTGCGCTGAAGCATCGCTGGCGCGCGCTCGTGGACACAGCCTGGCCTTCGCCCTGGACGAGCTCGCCGCTCTGGGCCTCCATGCCAAGTTTGTTGTTGGCCACAATCTCCTGCGGTTCGATCTGCCGGTCCTCCATGCGGCAGCCGCCCGCCACCCGCTGCTTAAGCTGCCCGTCATTGACACGCTCGTACTGTCGCCGATCTGTTTCCCGGAAAACCCCTACCACCGCCTGGTGAAGGACTACAAACTAGTCCGCGAGAGCCTAAATGACCCGGTGGCCGATGCCCGCCAGGCGGCCATTCTCTTTGCGGACGAGTTTCAAGCGCTCGACGGCCTGCGGCAGAACGAACCGCGCCTCTTCGAGGTCTTGCACTTTCTGCTGGCGACTCCAGATGCGGAGGCCGACCAACTCTCATGTGGGATGGCGATACTGTTCGCCGCTCTGGGTGGCGCCCCGCCGCCACAGGATCGCGCGCTCGCTCTCTGCCGCGCGCTGATCCCTCAGTGGGGTTGCGCCAGCGTTCCAGTGGACAAATCCCTGGTGCAAACCCAATCCCAACGCCTGGCGCTGGCTTACGTGCTCGCCTGGCTGCGTGTGGCCGGCTCGAACTCAGTGCTCCCGCCCTGGGTCCGCCTGGGGCACCCGCTCACCGGTGACCTTATCAATCGCCTGCGCGAGGTCCCCTGCCACTCAGTGGACTGCGCCTACTGCCGGCGCGTCCACAACTCCCAGGAACAGTTGCACACCTTCTTTGGGTTTGATGCTTTCCGCGCGATGCCGCAAAGCACGACCGGCGGCAGCCTGCAGCAGGAGATCGTTGAGGCCGGGATGCGCAACGACTCCTTGCTGGCAATTCTGCCCACGGGCGGTGGCAAGTCGCTTTGCTTCCAACTGCCAGCCCTGGCGCGCAACTATCGTCGGGGCGTCCTGACCATCGTCCTCTCCCCGCTGCAAGCCCTGATGAAAGACCAGGTGGACGGCCTGGTCCGACGCACGGGAACTCCCTTCGCGGCCGCGCTCTACGGCCTGCTTACCTCGCCCGAGCGGAGCGATGTGCTGCGCCGGGTTCGACTCGGCGGCGTGGCGCTGCTTTACGTCTCGCCCGAGCAACTGCGCAACCGCTCTTTTGCCGAGGCCATCGCCCAGCGTGAGATCGGCGGCTGGGTTTTCGATGAAGCCCACTGTCTCTCCAAATGGGGACACGACTTCCGACCGGACTACCTCTACGCCGGGCGGTTCATCAGAGAATTCTCAAAGCAGCAGGGATGCGAGGTCCCGCCGATTGCATGTTTTACTGCGACTGCGAAGCAGGACGTGCGGGAGGAAATCCTCGCCTACTTTAAGCAGGAGGTCGGCCGGGAACTGGCTTTCTACGCCGGCGGGGTCGAGCGAGACAACCTGCGCTTCGAAGTGCAGACCATCGCGGAGTCCGGCAAGTTGGAACGAGTGCATGAGCTACTCTCGGATCGGTTGCCCGAGGGACGCCCAGGCAGTGCCATCGTATTCTGCGCCACCCGGGACGAAACCGAACTCACCGCAGAATTCCTGCGCACGCACGGGTGGAAAGCCGCCCACTTCCACGCCGGCCTGAAGCCCCCGGAGAAGAAGCGAACTCAGGACGAATTCCTTGCCGGCGACACCCGCGTCATCTGTGCGACGAACGCCTTCGGCATGGGCATTGACAAGGAAGACGTCCGCTTGGTCATCCACGCCGATACGCCGGGCTCGCTGGAGAACTACCTGCAAGAAGCGGGCCGCGCCGGACGCGACGGGATGAAGGCCGAATGCGTGCTGCTCTATGCCGAGGAGGATTGCGAGCGGCAGTTCCGGATGGAGGCCTTCTCCGAGCTCAGCCGGCGGGACATCGCCCAAATCCTTAGGAGCCTCAGAAAGGCCGCCCGCGGGGACAAGGAGGAGATTGTCATAACCGCCGGCGAAATCCTTCGCGACGAAGCGCTCCAAATCGACATCGACCTGCAGGATCGCATGGCCGACACCAAGGTAAGGACGGCAATTTCCTGGCTGGAGCGCGCGAACCTGCTCCGCCGCGATGAGAATGTCACCAACGTCTTCCAAGCGCGGCCCCTCGTGAAGGACCTGGCCGAGGCCCGCGTCATCCTGGCGGGGTTGGACCTGCCCACGACCGAGCAGTCCCTCTGGCTGGCGATTCTTCGTGAGATATTCAACACCCCGCCCACCGAAGGCCTTACCGTGGACCAATTGGCTTTGCTGCCCGAACTCACCAGCTATGCCAAAGGAAACCCAGCCGCGCTGACCAACCCGGAGTACCTGAGCGCTAAGGTGTTCAAGATTCTCGGCAGCATGACACAGGCCGGTCTGATGAAGCGCGACATGCGGCTTACCGCCTTTGTACGCCACAAAGTGGTGGACCATTCTCGACTGCGGCTGGACCAGGTGTTGGTGGCGGATCGAAAGCTCACGGAGGTGCTGGCGCTGGAGGAGCCTGATCCGGAAGGTTGGCTCCCGCTCTCCTTGGGCCTCCTGAATCAGCGCCTGTGCGACGAAGGCTGCAGCTCTTCCACCGCGCTCATCCGTTCTTTGCTCACGAGTCTGAGCGAAGACGGCCGCGGCTTCGCTGGCACGCAAGGCAGCATTGACCTGCGCTATCTGTCGCGCGACGCCTACCGCGTGCGGGTGCGGCGCAACTGGACTGCGATTGGCCAACTGGCAGAGAAACGCCGGCGGCTGGCCGCCCTGGTCTTGGACGCCCTCCTGGCTAAGATCCCCGCCGATGCCCCCGCCCGCGCTGACTTCCTGGTGGAATTCCATTTCGAAGAATTGCACCAGGCCATCGACCGGGACTTGTTGCTGCGCGCGGAATTAAAGGATATTGACGCCGCGCTGGAGCGGGCACTGATGTTTCTGCATGAGCAGCGCGTCATCATCCTCCAACACGGGCTGGCCGTGTTCCGCTCGGCGATGACGATCCGCTTCCAGCCGGAAGCCCGCGGTGAAAAATATAAGGTCGCCGACTACCAACCCCTCGAACACCACTACCAGGAGCGGGTACTGCAGGTACACGTTATGAGCGAGTATGCGCGGTTGGGCCTGGAGCGGATTCAGGCCGCCTTGGAACTGGTGCTGGCCTATTTCACGTTGGCCAAGGATGAGTTCCTCCGCCGCTACTTTCAGGCCAAACCCGACTTGCTCCAGCACGCGACGACGGCCCACTCCTTTCAGGGGATTGTCACAGATCTGGCGAGCCCGGCTCAAATCAAGGTGGTCACCGCACCGCCCGGCCGCAACCTGCTGATTCTGGCGGGGCCTGGCTCCGGCAAGACCCGGACCGTGGTTCACCGCTGCGGCTACCTCCTGCGCGTGGAGCGCGTCCGCCCCCAAAGCGTTCTGGTCTGCTGTTTCAATCGGCACGCCGCCATCGAGTTGCGCCGGCGATTGAACGACCTCGTCGGCGACGACGCCCGCGGAGTGACGGTCCTGACCTATCACGCCCTGGCCATGCGCTTGCTGGGCCGGTCCTTTTCCGAGCGGGCGGACGTCCGGGGCTGCGACCTTGATTTCGATGTGCTGATCAACGACGCCGTCCAGCTCCTGCGAGGTCAGCAGGTCCCTCCCGGACTGGAAGCCGATGAAGTGCGGGACCGGCTGCTGGCCGGCTTCCAGCACATCCTGGTGGACGAATACCAGGACATCGACGAGCCCCAGTACGAAATGATCAGCGCCATTGCCGGCCGCACCCTCGACGACGCCGACCAGAAGCTTTCGATCCTCGCCGTGGGCGATGATGATCAGAATATCTACACGTTCCGCGGCGCCAACGTGCAATTCATCCGCCGCTTCCAGCAGGATTACGCAGCCGAGGTCCATTACCTCGTCGAGAACTACCGCTCGACGCGTTATATCATCGAGGCGGCCAACCGGCTGATCGCGGCCAATGTTGATCGCATGAAAACCAGGTACCCCATCCGGATTGACCGGCACCGCGAGCTGCTAGGACCGGGTGGGGATTTTGGCCGCCAGGACGGATTGGGTCAGGGCAAGGTGCAGGTCATCCAGGTGGCCGACGGCGCTTGCCAGGCACAAGCGGTGCTGGCTGAGCTTCGCCGTCTGCGCGAGTTGGGCGTGCTCGATTGGGCCAGCATTGCGGTGCTCTCTCGCGAGCACACCGACCTGGCTCAGGTCCGGACCCTCGCGGAGGAAGCGTCTATACCCGTGCGGTGGGTTGCGGCGCGAAACGCTACGCCGCCCCTGCACCAAATTCGTGAAATGCGAAGCTTCCTCGACCAGTTGGAGAAGTCGCGCCAGGCGTTCCTGCGGGCCGGCGATCTTTCTCGTATGGCGGCTGAGACGTTTCTGGGAGAAGCAAATCCGTGGGTTAGTTTCCTGGGCCGTCTGTTGCAGGCGTGGCGGGAGGAATCTGGCGATGCTGAGCTTCCCGTGCAGGCGGCGCTCGAATTCCTGTATGAAGCGTGCGCCGAAAGCCGTCGGGAATTTACCTATGGCGAAGGCGTGACGCTAAGCACGGTCCATTCTGCGAAAGGCACGGAGTTTGACCACGTCCTGCTCGTCGGTCCCTGGCGGCTCCCCGCCAAACGCGTGGAGCAAGAGGAACAGCGCCGGACTTTTTATGTCGGCTTAACTCGCGCCCGCAAGACGCTGGCCGTTTTTGATCGTAGCGATGTTCGCCCCTCCCTGCCCGCTACGTTGGCTGGCGCCGCGATACTCCGCCGCGAGTTCACCGGAAACAGCAGCGTGGAGCCCCCGGTCTTCTTCAATTACGAAATGCTCTCGCTGGAGGGCATCCACTTGGGCTACCCAGGCTACTTTGGGCCAAACCATCCCATTCACGCGGCCCTGGCGGCCCTGCAGCCCGGCGACAAGCTCCGCTTGACGCGCGACACCAGCGGGAACTTGGAACTTCGGAATGCCGCAAGCACGCCCGTCGCCCGACTGTCCAAGCGAGCCCAAGGAGAGTGGTCAAGCCGGCTCAACGCAATCAAAGAGGTCCGATTCCTCGGAGCGGTTCGGCGAACTGCCGAGCAAGAAGTGGATCCTGCGCGACGAGCAGGATTACAGGTGCCGACGTGGGAGATCCCACTCGTGGAAATCGTCTTCGAGCAGCCCCAGCAAATGACTTACTGAGGAGTCCGCAGCATACACTACACCCGAAGCTGCCGAGGCTACTCCCTCTCCCCTTGCCCCGTGAAGTCTATCGTTTCTACTTTCGGCTTTCCCAATTTCTGCTTTTCGGCCGCTGGGGTGAGGGGTTGCTCGGTGTCGTCTATCCCGCGGTCTTGGCAGTAACGCACCGCATACACAAAACCATCGGCCCCAGCGAGGAGGATGGAGAGCCCGATCTTCTTATCAAGCACGGCGAGGCTCGGGGGGCCGGTCTGGACAGGCAGTGGAAGCTGCCACAGGACGCGGCCCTCGGCGGGAGTGCTCCCGGCTCCCAGGCAAACGAGTTGCTGGCCGATGACGAACACGGCTTCGTCCCGGCCGTCGCCATTGAGATCGGCACTGGCTGAGCCAATTACGCTACCAAGGGCGGGCATCGGCAGGTGCCACCGGACTTGGCCGGTCGCGGTGTCGTAGCAGCGGATGCCGTCGGGATAGCCGGCACCGATGGCTTCGAGTTTCCCCTGGCCTGAGAAATTGCCGAACGCCGGCCAATCTTGCGGGCTGTGATCCAAAGCGTCCCACCAGGCGAGGGGGCCGTCTGCCCGGACAAGGCCGGTCATAGAGCGCCCGCCGAAGAAGATCGCCGGGCGCCCTGTCCCGAGGAAATCACCGGCGATGGGCTGCCCCCAATAGACCGGTTTGGCGGGGACTTCCTTCCACGTCGCGTCCTTGGCAAGCAAATCATGGCCGGTGCTGCCCTTGAGCAGGTAGAGGATGCTCGGGTGGAGGGAGGCGAGGTCGTCCAGGCCGTCGCCGTCGTAATCGGCGATGGCGAAGAGGGTGCCACCGACGCCGCGCTGGCTGATCTGGCGGTT
Organism: uncultured Verrucomicrobia subdivision 3 bacterium; assembly: GCA_903912925.1. Taxonomy (GTDB): domain Bacteria; phylum Verrucomicrobiota; class Verrucomicrobiia; order Limisphaerales; family UBA8199; genus PALSA-1440. Next base: position 2,813 of record CAIWJG010000868.1, on the reverse strand, counting down.
GCGGTGCCAGAGTTCGCGGCCATCCTTGCCGGAGAGCAGCGCGGTTTCCTCGCTGTGCATCATCGAGCGCCGGATGGTCACCAGCACATCCTGTCGCCGCTGGTCCGTGAAGTGGCCTGTCTGCCACAGGATGATGCCGCCCGTGTTCCACACCGGGGCAGTGCCAGGAATATCCGGGAAATCGTGGTGCCACAGCGCGCGCCCGGAAAGGTCATTTGCCTGAAAACGCGCGCAGCCAGTGGGGCTGGCGGCCGCAAGGAGGAGCTGCCTGCGCCCGTCGCCCGCCAGGTCGGCGACGACTGGCCCGCGGGCTTCCGGCCAGTTCACGCTCTGGCCGCGTCCGCGGAAGCGTGTGAGTTTCGTCGGCACATTGGTGGACGGCGAATGAAATGCAACGATCTCCTCGCCCTGGCCCTGAACCAGGATCGTAGGCTCCTTCGCGCCATCCGGCCAGGCGACGGCTACCGGTCCGGGGCTGCCGGGGGCCCGCATGGTGGCCAGCAGCGTCGGCTTCGCGCCTGTGACCTGCAAGGAAGCGGCGCCGACGGGGGCATGATAGGCGCGAACCAGCAGGCGGTTTGAATCATCCAGCCCGACGGCTTGGAGCCGTTGGCCAGTGACGCTCATCAGGCTCTTGAAACTGCCGCCAGTCCATCGGGCCGTGAACAAGGTGACAGCGCCGATCTCTGGCCCGAATATCGCATGCCCCGTGCGCTTCGCTGGAAGGTGGTAGCCGCCGACGTCAGTCGGCGCATTCTTATCGGAGGCAAGATGGCGCCGACTGACGTCGGCGGCTACTTGGGCGTGAACCGTCAGGGCCGGGTCGCTGGCCTCGCGGAATACGACAGTCATGCCTTGCGACCCTCGGTGACTCATGACTTGCCTTCACGCCGCGCGAAACAGCGGCCCACGCACTTCTGCCATTGGCCGTTGACGGTGGGTTTGGCAAAGCCGCTCTCGAACTCGATCTTCTCCTTGCCGGGCTCTTCGGGCAGCACATCGGCGTAGGTGGTGGTCGTGGAACGGGCCTCGCCTTCAACCAGATCAGGCTTCGGAAGAAAGTTACCCGCAGCAAGGCTTGCCGAGATGGAGCCAGGAGCAAGCTCATCCATCGGCAATGTCAACCGGCCATTACCGGAACCGGGCTCAAGCACCACCTGGCTCTCCAAGACACCCACGAACTGCCGCAAGACGATGCGTGGCGATACGATCCCCTCGTAGCATCGAACGTGAGTTCGATCATTCTCTACGAACTGCTGCCAGACGATTCGTGGTGACACGATGCTACCACGCGCCGGAGAACGGGCCTGCAAAGAGCCGTCGCGGCGGTAGGCGGGCCATTCCTCGGGTGTCGGGAAGGCGCGGAGCGGGGGTGCGGGGTGCTCTTTACGCGCATCTGCGAAGAGACCTGGCGCCTTGGACGAGGCGTTGGTCATGTTCCCCCTCGTAGCATCGAACGTGAGTTCGATCATTCTCCCGGGGCCAGTGTTCCCAGCGCCGCGAAGAACTGGAGATTCGCTGAAGGAGCAAGGTGCGGCGACGCTGGTGAGGGTGAGAAGCAGCCATGCTGCCAACACCACCAAGAACCAAAGGAAGGCCACGCCGGACTGCCCCAGCCTTGCTCGAATGCCCCTGCGTCTGGGGTCTTTAACGCGGGTGTCTGCTTGGTACCACCTGACACACAGCGTCCACGCCCGCATAGGAAAGGCTGCGCCCCTATGCCGCCGTGGCATCGGCGAGCAGCGCCCACCTGTAGCAGGTTCCGCAACGGGCATCGGCGCTTCGCTCATAATAGTTGTAATAAAACGGCCCGCGCTTGGCTTTGTCCATATAGAATACTGATATGCGTGAGACTGCCACATCCGAGTCGGACCGCTTTCTGGCGCTGCTCAAGCCGATTGAGCGCGACCTGGAAACGTATGCCCGCCGGCTCATGTGGGAGCCGCAGGAGGCGCCCGACGCATTACAAAACGCTGTGCTGCGCGCCTTTGCCGCCTTCGACCGATACCGTGAAGACGCCAGCTTCCGGGCCTGGATGTTCAAGATCCTCACGCGCGAGGCCTTCGCCCTGAACCGGAAGCATGCGCGCATTGCCCGCCACGAGTTTCAGCTCGAACCGGAGGAATTGGCGGGGCTGGCCTGCACGGAAGCGCAGGATCAGGGTAGCAGCCAACCCGTCTCGCCGGAGGCCTTGAACGAATTGCTGGAGCCGGCCCTGGCAGCGGGGCTGAAGACGTTGACGGACACCGAGCGCGCGGTGCTGTTGCTGCGCGCTATCGGCGAACTTCGTTACCGTGAGATCAGCGAAACGCTGAGCATCCCGCTGGGCAGCGTGATGGGCAACCTTTCCCGCGCTCGCCAAAAGATGCGCGCCCTCATCGCCCGCGGGGAACGCCGAACCAATCCGCTCGTAGCATCGAACGTGAGTTCGATCATTCTCCCGGGGTCACGGTTCCCAGCACCGTGAGCGTGCCCCCTCAAGCCATGCCTGAACCATTCATCGTTCCTACTGAAGGAGAACTAAATATGAAATGCAATGAAGTCCAAACCATGCAAGACCCTTACCTTGACTCCGAGTTGGACGCCAAGACCACCCTCAAAATCGAGCAGCACCTGGCGGCCTGTCCCGCCTGCGCCCGCCTGTTTGCACTGGAGCAGAAGCTGGAGGCCCGGATAAGCGCCGGCCTGAACCGAGGGTCAAGGACAGCGGTGTTGTGGGAGCGGATCGAGAAGGAGGTAGCCGCCGGAGGGCGAGAGTCGAATTCATTCGAAGGCTGCGAACAAGGTTCACGCGGTCCAGGAGCGCGGACATT
>CAIWJG010000867.1 GCA_903912925.1 uncultured Verrucomicrobia subdivision 3 bacterium | reverse complement strand
GTTCGGCGGGAGTGTGTCACAAGTCTTTGCGTGTGCAAAGCGTCGCACTGGCAGAATCCCCGCACGCGAATCGCATTCTCGGGGTCAAAACTGCGGAAAACTACGCAACGGGATTTCGTGCCTATGTCAGGAGTTCTGGAGCCGTGCTCTGGGGCTCCCTCTCCCCAGGGGGCGGGGTGAGGGGGAACTGGTTCTGCGCGGCGGAGGGGGAGGTCAGAGAATGACCGGTGTGACGCGCTGGCCATCCCGGACGCGGCTGCCGGGATACAGGATGACTTCCTCGCCTTGCTTGAGACCCTCCAGCACCTGGGTCTCGGTCCCGCTGGAGCGGCCGGCTTTGACGATTTTCAATTGGGCACGGCCATCGGCTATGACAAAGGCAGCCCATTGATCGCCTTTGCGGAATAATGCGCCCGCCGGGACCTTGAGGGCGTCAGGGGCCTCCCAGACGATGATCCGCGCTTCGACGCGGAAACCGTCGCCTACATTGCGCCGCTGGTCCGGCGGAGTCAGGAGGTCAGCGACGACATTCACCCGCTGTTCTTCCACGCCCAGGGCCGAAATCTTGGTAAAGGCCGCCGGTTCAACGAGGCGGACTTTGGCCTTGAGCGGTTCGCCCCCGCCCCATTGTTCCAACTCGACCGGCGTAGCGGGCGGGATCGCCGCGCCGTCGCGGGAGAGCACTTCCACGACGACTTCGATGTCCAAAGGATCTCCGATCTCCATCAGCGTCGTGCCGGCGGCGACGACGCGCGAATTCTCCTCAAAGATGTGGAGCACGGAGCCGGTGGCCGGCGCTTTGACCTGAACGGGGTCCAGCAGCGTGTTGGTCCCAGTGGGGGCGTTGCCCGCGAACTCAGCCATTTCGGCCTCAACCTGGCGCAACGCGCTTTCGGCAGCCGCTTGCTCTTTGGTGGCCGAAGCCTCGCGCAATTGGACGGTTTCAAGCTCCTGGACGGAGACCATCTTCTCCGCGTGGAGCTTTTCGAAGCGCCGCAAGTCGCTGGCGGCGAAACGCTGCCCGGCCCTCGCCTTTTCCAGATTCGCCAGGGCGGTGTCGCGTTTGGCCTCGGTCGCCACTCGGGTGCGGGCGTCGAGCAGTGTCGGCGAGACCGGCTCGATGACCGCTACCACCGTTTGGCCGGCGTGCACTTCAGCGCCGGCTTTGAACGGGATGCGCTGCAGTTGGCCGGTGACCGGGGCGGAAACCACGTAACGCTGCTTGATGCGGGTCTTGCCCTGCTCGTTGACGGTGGCGCGGAGCGTGCCAATCGTCGCGCGTGCCGTTTCCACCGGAATAGGCCGCGGCCACAGGCCGGCGGTGATGAGCGCGACCAGCACGACCGCGCCGGCATAGGGAAGCCAGCGGCGAGTGTGGCGTTTAGCGGCTCGTTGCAACGTTTGGCTCATGTGCGCGGTATATTAAAGACTAACGGACCGTGAATTGGAAAGTTAACATGCGATCTCACTCCGGAGCTTTCAGCGCGCTGACCAGGTCGAGGTGGTGCAGCATGCGCAGGACCACCACCGCCGAGAGGGTCGAGGCGATGGCTACCACCGACACGGCAAAGGCGTAGTTGCTGGCGGTGAGCACGAGCGGCAAGCGAACCGTCTCGGTGTTGATAGCCCGCACAATGACCTTCGCGAAGCCTGATCCCAGGAGCAGGCCGATCGGCACTGCGACGATGGCAAGGACAACCAGTTCCGTCACCAGGACGGCGCCGACCTCGCGCCGGGAGAACCCGATCACCCGCAACGTCGCCAGCTCGCGCGCGCGCTCTGCCAGGGAAATGCGGGCATTGTTGTAAACCACGCCGAAGGCGACCACGATTGCGAAGACCAGGTATATCTTTTGGATCAGGCCAATGCTCGCGGCGGTGCTCGTGCGGAAGTTCTCCCGCAGGGATTCCTTGATGGCCACCCAGGCGACGCTCGGGATGCCCTTGAGCGCGCGCAGGAACTCGGCGCGGCGGGCGCCATCGATGCGGAAGTTGGCGCCGCTGATAACATCCCCTTCTCCCATGAGGCGGTTGAGCGAGGGGAGGTCCATATAGGCGCTCATGCCGGTGAAGTCGCCGGCCAGGCCAACGAGGCGGACGTTGCGGACGGGGCGTTTGCCTTCGAGGATCTCGACGCACAGGTCGTCGCCGACCTTGGCGCCCAGGAGTTCGGCTAGCTTGAAGGAGACGACGATGGTGTCGGGTCGCAGCGGGATCAGGTGGTTGTCATCGTCGATCACTCGACTGTGCAGGCTGTCGGCGGGGATGCCCTGGATGCCCAGTTGCCGGCGCTGATGGCCGAAACTGATGCGCGCGGCGACGCCGCGGGCGGGTTCAACCGTGATGACCCCGGGTAACTGGCGGAGGAGGTGTTGGACCCGGGTGTCGTTGGGTTCGACCAGGCCGATGCTGAGATCCGAACGCTGGATGCTATCCCATTGGGTCTCCAGGATCTGGGCCACGCTGTCCCTGAATGCGTTGGGCACGACCAGGATGCCCGTGGCCAGGGCCAGGCCGGCGACGGTAAAGAGCGCCTGCACGGGCCGGCGTTCGAGATTCCGCACCGCGATGCGGAAAGTGTGGGAGAGCAGGTGGGCGATGCCGGTGCGCTCGACGAAGGCGGGCCGGTAATTGGCCGGGGGCTCCGGGCGCATGGCCTCGGCGGGCGGCACCCGCGCCGCTCGGCGAACCGCGCCGAACACCCCGATCACGGCGGCGACGGTGCAAACCAGCAGCGCCAAGGGAAAAGCGGTGGGGTCGGCGTGGAAGGCCAGGTCGGGGAACCGGAAGAATTTGTGATACAAAAGTACCAGCCGATGACCTAGCACCATCCCACCGCAGCCCCCCAAGGCGGTGCCGACGGCCACGATGACTAAGGCAAATTTGAGATAGTGGACCGCGATTTGCCGGTTGGTGAAGCCAAAGGCCTTCATGATGGCGATTTGCTCGCGCTGCAGGTTCAGCAGACGCGATAGGACGGCGTTGATCATAAACGCTGCCACACTGAGGAAGACGACGGGGAAGCCGATGGACATCAGCGTCTGCACGCGGATCTCGTCCGAGACGCGGATATGAGAGGGGTGATCGGCGCGCCCAAAGGCACCCCGCCCGCCGTAGGGCGTCAGCAGGAGGTCCAGATCGGCGATGACGGCCCGCTCGGAGGCGCCGGGTTCGAGCGTGAGGGAGAGGTAGTTGAAGGCGCCGTAGAGCTGGAAGGCCGTGGACAGCTCGCGGTAGGGCATCCAGAAGACCCCGTAGGTCCGGTTATCCGGCAGCGCCACGCCGGGGCGCGACTCGAAGACGAACTCGGGCGAGAGCACAATGCCGGCGATACGGAAGGTCTGGCGGCGACCGTGCAGCAGCATGGCGATGGGGTCGCCGGGCTGGAGCGAGTTGGCAAGGGCAAAGGCTTCGCCCACGAGAACTTCTCCCCGGCTACCCGGAGTCAGCCAGCGGCCGCGGCGCAGGAACAGCCGGTTGAGCTCCGGCGTGCCGAAGTCCGGCAACGAGCGCACTTGGCCGCTGGCGGGCTCATCCAGCTCGGGGAGGTCCATGGTGACCTGCACCGCGATGCCGGGCTGGACGGTGCCTACGCCGGGGATTTCCTTGATGCGGGCGGCGAGAGAGTTCGGGGCGCGCTTCAGCGTAGCGAACACCTCCGCAAAGCGGTTGGCCTCGTAGTATTCGCGCCGAGTGGATTCGAGGGAAAAAACCAGGCTGCGCGCCATGATCATCATGGCCAGACCGCAACCCATCACCATCGCCACGGCGAAGGCCTGGCCTTTCATGCGGCTCAGATCGCGCCACAGCTTGCGGTCGAGATGGCTGCTCATTACCAGTTCAGTGAGCTGGCCGGCACCGGGTGCGCATTCACCCGCAGATGGTGTACGTGGCCATCGGACAAATGGATCACCCGGTCAGCCATGTCGGCCATGATGGCATTGTGGGTGATGATGACGGTGAGGGTGCCCAGCTCGCGGTTCGCGCGTTGGATGGCCTCCAGCACCACAATGCCCGTCCGCACGTCCAGCGCGCCGGTCGGTTCGTCGCACAGCAGGACTTCCGGGCGCTTGGCGATGGCCCGCGCAATGGCCACGCGCTGCTGCTCACCGCCGGAGAGCTGGGCCGGGAAGTGGTCCAACCGCGCGCCCAGGTTCACCATCTCCAGGGCCGTCTCCGCCGGCATCGGGTCGCGTGCGATCTCGGTAATCAAGCCGACGTTCTCGCGCGCCGTCAGGCTGGGGATGAGGTTGTAGAACTGAAAGACAAAGCCCACGGTGTCGCGGCGGTAACGGGTCAGCGCTGCTTCGTCGATGTCCGTGAGGTCTTGCCCCCGATATTGCAGTTCGCCCGCCGTCGGCACATCCAGGCCGCCGAGGTTGTTGAGCAGCGTCGTCTTGCCGCTGCCGGAAGGGCCGAGGAGCACCACCAGCTCGCTGGCGTACAGGTCCAGGTCCACCCCGGCCAAGGCGCGCACCTCGGCGGCCCCGGTCCCGTAAACCTTAGTCAGCCCGCGCACCCGGAAGACCGGCTGCGGTGCGGCGCTGGGAGGTGATTCTACCGATGCAGACACAGTTGAGATACTTGGCTGAGGTGGGCCGCGTGTCAATCGCGCTTCCCAGACAGCCTCCGGTTAGTGACTCCTTACGTCGTCTCCTACAACTCTTTGGCCCTGCCCACGGCCCATTTCGGGAAAGGTGCAATCAGACCTTTAGACCAGAATATATGCTGGTCTTATGTTGTCGGTATAGCGGCAGGCAAGGCAGACTACTCACATGCAAAAACATGGGGTAAGCTTCAGATTAGCTAGACATTCAGTCCCCAGTCCCTAAGATTGCCCCTGCCTCACTGAGTGCCGCGCAGGAAGGACCTAACGAAGGCTCCCAGTGTGCATGACAACCTTAACCTGAAACGATCGACTGGTGCTCGCTTTCAGAGGAGCGGCGCTGGTCTTAAGCAGAACGACTCATGACTACTAAAGTGCAAGCGCTGACCCTCCTCACCCTCGGCGCGGCCCTGATGGTCGCCCCGGCCCAAACCAACCAATCCACCCAAGCGGCAGCCGGCGCCCGACCGGCACCAGCCCTGAGCGCCACCGAACAAACGGTTTACGACATTAAGAATCCGGCTCCGTGGTTTAGCTGGGGCGCGGATTTACGGGTACGCAACGAATACTTCAACGATCTGCTGACGCTTAACCCGAATGCCAACCTGCACCAGCAGGACTACTTTCGCTTCCGAGGGCGCCTCTGGCTCAGCGTCACACCGGTGGAAGACCTCAGCTTGAACGCGCGGATCGCCGCTGAACCCCGAGAGTGGATGGAGCCGGCGGGCTACACCCCGTACAAAGGCAACTCCGGCTTGGACTGGAGAGAGGGGTTCATCGATAGCCTCAATGTGGTTTGGAGAAATGTGGCAGCCTTGCCCCTGACCGTCAAAGCAGGCCGCCAGGACCTGTTTCTGGGTGATGGCTGGCTGGTTGGCGATGGAACGCCCATCGATGGTTCCTGGACTTACTTCCTGGACTCGGCTCGCGCTACCTACGAGCTCAAAGACCAGCACACGACGATTGACGCGATTGGGATCATTCAAGATGCCCATGACGATGCCTGGCTCCCGACGATCAACCCCAATCACCTGCTCGTGACGGAACAGAACGAAAAGGGTGCCATCCTGCAGGTCGCCAACAGTTCGATGAAGGCCGCCAATATGACCGGCTACTTCATCTACAAGAACGACAGCCAGGTGGCGGCCAACGGCGACAATGCCGACATCTACACGCTAGGCGGTCGGATCAATGGACCGCTCAGCGACCATTGGAAATACTGGGTCGAAGGCGCTTACCAGTTCGGCCAGAAGCAGGATCCGAGCTTGAAACATTCGGATGCCGGGGCTGCCGCAGCCAACTACTATCACGACCTCAACGCTTATGGTCTCAACAGCAAGTTGAGCTATTTGTTCAAAGACCCACTCAATAACCAGCTTGCCCTGTCATTTGAAATGCTCTCTGGGGACAACCCGCATACCGGCAACGATGAAATGTTTGACGTGCTCTGGGGCCGCTGGCCGCACTGGAGTGAAATCGGCCTCTACGGCTATGCGGCGGAGTCCCGGGTTGGCCAGGAGGGCAACCTGATTCGTTTCGGCCCGACCTGGACGTTCAATCCCCTCAAGGACCTGGAGGTCAGCACCAGCTACTACGCCCTGTTTGCTATGAGCGATGTGCCTACCCGCGAAGCCAGTACGACGTTGTTCAGTAATCAGGATAACTTCCGCGGCAATTTTGTATCGGGAATACTGAAATATAAATTTGGCCCGCACATGAACGGCCATCTTTGGAGCGAATTTCTCCTTCCGGGCAGCTATTACTCTTACAACACGGTAATTCCATTCCTGCGAGCCGAGGTAATGTTCACGTTTTAGGCGGGGGACACGGTCCCTGCCGCCTCCTCGCTAGATAAGAACAAGGCAGCGCATTAGCCGAGAATGTGGTGACCGGCTCCGCTCCGTGCCAGGCCGATAGTGTGAAAAAGCAACGCCCCGGGGGCGCAGAGGTCTTTCGCCAGTCTGTTCATCGGGAGAGTCCCATTCCTCTGGGGGCTCTGCGGCAACCCAAAAGGCACTGAGGATGGTATGGATGCCGTCCGCACCTCCATAACCCCAGCGGAGCCCCACCGGAGTCTCACCGTAGTACCTCTGATAACCGATCAGAGGTACTACGGTGAGACTCCGGCGTGGGCCGCGGGAAAGTCAGGTGCGGGTGAGAGGAATAGGACGCCAGAGCCGGGGCACCGCTGACCTCATTCACTACACTAACGTGATCCGCTGGAATCCGCGGTACCCGTGGCCTTCACGGCGAGCACGGCGAAGTCCACGATGGGGGCGGGATCGACCAAGCTGTGCGGATGATGCTTGCCGCCGGGCTTGCGGATGACCTGAATCTTCCCACCGAGGGCTTGGTAGCGGATCTCCACGAGGTTGATATTCTCGCTGACCGGCACGACTTCATCGGCGTCACCGATGACGGCTAGGATGGGGATATGCGCTTTGGCCAGCGGCGCGAGGTTGTCCACCGGGTTCTTGTCGTAGGCGAGCGCCTGGGCCTCCGTGAAGCCGTAAACCTTCAGCAGGGTCTGCCAATCACCGGGCGAGCCGGGCCCGACGCCTTTGCCGCCCGGCCAGCTCTTGAAGTCGCAGACCGGGGCGTCCACATAGAGCCCGGCGACACGGTCGGGGTGCAGCGCGGCCCAGTTGAAGGCAAAGAGGCCGCCGCGGCTGAGGCCTTCCAGCACGGGCTTCGGCGAGAGTTTGAAAGCGCGAGTTACCTCGGCATAAAACTGGTCCATGTGTTTCATGGCGACGGGGGCGCCATACATGTTCTGCAAATCCACATAGGCCACATGAAAGCCTTTGCCCAGTAGCGCAATGTCCGCCTGCGGCTCGTGGCCAAAGAACTCGGTGCGCCAAATCCAGGGCAAGCCGGGGGCAGGTGACTTGGGTCGGACGACCAGCGCCGCGCACCCGTCCACCGTAAAGTCCAGCCGCAGGTAGCCGGACCATTGGGACAACTTGGCGGGGGAGCTGTCCCCGGAGCGGGTGGCTGCAGCGCGGTAGTTCACCAGCAGCGGCGCCGCCTTTTCGCGCGCCTGTTCCAGCGGCAGTCCGGCGGGGATGCCGGGACGCAAGTGACGTGCCTGGCTTAACCAGGCATCCCTGAGCAGGGTTTGCCGCTGCTTCAGGATCGCCAATGCAGACTCATCGGCGAAATGAGCTGAGCCGGATAAGTTCAGCAACGGCCACAGTCCCTGGCAGACAGCCTCGGCGATGAAGCGGTGGCCGTCGTCGCCCGGATGCACTGCGTCGCCCGAGTAAACGAACGCCGGGTTGGCGGCTTGCGCCCGCGCGATGGCCTGTTTCACGGAGGGGCGGATGTCCACGACCTGCCATCCCGAGGCGCGCTGGGACACCAACCATTCCGCATAGCTATCGAGCACGGCATCGTATCGGTTGGGATCATCGGACGCCTTGACCGGCCGGAACAAGGGCGGGGTGATGAAGATGATGCGGGCGCCATGCTTTTCGACGGCGGACTTGAGCTTGAGGATGCCGTCTTGAAAGGCCTTGAGGCGGGCCGGATCCGCCGACTGGTAGATACCGTCGTTCATGCCGTAACAGGCCAGAACGAGTGTGGGCTCGAAGGCGGTCAGCACCCGCTCCAGCCGTTCGTGAAGGCAGGGGCGAGGGAATTGTCCACCGGCGTGTCCGGCTTCGGAAAGGCCGGAGACAGTCTCGCTCGGCAGCCCGAGATTGACGATGTCGGCGTTGGCGAATTGCGGGGTGGCGCGCAACGCGGACTCGACCAGGGCGGGCCAGCGACCGTCATAGGTGATGCTGTCGCCGAGGAACGCGATGCGGGCGTCGGACGCACGAACCGCGTGAGCGGTCAGGGCGAAGAGCAGAGGGATCAGAAGTCGTTTCATTCCACTAAGGTTACTACTGAAAACGCAACTTGGGCAAGGCGCTGATCAGGCTAGGGGGAAAGTCCGATTCATCCTGATAGAAAAAGCCGTCGCGCGATCCCGGAGACCAGGTGGTCAGGGAATACATCTTCTGGGCTTTGATCCAGTAGGCGGAGCTATCAATAAAGAGCTGGTTGCCCCCGATTGGAACTTTGCTGCCGGGTCGGACATGTTGGGGCATGTTTGCATAGGCGACGTCGCGGTCCACGCCACCCCATACACCGTTAATCTTCATGATCGAGTCGGCCGCCAGGGTCCACCCCGGCCGGGCTTGGGAGATTTTGACCGGGCTACGCGAGGGACCGTTGTAAGCGCTGTTGTGCCAATTGGTCATACCGCCGAAATACTGATAGCCAATGTTCCATTGAGGATAGGAGTCTTCGTAGGTGGGGAACCCGGGCCGGTTCGGACAGGTCCAACAGTTATTGGACCGAATGGTAAGGCCGACCGAAGCAGCCGCGGCGGCCTCGGGAGGATTGATCGCGATTTGCACCCACTCGGAGCTGCCGGGGATATTGCGCGCCAGAACTACCCGGTCATCATTATCTCCGGCATAGATCGTCATGCCGATGCCGATCTGGCGCAGGTTGTTGACGCAACCGATGCGCTTGGCCTTTTCTTTGGCGCTCGACAGCGCCGGCAGCAGGAGCGCGGCCAAGATGGCGATGATCGCAATGACCACGAGCAGTTCGATCAGGGTGAAGCCCGCACAGCGGGGCCGGGCCAGCCGGGAGGAATACGCCGATGGGCTTGTCCAGGGGGCCAGACAAATATCAAAGGAGCGTTCCCGTCGCTTCATATCGCCGTCATAGTGAGGAGTCTTGGGGAAATAGTCAACCAATGTAAGCAGCCCGAGCGAGAGACTGGCACGGCCAGTGACAAAGTCGGTAATAAGGGATCCGTAACTGTTTAGGTCGCCCAAGCGCACGCGGCAGGGGCGGGGACGGCTCGTCCCCAGGTCTTGCTGATTGGCGAACGCAACCGGGGACGAGCCG